>NZ_CAKKLN010000005.1:0-522968 GCF_918698065.1 Peribacillus sp. Bi134 | reverse complement strand
CCATTAAAAAAAATGTATAATTAGTATTGATTATAAAGATCATTATTTATAAAGATTATTAATAGTAATGCTAATTATGATATTCCCTTTTATGTAATAATTTATGCCTTATTGGTAATTGTGAAATTATCTATGCTAAATTAAAATTTCTTTTTTAGGATAATTAACTATGAAATATTCTTTGAAAATAATATACACACTTTTAATTGATCAATAGGTGGAGGAGTTTTATGACATTTCAATTAGTGAGAACTACAGTAAAATGAAACGGATAAAGTTAGTTCATTTAATCACAGGATTAGGAAACGGCGGAGCAGAAAATATGCTCGTAAAATTAATTTCTAATACTGATGCGGATAAATATGAATTACTGGTAATATCATTGTTAAATAAGGGCGTACTAGGAGAAACGATAGAAAAGAAAGGTATAAAAATATATACACTAAATATGGGTTCAAAAGGTAGTTTACTGATTAAGCTAAAAAAGCTATACAAAATATTTAGAGATGAAAAACCTGATATTCTACAGACTTGGATGTATCATGCTGATTTTATAGGCATATTTATAAAGATTTTGTTTCCAAAAGTTAAACTACTTTGGAACATTAGACACAGTAACTTTGTAAAGGGAATAGATAAAAGAAGGACTGTGATTATTGCAAAATTATGCGGTTTATTTTCTTTTATTCCCAACGCCATTATATGCGGATCAAATTCAGCTAAGAAATACCATAAAAAAATTTATTACAAAGAAAGAAAAATGTTTGTTATACCTAATGGATTTGATACAAATCTTTATTCCCCAAATTCCAAAGTTAGAAAGGATGTAAGAGAAAATCTAAATATCCCAATAGATGCAATAGTGTTTGGACATGTAGGAAGGTATCATCCTTTAAAAAATCATGATCTCATCTTAAAAAGTTTTTACAAATTAAGAGAAATAAATGAGAACTGTTACTTAGTGTTATGTGGGAAAAATGTCGATATGTCTAATGAAAGATTGTCTTTTTTAGTAAATAAATATGATTTAAAAAATATTTATTTACTAGGTGAAAGAACGGATATACCAAACATCATGCAGTGTTTTGATGCGTTATTACTTCCTTCGAAAAGTGAAGGATTTCCAAACGTAATTGGAGAAGCAATGGCAATAGGAGTTCCTTGCATTACTAGTGATGTTGGTGATTGTAGAGAGATTATTTCAAATACTGGGTACATCATCGAGGAAATCGATACTATTAATTTGACAAATGCGTTATTGAAGTATATTGAGCTCTCAAAAGATACCAAGAATAGTTTGAGTATAAACGCTCGTAAAAGAATTCTAGATAATTATAGTATAAGCGCAATTGTAAAAATGTACGACCATATATATAGAAAACTAATATAAGGAGAATGTAATATGAAAATTCTAATTACTGGTTCTGCAGGATTTATAGGGAGCCATTTATCAAGAAAATTTTTAAATGAAGGCCATGAAGTTATAGGTATCGACAATGTAAATGACTATTATGATCCAACATTAAAGGAATCTCGTTTAGCATTGTTAACAGATGAAAATTTTACATTCTATAAGTTAGATTTAGAGGATCATTATGGTGTAAATGATGTGTTTACAAATCATAAACCAGAAGTGGTAGTTAACCTAGCAGCACAAGCCGGGGTTAGATATAGTCTTGAAAATCCACTCGCCTATATTAATTCTAATATTGTAGGGTTTACGAATATCCTTGAAGCTAGTCGACATAACAAAGTCGATCAACTTATTTATGCATCTTCTAGTTCAGTATATGGTGCAAATGAATCTTTGCCGTTTTCAGTTCATGATAATGTGGATCACCCTATTAGCCTATATGCGGCAACAAAGAAATCAAATGAATTAATGGCTCACACATATAGTCATTTGTTCAATTTACCTACGACTGGTTTAAGATTTTTTACGGTTTATGGTCCGTGGGGTAGACCAGATATGGCGTTATTTTTATTTACCAAGGCAATTATTAATGGTGAACCAATTAATGTCTTTAATAACGGAGATATGATGCGTGATTTCACCTATGTAGATGATATTGTTGAGAGTATTTATCGTCTAGCTCACAAAAAAGCAAAGTCTAACCCTGAATGGAGTGGTATGAAACCAGACCCAGGAACAAGTAAAGCCCCTTATAAGATTTATAATATCGGTAATAATAGTCCTGTTAAATTAATGGAATTTATTACAGCAATTGAAGAAAAGCTTGGAATTGAAGCTAAAAAGAACTTCATGCCACTTCAAGCAGGGGATGTTCCTCAAACGTACGCGAATGTTGAAGATTTATTTAGAGACATTGATTTTAAACCACAAACATCGATTAAAGATGGTGTAAATAAATTTATTGATTGGTACCTTGATTATTACAAAATTAAATTATAACGTTTAGGGAGTTGGATATTATGAATAGAAAAATAGCAGTTGTAGGATTAGGATATGTGGGATTGCCAGTTGCTGTAGCATTTGGTAAATCAAAAAATATTATTGGCTTTGATGTTAATGAGCATAGGATTTCTACTCTTAAGCAAGGAATTGATTATACAAACGAAGTAAGTAATGAAGAACTGACTTCTTCATCTATTGAATTTACAGTTGAAGGTCAGAAATTAGCTGAGTCAGACTTTATAATTGTTGCTGTTCCTACACCAATAAATGAGTTCAAACAACCAGACTTAACCCCATTGATTAAAGCATCTGAAACAGTTGCTTCACATATGAAAAATGGAACGATTGTTGTATATGAGTCTACGGTTTATCCAGGAGCAACGGAAGAAGTATGTGTTCCAATCTTAGAAGAAGTTTCTGGATTGGTATACGGTAAAGACTTTTTTGTTGGATACTCACCAGAACGTATTAATCCCGGTGATAAAGAGCATACATTTACAACAATTACAAAAGTTGTTTCTGGCCAAAATAAAGAAACATTAGATATAGTGGCAGATGTATATAGTAGTGTAGTAACTGCGGGTGTTTTTAAAGCAAGTTCGATTAAGGTAGCAGAAGCTGCAAAAGTTATTGAGAATACTCAACGCGATGTAAATATCGCATTAATGAACGAACTTGCGCTTATTTTTGACCGCTTAGATATCGATACTTCAGAAGTTTTACAAGCTGCAGGAACAAAGTGGAATTTCCTGAATTTCTCACCTGGTCTTGTTGGTGGACACTGTATCGGAGTAGATCCTTATTATCTAACACATAAGGCTGAAGCAGTAGGACATCATCCGGAAGTAATCTTAGCCGGCAGAAGAATTAACGATAATATGGGAGGTTTTGTTGCAACATCCTTAGTTAAAAAAATGATAAAGCGAAATATGCCTGTACAAGGGGCAAGGGTAACGGTTCTGGGCTTAACATTTAAAGAAAACGTACCAGATTTACGAAATTCAAAGGTAATTGATGTTATCCGTGAATTACAAGAATTTGGAATGGATGTACAGGTTACAGATGCTGAAGCAGACAACAAAGAAGCTGAACGCGAATATGGTGTTAGCCTTACGAACTATAATGACCTCCTACCTGCAGATGCAGTTGTTGTTGCAGTTTCACATAGAGAATATTTAGAACGCGGTTGGGGACAGTTTGATCAACTATTGAAACATGGAAAAGGTATAGTAGTAGATATCAAGAGTACTCTCAATAAATTAGAATGTCCAGAATCTATTGATTTATGGAGACTTTAATTCCACAGAAATAAAATTTAGTTTAAAAAATATTAGATGTTTCGTTATTATATATTCTTAGTCTATCCCATATAAAATCTACTACATATAAACCTTGCAGTCAGAGATTTATGATTATCTATCTATTGATGATATAGTGATAGCATATTTAGCCAGAAATTATTACTAAAGATTTAGAGTAAATGTTTAGTAATAAGAAAAGGCATAGAATAAATAACTGAGAAGAAGACTATCAATGAACTGCACCCCAATTGCTAGACATCATCTAACAATTGGATGTGTAGTTTTTTTATGACAAAATGGCCTAATTCTTATTGATAAAACGAAATCTTTGTCACAGGAGTTTAAACAGTTCCAGAAAGTGAAGCACACCGTTACGGAATTATTAAACCTATTTGATCAATATGGCGTTATTAGGTAAACAATTTTGCGCAAATCCATAAAATGGAATGATACCATCCAACTTAGCGATTATGGGACTTGAATTTTGACGCCAGAAATATTTAGGTTTTAGAAAATCTAGAACCAGGGGCAGGGGGAGAGATTCAGCAGACAGATGTTATACAAAAAATTAAAAGCAATACATCACGTTTTTGCCTATGAATTCGAAGGGGAAAGATATGATGTTTGAGAAAAGTTAGGGTTCGTGAAAACTACGATTGATCTTGCGTTGAATGATAAAGACATGAGAAGTCGTATAATCGATTTTTTAGAACAAATAATTAAAGACGCTTCCTCTAAAATCAAAACTTATCTAAAAGTATGTAATCTTGATCTAACATTATCTAAAATAATCAAAACGTTTTTTTTACTATTCAAGTCTGAACTCCGACTTTTTAATTGTTTTGGGCTTAAACCATGAAGGTAGATTTACGATGTCTAATGTATATTTGGTGGGTTATCAATATGATTTTTCATTTTGGAATAACATTAGCACTTCAGGTTTTAATTGAAGGGTTGAAAGGATGTTAGTTTTAACACCAAAAAAACTAATCTGGCATTTTTTTGAAATGTTGCAGGACCATTGTTTGAAAAAACAACCGAAATGATATGAAATATTTAACATTCCAGTTAATAAAATTAAACAAATGAGTTGTTTTAAATAGAGTGGGATGTGACATTAAAACAGGGCATCATATTTTCTTTTAAAGTAGTTCGATAAAACTTGGCATGTTTAATGCGTCACATTGTTCCTTTCCCGGAAATGCGTACTTTTTGAGCCTTTGCTACTAAATTTTAATAAGCGAAATATTCAGTCAAACCTTCCTATTAAAGAACATTTTAGAAAGTCGAATTTCATGGCCGTGAAGGGTTTTTCTATTATTATATACATACCTCGGGTATTATCCTCTACACTTGTAAGTAACTGGCTCTCTTCTGGTAAAATAATTCTATTATTGATGTACAAAAAAAGTCTCAGTCATTTTTTAAGTAACACAATATGTTGCTTTTTTATTTTCAAAAAGTATTTATGTATTGATAGAAAAAGCGTATTGTAGTATAGAGTTTGTATAAGAACTGGAATTGCTGAAACAAATAGTCCTAATTCAATATTGTTTTGTGATTTCTTAGATTATGTTGGCCTTGTTAACGTAAACGATCCGTTTCGCTAATACTGATAATGCTCGAAAATGTAATGGGACATCTTGATCTTATCTCCTATAGGTGAAAGTCATGATTGTATGCAGAAAGGATACATTGATAATAGAGCATTAACAAGTAGAAAAACAAAAATAACGAAATAAGGAAGTATTTTATGAGAAAAATTATTGGTCTTTTCATATGTTTTTTGCTGATTGTTTTCTTCATTTTTCAACAGAGACATTCTCTATCTAATCATAAAGAAAAGATATTCGCTGAAGATTTTAAAGGGGCCAATGATTCTGCGAAGATTCAGGCTGCCATTGATCATGCAAAGGCCAATAAATTAAAAACGGTAATGCTGGATGATAAGGAGTATACGATTTCATCACCGATCATCGTTAAGAAAGGCGTTAAGCTGCTATTTGGATACGGAACGAAGTTCATTGTAGAGGGGAACTTCAGGGTGCTTGAGCTTGAGCAGAATGCTTCCATTGAAGGTGCTTATGTAGTGATAAATGATGCTGAATTTAATTCAGAGGTCATTTACTTAGATGGTAAGTATAAATATTATAATACCTGGAACAAAACGCAAGTGAAGGATGTAAATATTATTAATTGGTCTGAGAGTAATCAGGGTACAGGGTTATCTTTATATGCAGGCGGTAAGGAACATGAGATTTCCTTCGTGAACTTTGAAAATGTCAAGGTTGCAGGAATGGAGACTGGAGTAAAGCTAATAGCTGAAGAACCGTTTTCTGGTAAGACCTGGATCAATGCTAATCGTTTTTTGAATTTATCATTGGAAGATTGTGTAAATATGATTTACATAGATAGTAACTCTACCGTACCGAATGAAGTTAGTGGTAATCAATTTACCAATTTACAGATACAGCCTTCAGGCAAAACAAAGAGCATTTTGAAGGTAAATGGGCAATACAATAAGTTTGAGGGAATGGCTTGGGATTTGGACAAAATCACCCTTCAAAACGATGTTATTGAACTTAAGGATAATAGTATGGGCACTATCATTGATATCCCATCTTTGCCAATAAGTCGAATCGCTGATAGAGGTCAGGCCAATATCTTGAATCAATAATAAAAGTGAAAAGGGTGATTAGCTAATAGATAGGCACACACCCTGTAATATAAATTGGAGATAACATTTATGACGATTAATTAACTGGTACTATTGATCCTTATCCATGGGGAATAATCCTTTCCTTTTTGGATAAAGAGAATATAGTCCAGTTTTTTTAAATTTAATAGTCATAGCTTTGTAGTGATAATTTGGCCTTGGTCATTAATAGTCACTTTCCACTTTGTTCCGTTTGGTGAAGCCATTGTCACAGCTTTCCCTTTTTGAAGTTCTAAATCTCCATATAATGTTCCGCCTGTAGTTGGCAACCAAGCTGCACCTTGCTGTAACGATGATCTTGCGAAGATCCGGTTGATTCGGAATCGTTTGTGATCTTGTGTATACCCGCTTAACGTCAGTCTAATTTTATACAGTGTTTCTGCTCTTGCTTCTGAGATTACAGTGTTACCGGCATTAAATGGGAGATTCTTAGCTGCAATCCATGGTCCATTTAAACTTTGTTGATATTCAATTAATACTCGGCTGGGACTTTCATTCCATCCAAAATAAATACCAAAGCAATTTAGCATTTTAATAGGCTGTTTGGTAAAATCCAATTCAATCACAACCGGCTGGGAACTAGGGACATCGAGGTAATTTACACTTTGCTCATCGAGTAAATTGAAGCAGTTATTGATATTTCCTCCATAAGGAGCCTTTCCAGAAAGCTGACGTACAGCATAGCGGACGTTTGCATTTACTAGGACATCGTCTTGATTTCCGACCAGGTGTGCTTTTCCTAAGGCAAGAGGTGGATATACTTGGAGAAATTCTTCATGGGGAGATGTGCATCGATTATATTGGCCTCGATCAAGGATGGATGTGGATACCTGATTCGAGCTTAGGTAGTTGTGATGGGATTCGGAGGAGAATTCAATGACGAGCGGAGGATCATCCATACGGTAGGTATCCCATATGATGCCTTCAAATATATTATAAGCACCTGAGCATCGAATGACTTTTTTCGTTTGTTTTCGGCTTTGAACTTGAATTCCAGTAAAGGTGTTGCCGGAAATTTCGTAAGGTAAATCACTGCTTCCGACAATCTCGATTCCGTACTGGCAGCCGTCTATAAAGATGGACTCGAAGGAGTTGGCATTAATCCAGCATGGGGTATCTACATTTACTAGTTTTTCGGTTTTTAAATAGAGTGCTGTATGGAAGTTTGTGATTTGGAGGGAGCTTGCTTTAAAGAAACTGATGAAATCCCAAGCTTTGTTGCAGTATAGATGGATAGCTATACCTTGATATGTTGTTGTACGGTTAATTATATTGATATTGGATATAGCTGTATGATTATGGATTTCTATTTGCTGCGCCCCGGAAAGGAAAATGACGGATGAATTGAAGCTAGTATCGACTACTTCAATCGTCCCGCCGGAGAGGGAAGCATCCTTTTGTAGCTCAAAAACCTGGAAATTACCTTTAACTATTAATGTTATCGTCGGATCAATTTCTAGATGGACATTTTGCTTAATGATAATGGGGGAGGAGAGGGTATATTGTTTCTTCCCTGTAATGACAACTTTAGAGTAGTTATTATCTACACAATAATCAATCGCTGCTTGAATGGCTGGAGAATTATCCGCTAGATTCGGATCGGCGCCAAAACAATCAATATTAGCAATATCTCTGTTCTGGCAATCCTCAGGGAGGTTGAGTGGGTCTGCCATATATAACACTCCTTTTATGGTGATGTTATATAGCATATGCTTGTCCAAAAAGTATGTATAGGTATAAAAAACAAAAACAAACGAGGTCATCGTTTGTTTTTTGTTCATTGATAGGTTTTCAGTGTAGAATGAATCATATTTGAGAGGGAGAAGGATTCTTCTACTTTTTGTCTTGCTTTGCTTCCCAAGCGTTGTCTTAAATCCACATTATCTTGAAGCGTTTTAATTTGTTTGGCAAATTCCTGTTCTGAATGTTGGGAGATGAGAATCCCGGTTTCATGGTCCACAACCGCCTCTTTAATGCCGCCTACATCGACTGACATAATTGGTGTTCCGGCTGCCATTGCTTCCAGGACGACCATCGGAAAAACTTCTCTAAGTGATGTTAAAAGAAGTACGTCCATATTGCATATAAATTCATATGGATTGGAGGCATTGCCTAAGAGCATCACTTTATGGCGTAACTTTAAGTCTTTAATCATTTTTTCTACAAATTCCCGCTCCGGTCCATCACCAGCAATATAAAACATCACATTAGGAACATCCTTTAACTCATTAACGATTTTCAAGAAAAGTTCATGATTTTTCTCTTTTGATAAGCGGGCTAAGATTCCTACATTGAAGGTTTCTTTAGGCTGTAATTGTTTAAAAGAAAAGTGCTCCACATCTACGCCATTGTAAATCGTCCGAATAAGCTCCTTCCTAACACCAAGATGAAGTAAGTTATCCCGTTCAAAATTACTAATTGCAATAATTTCTTCCACATGCTGATTCAGCACTCTTTTAAATATAAAGGGCATCTTTTTTTCTAGGATGGTTACATTATGCTTGGTATACACGAGCTTGATATTTCTTCTGGTCAGTTTCTTGATGGTGATCGAGTATAGCAGCATTCGTAAACTATTGGCATGAATGACATCGATGTGTTTTAAGCTGACTTGTTTAGTCAGTATTTTAAGATTGGCAAGGTGATTCTTTAAGCTTAAAGGGATGAATTGTTGTTTGTTATGAATTTGCTTGTACAATTCCCCCGTCGCAGCAGCAGAGTAAAACGTCATGTTTTCATCCTGGAGATGGTTTTCCAATTTGCAAAAATACATTTCAGCTCCGCCTGTTATGAGTTTATCTGTAAGTAGCAGGACATTGTTCATATACCTTATTTCCCTCCATTTAGTAAAGAGGCAGGCTGTGAACCTCTGTTTTTGTTGTATGCATTATAGGCGTATTTGCTAAAATAGAAGTTAGCTTTTACAAAGCTTAATTTTTCCTGGCTTCGTAACAGCTTCCAATATCGGTAAGCAGCCTTAAATTTATTTCTTGAGGTAGAGTTACTTACAATCCGATACTTGGATAAGACTTTCGGTAAGCCGTGTGCTATATATCCTTGTCGTAACAGTAACAGCCATAATGCAGTATCTTCAGGCTGAATATCGGGCATTTCGATATGCTTGATTTGCAGCCTATCCAGCATCACTGTTAAACAGCCAATCGTTGTATTTCCAATCAGATGCTTATAATCCACAGCTTTAGGTGCCTTTACTTCAACATCAAGAGAATTTCCTTCTTCATCTATTAAAGAATAAGAGGTGAAAGAGAAAGCGAGATTTCCCTGTTGCATGAATGCGACTTGTTCCTCCAATTTAGTTGGAAGCCACAAATCATCACTATCAAGGAACGCGATATAATCTCCATGTGCTTCTTTAATGGCTATATTCCTTGCCCTGGCAGCTCCGACATTCTTGGATAAAGGGATAAGCCTTATCCGTGAATCGTTCTCTGCATAGGATTTAATGACAGAAACCGAGTCATCCTTTGATTGATCATCAACAATGATCATCTCCCAGTTATAGTAGGTTTGATTTTGGACAGTTTTTATCGTTTCTGTAATAAAAGACGTGCTATTATACGAAGGAGTTATCACGGAAACTAAAAGTCGGTCATCCTTTTTGCTGTAGGTCATTATATTCCCCCTCTTTTCTCTCATATACGGATATATATTTTAGAGTTAGTGCTAAAAAGGAAAAAAATGCTTCATTAATCATGAGAGAAAGGGACATCATTTGTATTAAGAAAGCAAAAAGTGTAAGCACAATGAAGGGTTTTTCCTTATGTAATTTAGTCTTGAATAAGGTGATAACGAGCATCGATATAAAGGAAAGGTAAAAAAGAAAACCAATGATTCCTGACTCTACTAAGACTTCTAGATACGTATTGTGAACATATAGCTTTTCATTATAATCAAATGCGTAATAATCGGAAAAGTTAAAAGCGCCAATGCCAAAAAGGGGATTTGCCATAAAGTAGTTAATCGCCTGCCCCCATAATTCAAACCTGCCGCTGCCCCCATCAGTTGAAAAGTCAGTAATGCGGCTCCTGAGGATTTCATTAAAATCTATTTTGATAAGAGATCCAGCAAAATATATTACCGATAGAAATAATAAGGAAACAGCTAACATTTTGATTTTTTTTGAGAAATTAGCTAACAGCATGTACAAAAAGACCACCAGTACAAGCGATAAAATACCACCTCTAGAAAAAGTAAGAAGGGAAGTAATCATACATAGGAGGAATCCAATTGAATGCTTGAATCCCTTTAAATTAGTTAAATAAAAGGAAAAAAAGATTGTGTTAAAAAAAATGAAGATGTTGGGGTCATCCAGCAAACCGATTAATCTTGGATAATCCCGGTCCAATAATAATCCATAAGAGGTAATCTCAACACCTGTCGGAAATCTTCCTGTCACCTGTATACCTATGATGTATAATAATAGGCTTATAACGTTAAAGATGATTCCGACATTTGCAATCGATTTCTCAATCGCACTTAACGAAGTTAGCTCCAATACATATCTCATGATGAAATAACAGCCAAGTACGAGTATCACTCCTAGAATGACCCGAATGCTCGATTCAGGATACTGAGAAAAAGCGCCGCTCAGACAATAGGTGAAATAAAATAAGAGCAATAAAATTTCATAATGATAAAGGGTATGGAAATAAAAATCCCGAAAATGAATGCAAAAGAAAATAGCTAGAAAAATCATGTAAATTTTTAAAGAAAAACCGATGGAGATATTATATTTACTGAGCGTAATAAAAAATAACAAGAGAAAGACTGACCATATAGAGGTGTTTTTATTAATTAGCAATCTTTCCATTCTCTTTTTGTCTCCCATCTTGTAAATGTTCGGTAGCAGGTTTCTTTTTAATAAAGCCAACGATTAATTGCTTGATGCTCTTATCGAGCAGCAAAATTAGAGCAGTGACGAAAATGATGGTTGAAATCATGGCTATAAAAGGATGCTTGGATAATAAGTTTTGCATCAGGATGAAACTAATGAAAAAGAAGGTACCATACGGCAGTATGACCCTGAAGAATACCGTTCTTTTTTCCGGGTTGGCAGCGACATAGCCAATGAATGAGACGATTTCCATGGTAAGGACGGCAAAAGCTGAGCCAGCCACTGAATAGTTAACGCTCATAAAATAGAAGGAAACCAAACCAACGGTGATGGTTATGAACTGGACAATTGTACGCCGGTTCTGTAATCCCCTTGTTGTGAGACCGTCAGCAATGGCAATGTTAAAGCCTTGCAGAACGATTATAAAAGCCAATATTTTTAAAGGCTGAACCGCAGATCCCCACTCGGGTCCAAATAAAATGGTAACGAGATAAGTGGCCAAGTAGAATAAGGTTATAGTCATGCACATGCCGATATAGGACATGATTTTCATTTGCAGGATATTCAATCTTGTGTGTTCTGCAAGCTCCCCTTGGTTGTATCGCTTAAATAAAAGTGGAAAAAAAGCACCTGCGATTACTCCTGGAATTTGGTATAAAGCAGAAGGAATCCGATAGGCTACTGCAAAGAGGCCGACAAGCGCTAAAGGCAGTGTTTTTTCCAGCACCAATGGACCCAATTGTGGCGTTAGCATAATAAATAACCCACTGATTAAAAACGGACTAAGATTCATTAATAATTGTTTTTCAAAAGGAGATTTCCATTTTATTTCCGCTTTTTTCAGCAGTAAATAAAGGCTGTAAAATCCACCGGCTAAATACGAGAATCCATATAAAAAGGCTGCCAGATGAACATCCACTTTTAAGCCCATACTAACCGTGGTTGAAAGTATTAACGCAAAAGAAGAGAAGATTTTTATCGACGCGATGAATTGCATCCTTTCAGTTAATTGAAAATAGGTTATTCCAATACTTTGCATCGCCAGGCCAATGACCATAGGGATCATTAAGCTATAGATCATATAAAGAATTTGTTGTTCTTGATAAAGAATGTGAATGCCGGCAAAAAAAACAAAAAAGGTCAAAAGGGAGCAAACAATCCGAATCTTAATATAGGAAGAAAACGTTCTTCCTAAGTTTTCCTTTTTTGATCCTTCCCTTAGAAAAGTATTACTTGTCCCGAGGTCCGTGAAAAAGTTCATGACCATGGCAAGAGCCAATGCCACACTGAAAATCCCGTAGTTATTTGAGTTAAAATAATTTGCTAATAGAATGAGCGTGGCCGCATTAAGAACATTGGATAGAATGGTACTGTAAAATAAATGGACAATATTTTTTAAAATAGAGTTCTTCTTAGTATTCACTTTATTCGCTCCCGATTTTATGACGATAAAGTCGTTGGCTTGAGTAGAGGTGCAGGTGAATGAATTGCCTTGCTGGTTAAAGAAGGCTGATTTTGGTTTAAATAATATTCATATGTGCTCGTAAGACCTTGTTCAAGTGAATGAGCGGGGTGCCAAGCCAATTTTTGAAGTGTCGTTTTATTACAGAGTATGCTTTCTTTGATATCCCCATTTTTCGCTGGCTGATAAATAGGAGATAAATCATGGCTGCCAAAGGATTGAATAATCGAGAATAATTGATTGATGCTTGTACTGGTGGTTGATGAGACATTGAAGGTGCCGCTTTCTTCATATTCCAACGCTTTCAGATTGGCATCGGCTACATCCTTTACATAGATGAAATCCCTTGTTTGAGTGCCGTCTCCATAAATGACGGGCCGCTCATTTTTTATGACAAGATTAGTGAAGATCGATATAACACCGCCTTCGCCGCTAGCTGTTTGTCTTGGTCCATATACATTGCTGTATCGAAGATTCACATAATTTAAATCGTATAATTCTTTAGCGAGCTTTAGATAATCCTCTGCCGTTTTTTTTGATGCACCATAGGGTGATAATGGAGAGGTAAGATGTGATAATGTGATTGGCATGACATCAGCATCTCCATATACAGCCGCAGATGACGCAAACACGATTTTTTTAACAGCATACTTGTGAGAAAGCTTAGCGATGTTTATCGTTCCCATGATATTGATCCTTGCATCATTCGTAATATCCGAAATGGATTGTTGGACACTAACTTGTGCAGCCTGATGAATGACATAGTCAGGCCTAAATGTCTCCATCGCATTTTCAAGTAGGACCTCATCTTCAACATTTCCAAAGAAGGGAGTGACTTTGGCCTGGACATTTCCGATGGATCCGGTGGAGAGGTTATCATATATAGCCACTTCATAATTATTACGGATTAATGTATCAACTATATGAGAGCCAATAAATCCAAAGCCCCCAGTTACTAGTACTTTATTCATATTTCATTCCCCCTTTTTTGTTATCTAGCTCCATTACCAGTAAAGACTATGGTCAATGTTCGGAACAAAATTTTGACTTCCATAGCAACTGAGCGGTGTTGAATATAATATAGGTCGTAATGCAGCTTTTCTTTTGGTGTTAAAACATACCCCCCATTTACTTGTGCCCACCCTGTTATTCCTGGTTTCACATATAAACGGTTTTTAAAGCCAGGCAAAAACTTTTCGAATTCTTTATAGAAATATTCCCTTTCAGGTCTTGGCCCGATGAGTGACATATCTCCTTTTAAAACATTAATAAGCTGAGGGATTTCATCAATCCGTGTTTTTCGTATAAAGGCTCCTATTCTAGTCACCCTGGAATCATTTGCACTTGCCCACCTAGGTCCATTTTTTTCGGCATCAATCCCCATTGAACGTAGCTTAATCATATTGAAAGGCTTCCCATCCAGACCTAGTCTTTGCTGATAAAAAAAAGGGGAGCCAGTTGAATCAATAGGGATAAGAATGCAGAATAAAAGTAAAATAGGTGCTGTAATTATCAGCATAAAAAACGAGATGATTATATCCATAGCGCGCTTTATATTAAAATTAGATGATGTCGATAGTGGTTTTATCAGGATTTCTTCCTGCCTATCGACTCTGACTTTCGAATCCACTGATTATCCTCCCTGAATTAAGAAATGATCATTGATCCTGAAATTTCAAGATTTGCCCTTTCGAATTGCATTTTCACACCGGCAATTTTCTCTAACTTGTCTCTGCCTTCTTGTATCGCTAATATTATGCCATCACAATATTTAGCAATGATATTTGCATCAGGTTTATTTAAACTGTCTGATGTATGGAATAAAATGATGTCAAAATCCTTCTTCCATTCTTCAATCAGAGTTGGAAGGGTTTCTAATGTTAATAAAGTTGCTGGCTCATAAATGGCTTCGCTTGTAGGTATACAAAATAGATGACCCTTTATATGTATAGCATGTTCGTTAATATTGGACTTCTCGTTTAAAAGCAAGTTGGTCAAACCGAATGAATTATCGATATTAAACACTTGATGCAGCGAAGGCTGGCGCAGATTAGCATCCACTACAAGGACTCGTTTACGCTGCTCAGAAAAGGCAAGTGCTAAGTACGCTGATGCATTTACAATATTCTGTGTTTGTGAAAGAGATGTAATCATTAATATTGAATCGTCTTTATGAAGGTTGGACTCGATATTGTTACATATCGAATAAAATTGCTCTTTATTGATTTCATTTAGGTAAAAGGATTGTTTCCTTGTGAATTTAATACTCACTATATTCACCCCGTTTTGTGGAAGGTAAGGTTTTATATGTTGTTTTACGTTTTCTGTTTATTCTTTTGGTATTCAAATCCAGCCTCCCTAATAATGGAATTCCAAGAAGTTCAAGCTCCCTATCGGAGTAGGTTGAATCATCAAAGTGCTCTCTAAGAAGTGCTAAGCCTATTCCAGCAAAAAAGCCTATTATGATCGAAATGGCTATGATGAATTTCGGCTTTGGGAAAAGCAGTTCTGCTTGTCCCATTTCATTATCATTTAGAATACTAATCTGTTTAACGTTTGTAATGTCTTTAAAATTAGATATCGAATGCCTCGCGACAGTTTGGGCGATGTCCTTAGCGGATTCAGGATTTGAATCCTTGACGGTAATCGTGATGATTTGTGAATTATCTCGATTAGTAATGGAAACTTGCTTAAGTAAGTCATAGCTAGAAGTCTTAAGATTCAATTCCTCTTTAACTCCTATCATGATCTGCGGACTTTTAATGATGTCCATATATGAAAGAGCAAGCTGTCTGTTCTCTTGAACCTTGTTTATCGAGGCTTCCTTTTCATCCATGCTTAATGATCCTGCCAGAACTTGAGTGGAATACTGATAGGTTGGTTTCATAAGGTACATGGACGAAAAAATAATAAAACCAGTAATACAAAGGGTAGATAGAATAATGATAAATATTCGCTTTTTTAAGATTCGTATAAAATCTTTAATTTTTACTTTTTCATTCATCGATTTCACCACTTTTTTAGAGATAGTAAGAATACGTTCACAACTTGCAAAGAATTTTTATATAATAGTAGAAATTATCCTATTTTGCGTTTTAAAGCTATGTGGTCTTTGGAAATTACTTTTTCTTGTTTGTTTCTTGTGAAGTACGATCCGAGCCTCATGCATGGTTTTTCCACAAGTAGATAGGACGCTGAAGAGAGTAAAAAAGATAAGAAAAAGGAAAATATCAATATTAAACCGGTAGGCAGCTTGTTATAGAATAGGTACATCAATGAGAATAAGGATATAAGATGGTACAAATACAAACTATATGAAATCTTCCCGAGAAGAGTTAGCAATCTAGACCTTAAGACAGTCGAAATTTTTTGGGAACATACGCTCATGGAGATAAAAATGCAAACACCGAATGAGACAACATAATCCCTAAAAATATAATTGTTTAAAAAATCCACTTCACCAATGATGCCTTCGTACATAAAACAGGTAATTGCCCCCAACAACAATGCAATCTTTACAGGTTTTTTCTTTTTCAAGGTATAGGAAAAAAGTCCGTGTCGATATTTCGCTATTATTGCTCCCATCAAAAAAAGGGTACTGTAGTGGAAACTTAGAAAAATGCTTGTTATATCGCCACCAGAACCAAACAAATACAAAAAAATAGTCGACGAAAAAATTAAAACAAAAAGCCATAATAAAGAGTATTTAAGCTTTTTTCGCACAAATAAAAAAATCAGAACAGGAAATATAATCGAAATTCTCATTTCGTGGACAAGGGACCATATAACATTGTTATAGGCGTCTGTATTGTATTGCCCTATAAACAAAAGATGTTCTATTAATAAGGAAGGAGTATCCGGGCCTGTCCAAGATTTATTAAACCAGTCAGTGATATAGGGCAAATCAATTTGGCTTAAAAGCATTTTAGCCAATATAGCCATGCCTATTGCTACTAGATATGGTATATAAATTCGAAACACTCGTTTTATTAAGTATGTAGAATAGTGGAATTTAGCACTATTAACTGATAAATACAAAACAAAACCACTTAATACAAAGAATAGAATGACAGACTCATTTCCACTGCTGAAAAAAAGGCGTAAAGGAGTTTCCTTAAACAAATAAATCATGTTGGAGCTGCTGCTTGAACCATACTGATAATCAGCATATGAAGGGTAAACCATCAAATAATGCCCGATTAACACTATGAGAGCGGCTAAACCCCTTAATGAGTCGAATTCCTCATATCTAGTCATATCCTCCTCCATATAAACCGTTTTTTTATAATATAGCACTTGTTCTCAATAAAGTATAGTTAGTTCTTTAAAACAGACAAAAATAGACAATTAAGTACAAAATTAACCATAATATACCAATTTATAAGCTCGATTAGGTAATGTTTAATCGACTAATAAATACTTCTGGAGAACAGTTGAAAGACCGAACACATCATGCTCTTATAAGAGATTTGTGGCCTTTGGCCAATGGATAAATCCTGTACCCACTACCCTAAATTTCCTTAAGATATGGAAGTTTGGGGAACAGCTAGCCAGTTAAGGATTAGACATACAGGCGATGTTTATTATTCCTGTAATGAGGGAAACAAATTACAAGATATGCAAATAGAATTAAACCAATTGACATAATAATGTAAAGATGGTAAGTTCAATTTGGTTATTCTTTATAAAGAACAGTTTGTTCGTTAAGGGTGATGGTGTAAACTGTTAATTCTATCGAAAGATAAAAAAATAAGTAAAAAAAAATAATAGATTTTACTATTTAATATAAACCTGTCATTTTTATTAAAAGCAAAGGATCCATTAATAAATTATATAAGAAAGGATGATTTTAATGCCTTTATACCAAATGAGAGAAATATGGACACCTTTAAAATTAGTTGGGGTTAAGTTTTTTAAAACAGAAGAAGGAAGTATTTTTATGAAAGTATTTAATAAACGTCGAAGAAAGTTAAAGTAAAATATTATTGTGCGTTAAGCTTTTTATGATGAATCAAAAATTACCAATACCTAGTTGTTTTATTGAAGAATATTGTAGAATGATGGCGGAAATTAACGAAAAGTATTTTAGTTAATTATCAGATTTATTAAGTATAATTAACATGAATATATGGGTATGTCGACTTCATAAAAGTTAGACTTACATATTTTGCGCATGAAATTTAATTGGAAAATCATCATAATGTTAAATATTCTTGAGAAAAGCAAACCTATTGAAAAATAGGGACGCAAAATTACAGGTCTAAGGCTTTGCTAAGACGGCTGTGTTACCACAAATAGGCGGAATTTGTCATGGAAGAAAACAATGAATTGGAAGAATGGATTTATTTAATGTTAGAAGCGAAAAATTCAGGCTTGTCCATTAAAGATGTGAATGATTTTATCGTAGAAAATGGATCAAGAGAAAAATCTTACATCATGGGATAAGCTATATGTACCTTAGGGAAGGCTGTTATACAGTCTTCTTTTTTATTTTCATTACCGGAAATTACCGTAAAAGGTATCCAGAATAAGGAACATGGCGATGATAATAAAAATGCGACCTAATTGAGGGGGATTTTTATTATGGATGTACCTATTGCCTTTTTTAAGGGTTTAATGTGGGGAACTTTATTCAGTGTACCGCTATGGTTATCATTTTGCGGTTGGATAAAAATAATATTGAATGTTTTAGAATAAAACCCTTATTAAATCAGATTATTAAATGAATAAAGAAGGATTTAATATATTGATAATGGAATTTAACTTAAATACATAATGTGTTTTAAGTTGTCTTACCCTTCTCCAGATATACGAAATATAGCAAAAAAATAGTGAATAATACTTAAATATTTTTCGTTATGTGCCGATACTACACTATAGAGATCAAGCAAAGGGACTTCGCAAAGGCGATGTCAGATAGCTGCCATCAAAATAGAAGGAGATTATTTGATGACAAAAAACAAGTTCATTACGTTCGAGGAAGTTTATGAAAAGAAACAGAGAAGCAAGAAAATTTTTATTGGGACTTATATTACCATTACATTAGTTTTGATTTCATTAATGACATATTTTATGGGACAATCATAATGTGGGGTTATCGAAGGGGCTGAGCAATCGGTCCTTTTTTGTTTTTTTATATCCACACTATTTACCTAAAACTTACTAGTATTCATTCAAAAGGGATATTTCAGAAATGTTAAAATTGGGTAAATTTTTGGTTTTCAAACTAGTTTCTGCTTGCCAATTCTCGGTTTATATGTGATTATCAAATAAATGAGCTATATTCCTTATTTTTGAAAAAAGGATTAGGACAACAGTATGAAATGGTGGCTCAATTATATATTGGAGTGGAAATTTCGCATGGATTTTTTTGATATTTTAAAAGACACTTTTGCCAAGGGTGAGTCTGGACAAGATGTTTCTGTAAATGAACTTGTGGAAGAGATTAAGGAGAAATTAAGCGGGATCATTGAACATCCTGATAGTATATGATTCGTAGATACTTCTTCCCGGGCTTATTGACGTTGGGTGTTGTTTGGTGCAGTTTTGTATAGAATGTTATTCTATCGTTTTCAGGGGCTCTTATATGTATCCTTTTTAGTGCAGATGATTTGCATCAAAAACTAACCGGTGGCCGAACTCCCTTGTTGCAAGATGTCATGCTGGACACGTTTGGCGGTTTGCTGGGAATCTTCTTTTCTCTTTTCTGGTATCGAAGAAGAAAGCGTCAATGAATTTTAGAAATCATTTCCGTTACATATACTAAAGGAGCATGTTTAAAACATGCTTCTTTTTTATCGTTTTCATTTATTTATAAATGAATGATAACCTGTGAGGGTGATGAGTATGAGGAGAATTGACGGCTATTCTCGGGGTGTTAGCTGCAGGAGTTTGTATCATTCTTTTTTTTCGATCGGTTCAAAAAGCGCGTGATGAAAGTGAGGCGGAGTTCGGGAACTCCTGGGATTTGTTAAGTTCTAAAATAAAGCTTCGATTTCCGAATCGTGCAGATTATGTGCAAAATCGGTCACATGTATTTTTACAGCATATGAATGTGAAGTCCTTTCAATATGATTTGCAGGCCGATACTTAAGAATGTGAAGAACTGGATTCTGGATAAGGTTGGAGGGCAGCATAAAACGGCCTATGAAATTCCAGTTACACAGGTCTTCAATTCTCGCATTGTGGTGTTTATCTTGAACAAGATAGCTATGTTTTCACAGAAAAAGGCGAAAGCTGTTTGTTATGGGAATATTCGGTTTAAATAGGTTCCTCTCCTTTTTCAGGCTCGAGTTCGTTTTATTGAAAAGGGAGAGGTAATGCTCTCATGTATTGCCGAAAAGAGCTACTTCTCATGAAACATATTTCATTCTTGATCGATCACTGATGGCTTTCAGAATAAACATTTTGTCCTGTTTGCTTAGCATAGCCCAGCTGCCTGCTTTGATTTTCATACAAATCCACTCCTTTGGTTTAGGATTATTTATTATAGTTGATGAATGACGGTTGATGGAATTCCGGGTCCAGTGAATGATAGTGTCAAGTGATTATAGGGGCAAGGGGAAGATGGAATTGTCAGCTCATATTAGATTATACCGTCTTTTAGTGCCTAATAAACAACAAAAATTCCAACAAATCTCTACAATTGGTGTTCGTTTTTTGTCAGATTATTGGACGGGGAAAATGAAAAAGCTGTCAGGATGCGGGTCCGGACAGCTCTTTCATTTTTTCTTATTTGATGGATAATTGTTCTTTTAATTCGGATTGAACCTTTTCCTTTTCTTCATCCGACACAATATAATAGTAGATTCCGTCGATTTTAGTACCGTTACCATTTATAGATGATTGGGTAATGCTTTTGCTTGCGTCCCTGTAGTTCTTTTGGATGTCCATCATGTCATCAAACGTCAAATTCGTCTGGATATTATTACCGAGTGCAGCGAAGACTTCATCGTATTTCGTCAATGATGAAAGGCTAGCGCCTTCCTTGATTACAGCCTCGATGATGGCACGTTGTCTGGATTGACGGCCGAAATCACCACTAGGATCATCATGTCTCATTCTTGAATAAGCAAGGGCTTCTTTCCCGTTAAGAGTATGCGTACCTTTTGCAAAATGAATGCCATCGGATGTGAAATCCAGATCGTTTTGTACGGTCACACCGCCGACTGCGTCAACGATATCCTTAAAGCCTTCCATATTGATCTTCATATAATAGTCGATTGGGATATCAAGGAAGTTTTCAACTGTATCCATGGACATTTTTGCGCCGCCGAAGGCAAATGCATGGTTGATTTTATCCTGTGTTCCATGACCGACGATTTCGGTCCGTGTATCACGCGGAATGCTTAGCATTTTGACCGATTTCTTTTGCGGATTGACTGTCAAGACGATCATTGTATCTGAGCGGCCTTTGTCGCCATCACGTTCATCGACACCGAGCATGAGCATCGAGAATGGCTCCTGATCGGATAGTGCAAGGTCCTTAGTTCGTTTATCGGTGGTACGGTCTATTGGTGTATGCATCGTGTCAACGGTTTTTGTCAGTGAATTCCATACGGAATAGGCAAAGGCTCCCCCAGCTAATATGAATAGCAGGACAATTACCCCGACTACCTTCAGCCATGTCCGTTTCTTTTTCTTCTTTTTTTCATGTCTCATATTTTACTTCCTTCCTCTTTTTGTAACCACTTCATCTATTATATTTAATTTCATAATAAAAGAATAGTATATTTTGCTACTTTATAATACCTTTGACATATTTGGAAGCCAATAAAAGGTTTTTGTTATGACATGAAAGTTTAATAGGTTTTTATAATTGGTTTGAATTTTTTTGAATTGAATGCTGATATAGCAAGGGTTTAAAGCTATGACATTGTAGCAGCACGGCTATATAAAAGTCTGGATTTCATCTAGGTAAATAGTCGTGGGGTTTTTCAAGGGGAAGGCAGTATTTAAAAGGGGTGCTTCCAAGCTGCCTTTGCAATTCCCGGTGACAAACAAAGGGGAAGGACGGTATCCGCCGCTGATCGAGGCAGCTCCGCAAAATGTTTCAGCTGAGCAGTATGTGGAGCTATATACAGAATCAGAAAAAAATCACCAGTTATTCTGTGATGTAAACGAAGTTATAGTTTGGCAAGCTGCATGAACCGTGACAAAATCCGGACAAAGTAAAGCTCCTGTGTAGCCATTTCATTCTATATAGAAATATGTTGATGTAACTCCGGAAAAAATTCCCGAGTTTTTTTATTAAAAAGTAAGGCCCTTTTTTAAAAGTTGAATAGAATGGAAAAAGTGATTTTTCAAAAGGGAATTTCTAGGCGTACGACGATTTCCTACAAAATGGGTGATAAGCAGAGTCCGTATTGGAAAGCAGGCGCATATATATGCAGTACGGATATCATTAAAGTATAAATAACTATTGGAGGCTAAAGGAAAAATGGCAGAGACTGTTGGTTTACCGTACCTTGATGCTTTAACAGGAAAATCGGTGAGGGTGTTTAAAGGCGGGCCTGATTCTAGAGAAGGCAGGCTTATAGGAGTATTAAGCGATTATATCGTTTTACAAACAGGGAAAGATGAACAAACTCAACTTGTGTATTACGCAAGGGATCATTTGAAAATAGTTGTCGCGAATGCGAAAAAGTCACAAGTCGATTTATTGGCCGAGGAAGAAGAAACAGTATTTCCGACCAGTTTTTTAGGAGTGCTGTCAACACTTCAAACTAGCTGCATTCAAGTGAATGGCGGCGGTCCGGGATCTAAAGTTGGCCGGGTTGTAGATGTGAAAGATGAATTTTTAGTTTTATCCACGGAGAAGGATGGGCTTGTTTTATACCCGATTTCCCATATTAAAAGTGTAACAGTGATCGAAGAATCAGACGAACAATTATTGCCTGAATTTGTTTATAACGGAACCGATACACTTAATGGCCTTCTGACTCGCTTAGTCCACAACTGGGTATCCGTTTTCGCTGGTGGACCTGAGAGGGTTGAGGGCATCCTGATGAAAGTGGCTGATACGTACCTTATCGTTGTGCATAAAGAAGAATTATTTTATGTGCCAACTGATCATGTCCAATTCGTTGCCTTAACTGTGAAGGTAGAGGAAGAAGCTGAAGAGGAGACAGATGAAAATTCCGAAGATGGAGGTTCGTCGGACGGAGGTGCATCAAACGCGAATTCAGCAAATGGAAATTCAGCAAACGGAAGTAGAAAGGATGAAAGCAGTTCATTAGAAGAGAGCAGTTCTTCATATGAAAGCTCTTCAAGCTCAAGCTCATATGAAAGCTCTTCAAGCTCAAGCTCAAGCTCAGATGAAAGATCAGGAAGACGCAGAAGTCCTCGTGCAAATGCATTCAAGCAAATTTGGATTGAGAACTTAATCAAAGCTTCAAATCAAAATATCCGGTAAAGAAATACCAAACAGGTACAGCAACCAAAATCGAGTTGTTGTGCCTTCTTATGGAAGGTGGACATGCCGTTATTGCCAAAGATGGATTCATTGGGATTCAATACACCTTTGATTTATTTTTTCATTTGCAAAAGTTTATGTTCAAATGCTTTTAAAATGGCCAAGCAACCATTTTGTTTGGTTGATCTTAATATAAAGGGGGAAGCGTCGCTTGTTAGCAAAAAATATAGGCCAGTATATGGAACTGGAGCTCTCAGGGAATATACATGAAGCGGGGATTTTAATTGAAGTAAGTTCTGACATCATCGTTTTGTATACTGGAAAAGCCTACCGTTACGTTCCATTCCGGCACATTAAGAATTTTTCCTTTCCTATAATCGATGAGGAGATTGGTTCGGGAGGAGAGCCGGAGATTGACGAGACCTCGTTCCGAAAATTACTGATGAATGCGAAGGGGATGTTTGTTGAAATCCTGCTCACGAAAAAAAACTCGGTTCATGGTTATATCGTGGGCATCATGAATAACTATTTCGTCTTTTATTCGCCAGTATTTAAAACGATGTTCATTTCGATGGATCATTTAAAGTGGCTTTCGGTTTGTAATGATGAAAAGGGTCCATACGGTTTGAATAAAGGGGAACAATTGGCACAGGTTTCATCTTTAAGCTGGGCCAGGACATTGGAGGAACAGGTAAAAAAGTTAACCAATAAACTGGTGGTGCTCGACTTGGGGATGCATCCGCAGAATATCGGGATGATCAGTGCAGTGAAAGATGGCATCATTGAGATGGTGAATGCTCAAGGGGAGGCGATTTTTGTCAACATGAGGCATGTTAAAAGTTTTCATTTCCCACAATAAAGAAACTCCGGGTCTGAAGCGATCCGGAGTTATTTCTTTTTCTCGATATTTTCATAGACCGAGGCAAGGGCTTGTTCGAATTTCCCGCTCTTTTTCGGTTTGTAGTATTTTTTTCTGTGCAGTTTGTCGGGTAAGTATTGCTGCTTCACCCAGCCATTCTCGTAGTCATGCGGATAAAGGTAGCCGATGCCGCGTCCGAGTTCAGTGGCCCCTTTGTAATGGGCATCCTTAAGATGATCCGGTACATCTCCACTATGGCCGCTGCGAATATCGGAAAGAGCCGCATCAATTGCGGTAATGGCGGTATTCGATTTAGGTGATAGGCATAACTCGATCACGGAGTTGGCAAGTGGAATCCGGGCTTCGGGAAACCCGAGCCGTTCAGCGGCTTCGACTGCAGCGAGGGCCCTGGGACCAGCCTGCGGATTGGCGAGACCAATGTCTTCGTAGGCAATGACCACCATGCGGCGGGCAATGCTGACAAGATCGCCGGCTTCGACCAAGCGCCCCAAATAATGAAGGGCTGCATTCACATCACTGCCGCGAATAGATTTTTGGAAAGCCGACAGAACATCATAATGGGCATCTCCATCCTTGTCATGTGAGAAGCTTTTTTTCTGCATGCATTCCTCGGCAATTTGCAGATCTATATGTATCGTTCCGGACTCATCGGGTTCGGTGGAAATGACGGCGAGCTCAAGAGCGTTAAGCGCACTGCGGACATCTCCGTTCGAAGCCGTCGCGAAATGGGTAAGGGCATCAAGGCTGACATCCGTTATATACGCACCAAGCCCGCGCTCTTCATCATGAAGTGCCCGTTCCAGAGCTTTGGTAATATCATTGGTTTCCAATGATTTGAGCTCGAAAATCTGGCACCTGCTTCGAATGGCCGGATTGATTGCATGATAGGGATTGCTGGTCGTTGCACCGATCAAGGTGATCATCCCGTTTTCAAGATAAGGCAAAAGGAAATCCTGCTTCGCCTTATCGAGCCGGTGAACCTCATCAAGCAGCAGAATCACTTTTCCGGACATCTTAGCCTCTGCTGCCACGATTTCCATATCCTTTTTATTATTGGTCACCGCGTTCAGTGTCCTGAAAGCAAACTTCGTGCTTCCGGCAATCGCACTTGCAATCGAAGTCTTGCCAATTCCCGGCGGACCATACAGTATCATGGAAGAAAGCTGCTTGGCTTTCACCATCCTTGCGATAATTTTCCCTTCACCGACCAGATGCTCCTGCCCGATGATCTCATCTATCGACCGAGGCCGCATCCGGAAAGCAAGCGGTTTAATATTCATTGCGCACCTCTCCTTTTTATATAAGGTATCACAACTGATGGGGGAAATGCGCTGATTATGCTGTAAAAGAGGGTGAATTCCTATTATAGTAGTTCGTTTCGGGATTTGATTTGTGCTGTGAGATCGATAATTCGATCTAGCAGTGGACGAATTCGACCTACCGGCGGGAAAATCCGACCTAGCGGGGAACTTATTCAACCTACCGGCGGAAAATCCGACCTAGCAGGTGACTAATTCGACCTACCGGCGGAAAAATCCGACCTACCAGAGGACTAATCCGACCTACCGACGTAATAATCCGACCTCTCCTTCTATGAGAGAATTTAATAGATAAACTCTGCCTCTAGTATGGCCGGAATGATTCAGTTTTAGTGAAAGTAATAGTTTTTTTGCACTGGATGGGGATTGGAGTTGTAGGAAGTTTCGAAATTCCCTGTTGGTAATGGTAGGTTTGACGAGGTATAGATAATCATATAGTGCCGAAATATGTGCATCGAGGGAAACATCCAAACAGGTACGGTAAATCCATTTTCTTGATTTCCGCTCCATCGAAAATGCATGACACTTATCGCAGAATGCTCCGGTTTGGAGGGCGGTAATCGGAATTCTATAATTCTCGAGCGGTTTAGGAAAATAAGGGATGTGACTATCAAGCAATAAATTCGATAATCGTTTCATTGCTCTAGTAGAAAGGACCGCTTCGTTATACTTGTTTTTTAATTCCTCAATTTTAAGTAGAATCCGATCCTTACGTGTCACTATTCTATTAATATCCGTATTCCCGGCCCGAATGATCGTTGAAGAATTGGCACTGACTACGAGAGTTTCAACTGGAAGGTTGTTCGTTCTTTTTGTTTTTAACCAGTCTAACAAGTGCTGACGCTGCCGGCTCACTTGCAATATGGGATCATCAAAAGCTTCGGTTTTTCCATCTGGATTTGTACGGATAAGTTGATTGAATGCATTATCGAAAAAAATTTCACCAGCCATGTTTTTGACTTCAAGGATTAAAAGGAAAGAGGATGTGAGAATGAGGATGTCCATTTGGAAGGGGAAAGGTGATCCAATAAGTCGGAGGTCATGAAAGGGTAGATACTCTTTTTCAGGAAGGGATTTAAGAGATTGAAAGACTCTGTTTTCACCGTTGTATCCAGCCTTGATTTTTTTAATATCTTCAATAATTGCCGGGTGCTTCGCATGCCCAGGAGGTAAGCGTCTCATCAGAGCTTCGAGCATGTCTATTTTTAAAGGCCTCTTGCAGTTTTTAATGATCATGATAACCACTCCTTATAGATTTAAGTGAAGTATTCTCGGTTAATAAAGTGATTTCCTGTATTTTAGTGAAATTAAATGTGGCATGGATGGACTTTTGTATTAATTCGACCTATCTCTGCAATAATCCGACCGTTCGAGCGAAAAATCCGACCTGGCGCAAATAATCCAGCTTCCAAGCGAAAAATTCGTTCTAGCACCCAATAATCCTGCCGTCCGGGCGAAAAATCCGACCTAGCGTAAATAATCCAGCTTCCAAGCGAAAAATTCGTTCTAGCACACAATAATCCTGCCGTCCGAGCGAAAGATTCGACCTATCCCCGCAAAAATCCGACCGTCCAGGCAAAAAATCCGTCCTAACCCAACCTTTTTATATCTTTTCCTACCTCTCCAATTAGGATAATTTGACAAATGAAGGGCGGGTGAATGCATTTCCGGCGGGAATATGCTATAATTTCAAAAGAATTTAGAAACGGATAAATAATTTGAGGTGTATATGTATGAAGATATCTACTAAAGGCCGTTATGGTTTGACGATTATGATCGAGCTTGCAAAACATTATGGAGAAGGCCCGAAGAGTTTGAAATCGATTGCCCAGACGCATAATCTGTCGGAGCATTATTTGGAGCAGTTGATTGCGCCGCTTCGTAATGCGGGATTGGTGAAGAGTGTGCGCGGTGCGTATGGCGGGTATGTCCTGTCTAAGGATCCTCAGGAGATTACTTCGGGTGATGTGATTCGTGTATTGGAAGGGCCGATTACCCCTGTTGAAGGAATTGAGGATGAGGAGCCGGTGAAGCGCCAGCTTTGGATCCGGATTCGCGATGCTGTGAAGGATGTATTGGATAATACGACGCTTATGGATTTGGCGAGCTACAAGGATACGGGTGAAATCGATTCTTATATGTACTATATTTAAGTGATTAGCAATGCGCCTATTATGTAGGCGCTTGCGTTTTTTAATGGAGGCGACAAAAAAGTGGACAGAATATATTTAGATCATGCTGCGACTTCACCGATGCATCCGAATGTGATCGATAGGATGATGACGGTCATGAGCAATGACTTCGGGAATCCGTCGAGCATTCATGCGTTCGGGCGGGAGGCGCGCCATGTTTTGGATGAAGCGCGTTCGAGTATTGCAGCGAGCATCGGTGCGGGGCGGAATGAAATCATTTTCACGAGCGGCGGAACCGAGGCGGATAATACGGCGATCATTGGTGTTGCGAATGCTTATAAAGAACAAGGAAAGCACATCATTACTACGGAGATTGAGCATCATGCGGTATTGCATACATGCCAATACCTTGAGAAGTCTGGCTTTGAGGTCACATATTTACCTGTGAATGAAGCGGGGCTTATTTCAATTGCCGATTTAAAGGCCGCATTGCGGGATGACACGATTTTGGTTTCGGTCATGTTCGGCAATAATGAGGTTGGAACGGTCCAGCCGATTGCTGAAATTGGGCAGCTGCTCAACGGGCATCAAGCCATTTTCCATACGGATGCGGTTCAGGCATATGGTTTGATCTCTATCGACGTCCGTGAGTTGGGTGTGGATTTGCTTAGCGTATCCGCACATAAAATCAACGGTCCAAAAGGAATCGGCTTTCTTTATATACGTGAAGGCTTGAAGCTGAATCCTCATTTATATGGCGGGGAACAAGAACGCAAGCGCCGTGCTGGTACGGAGAGCGTGCCTGCAATTGCCGGTTTTGCAGAAGCTGTTTTAATTGCACAAAGCACGATGGAAAAGAAAAAGGAGCAATACAAGCGTTTTAAAGACGTATTGCTTGCCGTCTTGGATGAGGCGGATGTACAATATGAAATTAACGGATCTATGGAACAGTCGCTGCCGCATTTGCTGAATGTTAGTTTTCCTGGTACGAATGTGGAATCGATGCTCGTTAATATGGACTTGGCAGGTGTTGCTGTATCGAGCGGATCCGCTTGTACTGCTGGGTCAATCGATCCGTCGCATGTGCTTGTGTCGATGTTCGGGAAAGATTCGGAGCGGACGAAGAATTCGATTCGTTACAGCTTCGGTCTGAACAACACGGAAGAGGAAGTAAGGCAAGCGGCTGAAACCACCGTTAAAATCGTTAATAGATTAGTGAGAAGATAATTCTCACTTTAAATAAATGAGGTGACAGAATGAGAAAAGCACCACAGGACACCCGCGTCGTCGTGGGTATGTCAGGAGGCGTGGATTCTTCTGTGTCAGCCCTGCTATTGAAGAATCAAGGCTATGATGTGGTCGGGATTTTCATGAAGAACTGGGATGATACAGATGAAAACGGAGTCTGTACGGCAACGGAAGATTACAATGATGTAATTGCCGTTTGTAATCAAATCGGCATCCCTTATTATGCGGTCAATTTTGAAAAGCAGTATTGGGATAAAGTTTTCACATATTTCTTGGATGAGTATAAAGCGGGCCGTACCCCGAATCCGGATGTAATGTGCAATAAGGAAATCAAGTTCAAGGCATTTCTTGAACATGCCGTAAGCCTTGGTGCCGATTATGTGGCTACAGGTCATTACGCACAGGTTGAATACCGGGATGGCGAATACAAAATGCTTCGCGGTGTCGATAATAATAAAGATCAAACGTACTTCTTGAACCAGCTTACTCAAGAACAGTTGGAAAAAGTCATGTTTCCGCTTGGACACATTGATAAGAAGGAAGTCCGTGAAATTGCGAAAGAAGCGGGTCTTGCCACGGCAACGAAAAAAGATTCTACAGGCATCTGTTTTATCGGTGAACGCAATTTCAAAGAGTTTTTAAGCAATTACCTCCCAGCTCAGCCCGGTGATATGGTCACGATGGATGGCAAGGTCATGGGCAAGCATGACGGATTGATGTATTACACCATCGGTCAGCGTCACGGTCTAGGGATCGGCGGCAGCGGCGAACCTTGGTTTGTTGCGGGAAAAGACTTGAAGCGCAATGTTTTATATGTGTGTCAAGGCTTTGATAATGATGTACTGTATTCCAATTCCCTTCGTGCAGTTAATGTCAGCTGGGTAGCGGAACATATACCTGCGGGTGAATTTACATGTACGGCAAAGTTCAGGTACCGTCAAGAGGATAGCGGTGTTAAGGTGAAGGTCTTGGACAATGGTGACGTCGAAGTCATCTTTGACGAGCCAGTCCGCGCGATCACACCTGGACAAGCAGTCGTATTCTATGAAGGTGAAGTATGCCTTGGCGGCGGTACGATTGATGAAGTATTTAAAAAAGGTGAAAAACTGACTTACGTAGGGTAAAATAAGCATGTCCCCAGCTGTGTTTGCGGTTGGGGACTTCTTTTGGATTGCGGGTATACCGCCTGAATTCGGCCACTGGCTTATGCTATACTTTTTAATATAAAAATGGAGTGTGAATGGATATGGATAAGAATCAACAAGGAATTGAATTTATGCAGCAAGGGAAATACGAAGAAGCGGCGAAGGTTTTTAATGAGGCGATCGAGGAAAATCCGAATGAGCCAGTTGCCTACATAAACTTTGGGAATGTATTGACTGCCGTTGGTGAAACGGAAAAAGCGGTCAAGTTTTACAAAAAGGCGATCGAGCTGGATGAAAATGCGGCAGCGGCTTACTATTCATTAGGAAACTTATATTATGAATCAGATTCTAAACTAGGCGAAGCGAAGGATATGTTCGAAAAGGCAATCCGATTGGGACTGGATAACAGCGATGCTTACTTCATGCTTGGATTGACAATGATGGCATTGGATCAGCCGAAATTGGCGATGCCTTATTTACAGAGAACGGTGGAGCTGAGCCCTGAGGACGTTGATGCAAGATTCCAATATGCGTTATGTCTTGCTAATGCGGAATTATATGATGAATTGATCAACCAGCTGAATTTAGTTGTGGAACAGGATCCGGGACATGCGGATGCTTATTATAATTTAGGTGTTGCGTTTGCAGGGTATCGTGAGGATGCTCAAGCAGCGATGGCTTATTTTGACAAGGCTTTGGAAGCACAGCCAGACCATATGCTTGCTGCACACGGTAAGAAACTGTTGGAAGAAATGAATGCAGAGTAAATAAAAAGCATATGCATGGAAAGGTGGGGAGAAGCGTTGAGCCAGCAAGACTCGTTGGATTTGTTTTCAGAAGAGAAAATGTTCATGAAGGGAAGTCATTTAGTGACGATCTTTCATAATGAAGAAAATATGTACTCGGTTGTAAGAATTCGTGTGCATGAAACGAATCTGAATTATGAAGAGAAGGAAGCGGTCGTAACTGGTTATTTTCCAAGGATGCATGAGGATGAGATCTATATTTTTTATGGGGCCATGAAGGAACATCCGCGTTTTGGCCTTCAATTTCATGTAGAGCATTTTCGCAAGGATTTGCCTCAATCCAAGGAAGGCATCGTCAGTTATTTATCAGGTGACCTTTTCAAGGGCATTGGGAAGAAAACAGCTGAAAGCATTGTTGAGACACTGGGTGAAAAGGCAATTTCAAAAATTCTGGCTCAGCCCTCGCTGCTTGATGATATCCCGAAGCTATCCGGTGAAAAGGCAAAGGGCCTCTATGATACATTGGTCGAGCATCAAGGTCTGGAGCAGGTGATGATCGCCCTGAATCAATATGGCTTCGGTCCGCAGTTGTCGATGAAGATATATCAAATGTATAAACAGGATACGATCACGATGGTTCAGGGGAATCCGTATAAGCTCGTAGAGGATATTGAAGGGATTGGTTTTGGACGGGCGGATGAGCTTGGGCATCAGCTGGGCATTTCCGGCAGCCATCCCGACCGAATCAAGGCTGCATGCTTATATACGCTTGAATCACAATGCCTGCAGGACGGAAATATCTACATAGAAGCCGAGCAGCTTTTGGAAGCAGTCAAACGGCTGCTGGAGGAAAATAAACGGGATCGCATTGAATTCACGAACATTTCCTCGGAAATAATCGAATTGACGCAAGAGGGGAAAATAGTTGTCGAGGATCAACGAATTTATCCGCCTTCGCTATTCTATTCGGAAAAGGGAATCGTAATGAACATCAAGAGGCTGCTTGCTCAAACCGAGTATGAGGACCAGTTCCCCGAATCGGAGTTCTTGCTTGCACTTGGGGAGCTGGAAGAGCGTCTGGATGTTTCTTATGCCCCGGCCCAAAAGGAAGCGATCCAAACGGCCCTGCAATCACCCATGTTAATCTTGACGGGCGGACCGGGTACCGGTAAAACGACAGTCATTAAAGGAATCGTTGAGCTATATGCAGAGCTGCATGGCGTATCAATGGACATTAACGATTATAAAAAAGAAGGAAGCGATCCATTTCCATTCGTACTTGCGGCTCCTACTGGCCGTGCAGCGAAACGCATGGCCGAATCGACTGGGCTTCCCGCTGTTACGATCCACCGTTTGCTCGGGTGGAACGGGAGTGAAGGCTTTTCCCATGATGAGGATAATCAGCTGGATGGCCGTATTGTAATCATCGATGAGGTTTCCATGGTGGATACGTGGCTGGCCCATCAATTGTTTAAAGCTCTGCCGGAAAATGTCCAAGTGATATTGGTTGGTGATGAAGATCAGCTGCCATCTGTTGGCCCTGGGCAGGTTTTAAAGGATTTGCTTGCATCGAATTGTGTACCGACTGTCAGTCTGGAACATATTTATCGTCAAGCCGATGGCTCGTCGATCATTGAATTGGCCCATGAAATCAAAAAGGGAAGGCTTCCGGCTGATGTCACGAAACAGCAAGAAGACCGATCGTTCATTCGCTGCCAAACCGGTCAAATCGCCCAAGTAATCGAGAAAGTCGTTGCCAATGCCAGGACGAAAGGCTTCACGGCCAAGGATATACAGGTGCTGGCTCCCATGTATAGAGGGCCTGCCGGGATTGATGCACTGAATAAAATGCTTCAGGAAGTGTTCAATAGCAATGCGGATGAAAAGCGGCGGGAAATAAAATTCGGAGACGTAATATACAGAACGGGAGATAAGGTGCTTCAACTGGTGAACCAGCCAGAGGAGGGTGTCTTTAATGGCGATATGGGAGAAATCGTGTCCATATTGTTCGCTAAAGAAAATACCGATCATGTCGATAAAGTAATCATATCGTTCGAAGGCATCGAGGTGACATACACGAAGCAGGACTTGAACCAGATCACACATGCATATTGCTGCTCCATCCATAAGTCGCAGGGAAGCGAATTCCCCATTGTCATTTTACCTGTAGTGAAAAGCTATTATCGGATGCTCCGACGTAATTTATTGTATACGGCGATTACGCGCAGTAAAAATTTCTTGATCCTTTGTGGTGAAGAAGATGCATTCCGTTTAGGGATCGAGCGTAATGATGAGATGCGCCGCAAAACGACTTTGCGTGAAAAGCTGCGGGAGATTTTGAGCGAAGAAGAAATGCCGGCGGAAAAGGGAGAAGTACCGCAACAATCGAGTTATCTTGATATTCTCATGCATGCTGACCCGATGATCGGGATGGAGAATGTCACGCCTTATGATTTTATGTAGCGGGTTCTTTTGGATGCATTTTGTTTAAAATTCATAGTTTTGGTGGAATTATAACTAATATGTGAAAGAGTAGGGGGGATTTGATGAAAAAAGGTTGGATAATAGGAATAGTCATTGTCGTTTTACTTGTCATTTATGGGGCATCTTCATACAACGGCCTTGTAAGTGCCAGTGAAGACGTCGACAATAAATGGTCGCAAGTGGATAATCAATTAAAACGAAGAGCGGATTTGATTCCAAATCTTGTCGAAACGGTGAAGGGTTATGCTTCGCATGAAACGGAAGCCATTAAAGCGGTGAGTGATGCACGCTCGAAGCTGGCCGGTGCCAATTCCACTGAAGATGCGATTGATGCCGATCAAGAATTGAGTGGGGCCTTGAGCCGACTTTTGGTGGTTGTCGAAAACTATCCGGATTTAAAGGCCAATGAGAACTTTAAGGGTCTCATGGATAGTTTGGAAGGAACGGAAAATCGGCTGACGGTAGCACGAAAAGACTATAATGATGAAGTTACCAACTATAATAAAATGATTAAACGCTTTCCGAAGAATATGATGGCAGGAGTGTTCGGGTTCGATGCCAAACCATATTTTGAAGTGACCGATCAAGAAAAAGAAACGCCAAAGGTTGATTTCGGGAGCGATAAATAATGAAAAGACTCGCTGTGTTTGCGCTATTCTTCATTCTCACGTTCGGTTTAGCAAACGTAGCCGCAGCACAACCTAACATCCCTGAACCAGTTGGGGATATATATGTTCAGGACTTTGCTGGAGTCCTGGATGATCAGGAAAAATCCGAACTCATCGAACTTGGGAAACGATTGGATGATGCCACAAAAGCACAAATTTCCGTTTTGACGGTTGATTCGATGGAAGGATCCGAAATCGAGGAGTACTCGGTCGAGGCATTTAGATCATTCAAGCTTGGTGATGCCGAGCTGAACAATGGAGTCCTCATTGTGCTGGCCATGGAAGAACAGAAAATCCGCATTGAAGTGGGGTACGGTTTGGAAGGGGCCATTACCGATATAAGATCTGGACAGATTTTGGATGATGTGGCTATCCCTGCGCTGAAAGAGGGTAAATATGATGTTGCCCTGACGGAGACCTATAAGGCTGTATATAACGATGTCACGAAAGAATACGACCTAGGTGACGAGTTTTATCAAGATCTCTCCGTTCAGCCCGAGTCAGAAACCTTTCAGCCATCAGGTTTACAGATTTTCCTCATTATCATCTTAGTCATCATCGTAGTAATCCTCGATGCCAAGTTCTTTAAAGGATTTTTCCTTCAAACGCTAATCAATATCCTTTTGATAATCATCAGTCGCGGAGGTGGCGGCGGCCGTGGAGGCGGCAGCGGCGGTCCACGGGGCGGCGGCGGCGGAAGTTCCGGTGGCGGAGGTGCCAGCAGAGGATGGTAAAGTAAGTGTATTAGACCGGGAAACCGGTCTTTTTTTATGGCCTGGTTTCTGTTTTACCGGAAGAGGGACCAACAATGGAAAACCTTTCAGCACATCTATTTACAATAGTAAAGAGATAATAAAAATGTTCGGAAAGGCGGGATGACCTTGCGGACGTTTTCTTTATTGAAAGGGATGCCGGTTTTTACAATCAAAGGAGAAAGAATCGGTACGGTCCACGATTTATCAATTTCTGAAATGGGGCAGGTAACAGGCTTGGTCGTTCATCAACATGCATTGTTCAAAAGAGCTTTTCATTTGAAACTCGACGATATTTCTTCATTCGGTCCAGATGGGATCGTCATCATGCAACAGGATTCAACCTTAAGGAAGGTGCCTGCGGATTCCATTTGCCTCTCGAAGGACGAATTATTGGGACGCATGCTTTTTTCAGAAATGGGCGAAGAGCTTGGTTTACTGCAGGATGTATATTTCAAGGAAAAAATGGGCACGATTATAGCGTATGAAACAACGGATGGGTTTTTCTCGGAGTCGACAGTGATAGAATCAAAACAGCCGCCTGCATTAGGGAAGGATACCATCATTGTTTCAGTTTATGAACAGTGAGGTGTCCATTTTGGAAATTAAATGTCCGAATTGCCGCAGTAAAGATGTTGGGAAGATTGGCGTAAATCAATATTATTGTTGGAATTGCTTTATTGAAATGACTCTATCCGAAGGGCTCATAAATACGCACCAAGTCGAGGAAGATGGAAGTTTAAGCTCATTGGACGATTTGTTTGAGGAAAATGACCGCCGCTTCGGTATGTAAATAACGGAAGAGGTGTTTGCAATGGCTAGACGTTCACGCAATACTCTAATGAATATGGGTTCGGACTTGATGAACTCGAAGATGTTTAAACGGAACATGAAGAAAATACGCAAAAGATTAAAATCATTATTATAGCAGGAATGGGTGTCCTGATAATGAGGGCACTCTTTTTTATGTATGAAAACCTCCCGCCTTTCGAAGAATAAATGAGCGGGAGGTGTTTATTGTGAGTATTCGTCTAAAGTGGTTTTATCGCCTGGGTTTTTTATTGCTCTTATTTTTCGTTATCTATATTTTTATGAAACTTAAGCCCATGTGGGGACCTGTCGTTGCTGTATGTGTGACGGTACTGCTGCCTTTTTTGATTGGCGCGTTCATCAGTTACTTGCTCCACCCTGTAGTGGAATATTTAAATGAGAAGGGGATGCGTCGCTGGCTTTCGATTACGATCATCTATTTATTGTTTTTCGGAGGGATCGGCTTTGCTGTTTATAAAGGCATTCCAGTGATCGTCAGCCAGGTCCGCGAGCTGTCGGAAAGCGTGCCGGAACTGGTTGAACAGTACCGGGGCAGCATCGATAAACTCAATCATCAAACGGCGGCCTGGCCGTTCGGAATTCATGAAAGGTTCGAAGAAGGTGTCACCCTTTTCGAAGATTGGCTGAAGCGTATACCTGAAAAGGCGATGGAGTATGCAATGAAGATGATTGATTTCATCGTCCTGATTGCATTGATTCCATTCATCGCATTTTATATCCTGAAAGATTTCACTGTTTTAAAAAAAATGGCATGGTATATGACGCCGAAAAAATGGCGCAAGCAGGGACGGGCATTCATTCGTGATGTGGATGCGTCGCTTGGCGGCTATATCCGCGGACAAATCATCGTCTGTGTCGTGATCGGTTTGATTTCCTCGCTGCTCTTCTGGATAGTCGGAATGCAATATCCGCTTCTATTGGGGGCGATAATCGGGATAACGAATGTCATTCCTTATTTCGGACCGATTATTGGGGCGATTCCTGCACTGGTCATCGCCGCGACAATGTCGGTTAAGATGGTGTTAATCATCGCGGTCATCGTGCTTGTACTTCAATTTCTTGAGGGAAATATCCTTTCGCCGCTTATAGTCGGTAAAAGCCTCCATATGCATCCACTGTTCATCATGCTCGCATTATTGGCCGGGGGTGAAATAGGAGGTATCATGGGCATGGTCCTTTCAATTCCTATATTGGCAGTATTGAAAGTTTTTGTACTTCATGCCCGCGTTCACTTTAGAAAGAAGCCGCCCCTTATTGACAAATAAAAGTCTTGTGAATATAATCCATTACATAAGATAATTCGTTGAAGGATGAAGTATGCTGAAGTCCATCTAAAAGAGAGTGGTCCCCCAGGCTGAAAGGGGCTGTAAGGTGAAGAGCAGCAGAAAGCTAGTCCTGAGAGCAGCTAATACCTGCCGTCATGCCGCGTTAAGGCTTTTATGAAGGTGATGGTCCTGGGATGAATTCCTGCGTCCATAATCAGGGTGGTACCGCGAGTCAACTCTCGTCCCTGTTTTTGGGATGGGGGTTTTTTGTGTGCTCAAAATTACATAATTTTTAAAGGAGGATATATATATGAAGTATTTAACTGGTGCTCAAATCCGCCAAATGTATTTAGATTTTTTTAGTGAAAAAGGCCATAACATCGAACCAAGTGCGTCATTGGTTCCTCATGAAGATCCATCATTGCTTTGGATCAATTCCGGGGTGGCGACGTTAAAGAAATATTTTGATGGACGGGTGATTCCTGAAAATCCAAGGATTACAAATGCTCAAAAGGCCATCCGTACAAACGATATTGAAAACGTAGGGAAAACGGCACGTCATCATACGTTCTTCGAAATGCTCGGAAACTTCTCCATTGGTGAATATTTCAAAGAAGAAGCCATCACATGGGCATGGGAATTTTTGACCGATGAAAAATGGATTGGGTTCGACAAAGACAAATTGGCTGTGACGATCCATCCTGAAGATGATGAAGCATTCGAACTCTGGAATAAGAAAATCGGTGTTCCTGCTGAAAGGATCATTCGCCTGGAGGAGAACTTCTGGGATATCGGTGAAGGTCCAAGCGGCCCGAACACAGAGATTTTCTATGACCGCGGACCAGCATATGGCGATGATCCGAATGATCCGGAATTATATCCAGGCGGGGAAAATGAAAGGCATCTAGAAGTCTGGAATCTTGTGTTTTCCCAATTCAACCATAATCCGGACGGTTCTTACACACCGCTTCCAAAGAAAAATATCGATACAGGCATGGGCCTTGAACGTATGGCTTCCGTCGTTCAAGATGTGGCGACGAACTATGATACAGATTTATTCATGCCGATCATCCGGGCAGTCGAAGAGATTTCCGATGTGAAGTATGGTGTTGATTCAGAAAAAGATGTTGCATTCAAGGTCATTGCAGACCATATTCGTACGGTAGCCTTTGCAGTAGGTGACGGGGCTCTTCCATCCAACGAAGGCCGCGGTTATGTATTGCGCCGTTTACTCCGCAGAGCGGTTCGGTATGCTAAGCAAATCAACATCAATCGACCATTCATGTTCGAGCTTGTGACGGTTGTCGGCGAAATCATGAAAGACTTCTACCCTGAAGTCCTTAAGAATAAAGAGTTCATTGCAAAAGTAATCAAGAATGAAGAGGAACGCTTCCATGAAACTCTAAATGATGGACTCGCCATCCTTTCTGAAGTCATTAAAAAGGAAAAGGAAAAAGGCGGTACAACCATTCCTGGCAGTGATGCATTCCGTTTATATGACACATATGGCTTCCCGATTGAGTTAACGGAAGAATATGCAGAAGAAGAAGGCATGACGGTCGATCATGCTGGATTTGAAAAGGAAATGGATGCACAGCGTGAACGTGCCCGTTCAGCGCGTCAAGATGTGGATTCCATGCAAATCCAAGGCGGGGTATTGGGAGATATTAAAGTTGAAAGTGAATTTGTCGGCTATGATCAAGTCGCTGTCGAAGCCAAAGTTGCTGCCATAGTAAAAAATGGCGAGCTTGTAACGGAGGCACAAGAAGGTGAAGAAGTTCAAGTGATACTGAACAAAACTCCTTTCTATGCGGAAAGCGGCGGACAAATAGCCGATATAGGAACGATGGCCAGTGAATCAGTGAAGGTTGATGTCCATGATGTCCAAAAGGCTCCTAATGGCCAAAATCTGCACCGTGTAACAGTTACTGCCGGCACTTTAACAGCAGATTCCGATATCGTTGCTACGGTAAATCAAGAAAATCGGATCCATATCACGAAAAATCATACAGCGACGCATCTTCTTCATCAGGCGTTGAAAGATGTGCTTGGTACACATGTCAATCAAGCAGGTTCACTCGTACAGGCTGAACGCCTTCGCTTCGACTTCTCTCATTTTGGCCAGATAACGGCTGAAGAGATTGAACAAATCGAAACGATTGTAAATGAAAAGATTTGGCAAAGCTTACAAGTGAATACAGACTATAAAAACGTCGAGGAAGCTAAGGCTATGGGCGCAATGGCGTTGTTCGGCGAAAAATACGGCAAGATTGTCCGTGTCGTTCAAATCGGCGATTACAGCCTTGAGCTTTGCGGGGGTGTCCACGTTCCGAATACAGCGGTAATCGGCTTGTTCAAAATCGTATCTGAAAGCGGCATCGGTGCAGGTACTCGCCGTATTGAAGCGGTAACGGGTGCAGGGGCATACAAATTGATGACTGATCAAATCGGTGTCTTGAAAGACGCGGCTGCCAAATTGAAAACGAACTTGAAAGATGTACCTTCAAGAATTGAAACGGTACTAGCTGAAGTGAAGGATCTTCATCGTGAAAATGAAAGCCTTACTGCAAAATTAAGTAATATTGAAGCAAGCAGCCTTGTTTCTAACGTAAAAGACGTAAATGGCGTTCAAGTATTGGTGGCGAAGGTTCAAGCTACCGACATGAATAATCTGCGTGCCATGGCGGATGATTTGAAACAAAAGCTCGATTCTGTCATTATCGTATTAGGTTCGGCCCAAGGTGATAAAGTCAATTTGATTGCCGGGGTGACTAAGGATTACATCGACCGCGGCTTCCATGCTGGTAAATTGGTCAAAGAAGTTGCTTCCCGTTGCGGCGGCGGCGGTGGCGGACGTCCAGATATGGCCCAAGCCGGCGGAAAAGACCCGGAAAAATTGGATGCAGCGCTTAATTTTGTTGAAGAATGGGTCTTATCGATTTCATAATCAATGGAAAGTGTTGTACAATGTAGGTAATAGTGGATTCTGGACGCTGAGGAGAGGTGCATGTTTATGAGTTCCTTTGATAAAACGATGAAATTTAATTTTCCCGAAGAACCATTCGAAAGAGATGTACAAGAAGTATTGTCTCAAGTTTATGTTGCACTTCAGGAAAAAGGTTATAATCCGATAAACCAGATTGTCGGTTATCTATTATCTGGTGACCCGGCCTACATCCCGCGCCATATGGATGCTCGAAACATTATTCGTAAGCTTGAACGCGATGAAATCATCGAAGAATTGGTTAAGTCGTATCTTAAGAACCATCGAGAGGAATACTAATGCGCACAATGGGACTTGATTTAGGTTCAAAAACCATCGGCGTTGCCCTGAGTGACGCGATGGGTTGGACTGCACAAGGATTGGAAACGATCAAAATTAACGAAGCTGGAAATGACTTCGGCTTTAAACGCCTCAATGAAATCATAAAAGAGCATGATGTTTCTAAAATTGTCCTCGGTTTACCTAAAAACATGAATGGTACCGTTGGACCGCGAGGCGAGATCAGCCAAGATTTCGCTAAACGATTAGAAAACAAATTCAAGCTGCCGGTGTTTCTCTGGGATGAACGGTTGACAACTATGGCGGCTGAACGTGTCCTTCTTGAGGCGGACGTGAGCCGAAGCAAACGCAAGAAAGTCATTGATAAAATGGCGGCTGTCATGATTCTGCAAGGATTCTTGGACAGACAAACAAATTCAATATGAGGTGAATACAAATGGAACACGGCGAAAACAACATTACAGTAGTAGATGAAAACGGAAACGAGCAGCTTTGCGAAATCCTTTTCACATTCGACTCAGATAAATTCAACAAATCTTATGTACTTTACTATCCGATGTCTGCAGAAGATGATGAGGAAGAAATCGAAATCCACGCTTCATCATTCGTACCGAGCGAAGATAATAAAGATGGTGAACTTACACCGATCGAAACAGAAGAAGAGTGGGATCTTGTCGAAGAAATGTTAAATACATTCCTTGACCAAGAAGAAGCGGAAGAAGAATAAGAGAAAAAACCGGCCCTTAAAGGTCGGTTTTTTTTTTGAAAAGAGGAAGATTTGGAACGAAAGGTGCGAGACTCCTGCGGGAAAAGCGTGTACCTGGAGTGGAAATTCAAGTCCACCACCAAATAACATTTCATGGTTCGGTTGTGACATTCCGAGCCACTTTTTTAGGCAAAAGGGTTTCAATCTGAATTTTTAATACAAAGTCGATTGGAACGGAAGATGCGAGACTCCTGCTGGAAAAGCGTGTCTAAGGAGACCCCGCAGGCGGAAGCCGAGGAGGCTCCCGAGACCGCCCGCGGAAAGCGAGTACCTGGAGTGGAAATTTAAGTCCGCCACCAAATAACATTTCATGGTTCGGTTGTGACCATTCCGAGCCACTTTTTTAGGCAAAAGGGTTTCAATCTGAAATTTTAATACAAAGTCGATTGGAACGGAAGGTGCGAGACTCCTGCGGGGAAAGCGTGTCTAAGGAGACCCCGCAGGCGGAAGCCGAGGAGGCTCCCGAGACCGCCCGCGGAAAGCGAGTGCCTGGAGTGGAAATTTAAGTCCACCACCAAATAACATTTCATGGTTCGGTTGTGACCATTCTGAGCTACTTTTTTAGGCAAAAGGGTTACTATCTGAATCGATTGGAGCGAGTGCCTGAAAACAAATAAACGTTCAATAAACCTGTAATAAACTGTGGACATGAAGGTCGTTTTTTTTCATTTATGTACCAGTAACACCTTATCTTTTCTCTGCGAATAAAAGCATAAAAGTGGCGAACGGACCTAAAAATAATGATAGCAAGAACCAATTCAACGCCGTTCTATTTTTACCTTGAGCAAGTCCGGCGTTTATGAGTGCCAATGTCCCCCAACCTACAAAATAAGAATTATCCAACTCCTTCACACCTTTCTTTTTCTTCAAATTTTTATGGCATTCCTATATGAATATTCCTGCCCTTGCCTGAAATGCCTGACACATGCAGGAAACAAATTTTTAAGCTGAGTAAATAATTAAAACAAAGTTGATTGTAGAGTAGGTGCGAGACTCCTGCGGGAAAAGCGCGTCTAGGGGAGACCCCGCAGGCGTAAGCCGAGGAGGCTCCCGGACCGCCCGCGGAAAGCGAGTGCCTGGAGCGAAAATCAATATACCCTCAAAAAAACTTTAGACAAAGATATCACTATTTTCCTATTAAATCACACCTGTATATTGACAAAACTAGTGCGTTTTTGCCATAAATAGAGTATTGATGAATGTAGTTTTGCAAAAAACATGTAATTATTTGTTGATTTTAGTATAATGTTCGAAGCAAAGATTAATTAGAGAAAGCATCATCTAGAAACCATTCTGTAGTTGGTGTGAGTTTGCAGGGGGAATGAACATGGATGAAAAAGATAAAAATTTATCTAAAAAGGAACATATCCGAATGAAATTGTTAGAACAGCAAGGAGAAGCCAAGCTGGTTCGTAAAATCATCATGATTACGATTGCTTCGCTTATTGTACTAATTGGGATAGTTGGTCTTGTGGGCTTTTTATATATCAACTCAGCCATGAAACCAGTCGATCCGGATGATGACACCATCAAGAAAGTGAAAATCCCAATCGGTTCTTCCGTTAACGGAATTTCAACACTGCTTGAAGAGCAGGGGATAATCAAGGACGCACGCGTTTTCAAATATTATATTAAATTCCGCAATGAATCCGGTTTTCAGGCAGGAGAGTATAAATTATCACCTTCCATGCCAATTGAAGATATCGTCACAAGCATCAAAACCGGAAAACTCATGAAGGAAGCTGCAATGAAGATAACGATTCCTGAAGGAAAGCAGCTTGTTCAAATTGCCGATATCATCGCAGTGAAGACGGGTGAAGATCCGAAAAAGGTCTTTAAGAAATTGAATGATAAGAAATTCGTTAATTCCATGCAAGAGAAATTTCCGCAGCTCTTGACCTCGGAAATTGAAAATGAAAAGGTTTTATATCCGCTTGAAGGATACCTTTTCCCAGCTACTTATGACTTTTATGAGGAAAAGCCGACACTGGAATCGATCGTCATCGAGATGCTGAAGAAAACCGAAGAGACGTTGCAGGCATACGAGACCCAGATGGACAAAAACGATTATTCCGTACATGAGATGCTGACCTTCGCTTCGCTTGTTGAAGAAGAGGCGACGGCACAGGTCGATCGCGGAAAAATAGCTTCCGTCTTTTACAATCGTATCGAGGAAGATATGCCGCTTCAAACGGATCCGACCGTTTTGTATGCAAAAGGTTCACATAAGAGCAGGGTGTATTATAAAGACCTTGAGGTGAAATCGCCTTATAATACGTATAAGAATAAAGGGCTGCCTCCAGGGCCGATTGCAAATGCCGGAACGACATCGATCGATGCGGTACTGAAGCCTGAGAAAACGGATTACCTATACTTTTTGGCAACACCTGAAGGGGAAGTCCTTTACTCGAAGACCTTGGATGACCACAATGTCAAAAAGGCAGAGCATATTTCCAATAAATAAATAAAAAAATGCAATGAGACTGAGGGGGGAGAGATATTACTTTCCCCTTGTTTTTATGATAGAATAGTACAAGTGAATTTTAGATCCGATTCCTATCGGTGACGTAACTCGGCGAATGCCGGGTTTTATTTTGAAAGATAAGGAAATGTAGATCGTCAAGCATACTTGTTTCAGCTGCTCCTTGTGAGGAAATTGACCTATCAATTTCTTCATGATACTGACCAAGCGCTTTTGTTTTCCTTATAATTGGAGGAAACGTTTTGAACGGAAAAATAGAACAATATCTTCATTCCTTAATTCCGGAGCGTACGGGTTTGCTTAAGGAGTTGGAAGATTTTGCGATGGAAAATAATGTGCCGATTATGGAGCCCGAAGGCATTGAGGTGCTGCTTCAGATTTTAAGGCTTCATCAGCCTAAGGCGATATTGGAGGTTGGTTCGGCGATTGGCTATTCGGCAATAAGGATGGCTGAGACCCTTCCGGAAGCTCGAATCGTCACACTTGAACGGAATGAAGCCCGTATTGAGCAGGCAAGAGCTAACTTCAAGAAGGCGGGACTGTCGGAAAGGATCACCCTCATTGAAGGGGATGCCCTTGAAGCTGGACCGAAAGTCATGGAACATGGTCCGTTTGATATCATCTTCGTTGATGCAGCTAAAGGGCAGTACAAACGATTCTTTGAGCTGTTTGAACCGTTCCTGGCTGGTGCTGGCATAATCATTACTGATAATGTTTTATTCAAAGGCCTGGTTGCCGAAAACATTGAAGAAATGGAAATGACGAGAAGAAAGCGAGCTCTCATCAAAAAAATCAGAGACTTTAACATCTGGTTACAAGACCATCCCAATTTCGATACCGTAATTTTGCCGATTGGTGATGGTGTGGCCATAAGTAAACATAGAGGTGACAAAAATGAAAAAGCCTGAATTACTCGTAACTCCGACAAGTGTCGATCATATAACAGAACTCATCGGTGCAGGCGCTGACGCCTTCGTCATTGGCGAACAACGCTATGCACTAAGGCTGGCAGGAGAGTTCAAACGTGAAGATGTCGAGAAGGCGATTGAGCTTGCACATGCCGCGGGCAAGAAAGTGTATGTATCCATGAACGCCATATTTCATAATGAAAAAGTGGACGAGCTTGAAGGGTATGTCACTTTCCTTAAAGAAGCTGGTGCCGACCGGATCATATTCGGTGATCCCGCAGTCTTGATGGCTGTCCGTGCAGTGGCACCTGATATGCCCCTGCACTGGAATACAGAGATGACGGTAACGAACTGGTACACATGTAATTACTGGGGGAAACGCGGTGCAGTCCGTGCCGTGGCTGCCCGTGAGATAAGTCTGGACGAGATAGTGGAAATGAAGGAAAATGCCGAAGTGGAGATTGAAGTGCAAGTGCACGGCATGACATGCATGTTCCAATCGAAGCGTACGCTTCTAGGTAATTACTTTGAATACCAAGGCAAGGCAATGGAAGTGGAAAATCGGAAGGAAAATAGAAGTATGTTCTTGCATGATAAGGAACGTGAAAATAAATATCCGATTTATGAAGATGAAAATGGCACACATATCATGAGTCCGAATGATATGTGCATGATTGATGAACTTCAGGAATTGATTGAAGCGGAAATCGATTCATTGAAAATCGAAGGGGTATTGCAAACACCGGAGTATATCATTGAAATGACAAAGCTATATCGGGAAGCGATTGACGTATGTGCTGAAGACCCTGACCGTTATGATGATATGAAATCTGAGCTCTTTGAAAAGGTCAAAGCGGTGCAGCCGGATAACCGCGAGTTGGATACCGGGTTCTTCTTTAAAGAATCGGTTTATTAAAGAAAAGGGTAAGAGAAAGAGGAGGAATAGCCTTGAATGCTATTGCTGATAAAATTTCCAAGATCGTTGATGGAAAGAGAGTCATTGTAAAAAAACCGGAATTGCTGGCTCCGGCCGGCAACCTTGAAAAATTAAAAATTGCCGTCCATTACGGCGCGGATGCCGTGTTCATTGGTGGTCAGGAATATGGTCTTCGTTCCAATGCCGGCAACTTCACGTTTGAGGAAATGAAGGAAGGCGTCGAATTCGCTAAAAAGTATGGCGCTAAAGTATATGTAACGACAAATATCTTCGCCCATAATGAAAATATCGATGGCCTGGATGATTACCTGGAAGGACTTCAGGAGGCTGGGGTTCATGGTATCATCGTAGCCGATCCATTAATCATCGAAACCTGTAAACGTGTCGCTCCGAACGTCGAGATCCATTTAAGCACACAGCAATCGCTATCGAACTGGAAGGCTGTTCAGTATTGGAAAGAGGAAGGCTTGGAGCGGGTGGTTTTGGCACGTGAGACGAGTGCTGATGAAATCCGTGAAATGAAGGAGAAGGTCGATATCGAAATCGAGGCTTTCGTTCATGGAGCCATGTGCATTGCCTATTCTGGACGATGCACCCTTTCGAACCATATGACGGCGCGTGATTCGAATCGCGGCGGCTGCTGTCAGTCTTGCCGTTGGGATTATGATTTATATGAGTTGGATCAAGACGGGGAGAAGGCTTTATTCGATAAAGAAGATGCTCCATTCGCAATGAGTCCAAAAGACTTGAAGCTGATTGAATCACTGCCAGGCATGATTGAAATTGGCATAGACAGCTTAAAAGTCGAAGGAAGAATGAAGTCCATTCATTATATAGCAACAGTTGTCAGCGTCTATCGTAAAGTGATTGATGCGTATTGTGCCGATCCGGACAATTTCAAGATTGAACAAGAATGGCTGGAAGAGCTTGATAAGTGTGCGAATCGTGAGACGGCATCATCGTTCATGGAAGGTGAAATTCCTGGGTATAAACAGCAAATGTTCGGGAATCATACCGTAAAGACTCGCTTCGACTTCGCAGGGTTGGTGCTTGATTACGACGAGGAAACTAAAATCGTTACCATGCAGCAACGTAACTTCTTCAAGCCTGGAGATGAAGTGGAGTTTTTTGGACCGGAAATCGAAAACTTCACTCAAAAAATCGGTACGATCTGGGATGAGTCAGGTAAGGAGCTGGAGGCAGCCCGCCATCCGCTTCAAATTGTCCGCATTCAAGTAGATAATAGAGTTTATGTGAACAATATGATGCGGAAGGAGAATTGACATGACAAGAAAGAAACCAGTGGTCATCGGAGTTACCGGAGGGTCTGGATCAGGTAAAACAAGTGTTACCCGTTCCATTTTTGAATTCTTTCAAGGACATTCCATCCTGATGATCGAACAAGATTATTACTATAAAGATCAAAGTCATCTGCCTTTTGAAGAGCGCTTGAAAACGAACTATGATCATCCGCTTGCCTTTGATAATGATTTGCTAATCGATCACATTAACGCATTGCTGCGCTATGAAACGATAGAAAAACCGGTTTATGATTATTCGATCCATACGCGTTCGGAAGAAGTCATCACAGTTGAGCCCCAGGATGTCATCATCCTTGAAGGGATTCTTGTGCTGGAGGACGAGCGCCTCCGGGACCTGATGGATATGAAGCTATATGTTGATACGGATGCAGACTTGCGGATCCTTCGTCGGATGACCCGTGATATTAAAGAACGCGGCCGTTCCATAGATTCCGTCATCGAACAATACATCAGTGTCGTTCGGCCGATGCATAATCAATTCATAGAACCGACGAAGCGTTATGCCGACATCATCATTCCGGAAGGCGGTCAAAACCATGTGGCAATTGACCTCATGGTGACAAAAATTCAAACAATCCTTGAACAAAAGTCTTTTTTGTAATAACATAGCATAAATAATGATAGGTGCCATTTTCCTCCGTTTATTTAAATAATCCCAACTATTTATTGGGAAAGACTGGACAAATGTTGGAAAACGCAATACTCTATTCTTGATACAGAACGAACCGGCTGCACACCGCAGTCGGTTTATATACTAAGGAACGGATGTTTCTTAGTATCGAAGCGCGTACTTTTTAAGTCGCGCAATTATATATTCTGACTCGATTTCTGGGTTAAGCACTATATAGTACATAAACTTGTCACAGCGAATGCTTGCTGTAAAGAATTTGAAGGAGTGAAGGGTTTTGGCAATTGAAAAAGAATATCCAATGACTATTGAAGGTAAGTTAAAGCTTGAACAGGAACTGGAACAGTTAAAAACGGTTAAACGTAAAGAAGTGGTGGAAAGAATCAAAATCGCCCGCAGTTTTGGAGACCTTTCCGAGAACTCAGAGTACGATTCCGCAAAAGAAGAGCAGGCTTTCGTTGAAGGACGTATTACAACTATCGAAAACATGATCCGTAATGCAAAAATCATTGAAGGCAATGATTCGAATACAGATACAGTTTCACTTGGAAAGTCGGTAACATTCGTTGAACTTCCAAATGGTGACGAAGAAACATATTCCATCGTAGGAAGCGTTGAAGCGGATCCATTCGAAGGGAAAATCTCCAATGATTCCCCGATCGCGAAAAGCCTGATAGGGAAAAGGGTCGGTGACAAGGTATCAATCATGACACCTGGCGGCGAAATGAGCGTCAAGATTGTTTCCATCGACTAATTAAATGCAAAAGGATGTCCATTGGGCATCCTCTTTTTTATGGAAAAATGCCCCGTAAATTTGTTCGAAATTGTTTAAAAATTCGCACCTCGTCAACAATGGTTACGAGGTGTATTTTATGAAAAAGAAACGAATGAGGTTGCTGGCTCTTTTTTTGACCGCTTTCATGCTGATGCTCATAGGCAGGCTTGCCTACATTCAACTTGTATCGACAGAATCTTTTTCAAAGCATAATGTGAACCTGTTAGAGGCAAGCGTGAATCAGCGTTCACAGATATTAAAGATTGATGATGGACGCGGAAAGTTTTATGACAGAAATGGAGAACCGCTTGCACATGAAGAAATCCCGACGCTCGTCCTATTTCCATTTTTGAAAAAAATGACATGGCCTATAGATGAAGTGGCCTCGATAATAGGCAAATCGGAAGCGGAGTTAAAACGTGCGATAGAACAAGCGGAAGAACCATTCGTATTTGGCGGGGATGAACCGATAGAGTTGTCATCCAGCCAATCGAAGGCAATCAATGAACTGAAGATTCCCGGGGTCTTTGCCGTGAACGAGAAATTATATCATGATCAAACTCCTGCAGCGCAATTGATCGGCACGACGAATATATCAGATGTGGAAAAGAAAAAACGTTATCCGGACATGAATTTATCTCCTGAAACGAAAATAGGCAATACGGGGCTGCAAAGGACCTTCGATGAGTTCTTGCTTTCCGCTGGGGAATCGAAGCTCGTTTTTCACGTGGACGCCAGCGGAGGACCAATGTTCGGTGTCGATGTTAAATATGTGGAACCTGCAAATCCGCTTTACCCGGTGAAGGTCGTGACGACGATCGATAAAGAAATTCAGGAAAAAGCGGAGAAGCTCGTCGATGAACGCGGGATAAAAAAAGGCGGTCTTGTACTGATCGATATTGAAAAAAGTGAAATCGTCGCAATGGTATCACGTCCGGCGCTTAATATAAAAGATCCGAATGGCGAAGGCGCCGTCAATATGATGCTGACTCAAAAAACACCGGGCTCCGTCTTTAAAACGGTCACGGCAGCAGCTGCCATCGATTATGAAGCCGCTAGTCACACCCGGACATTTAATTGTAATTTGACGATAGACGGGAAAACGGATAAACAGAGGGAACTGGGCATGCTTAATTTTGAAAATAGCTTTGCCCAAAGCTGCAACAGGACGTTTGCCGAATTGTCACAGGAAATATCTGAGAAGGATCCGGACTTTTTGGATAAATACGCTAAAATGTTAGGGCTGGTTGGTGAAACGGGCTGGCAAGGGGACGTGTATCACACCGAAGTCACTCAGTTGCATCATGAACAAGCCGGTAAGGTCTGGCATGATGACGATTTAAAAAAAGATCCGAAAATGATTGCCAAAACGGCAATTGGCCAGCAGGATGTCCAAACGACACCGCTCGCTATAGCGAATATGATGGCTACGATTGCTCGCGGCGGCAAGAAAGAACAGGTCAAAGCCGTTTCAAAGGTCGAATTTAACAACAGTACGACCGTAGTCGATTTTCCCAATCAAAGTATTGGCGGCGAGACACTGTCTCCATATACGGCGATGAAGATGCAGCATCTTCTTAGGAAGGTCGTGACGGAAGAGAAGGGGACGGGCGCTGCCTTGAGAGATTTGCCTGTTGAGGTCGCCGGCAAGTCTGGAACAGCTCAGACCAATATCGAAAAAGGGGAGCTCAATAAATGGTTTGCGGGCTACTTTCCATATAAAGATCCCAAATATGCTCTTGTTACCGTAAGTTTTGAAACAAAGGAAAACAGTTCCAGTATGACGCCTCTTTTTTCAGATATTGTAAAAGTCCTGTACTCCAAGGACCAGGACAATAGCGAGAATTGACGAAAAGTGTAGGAAACCCTTCCCTTCTATCTCTAGCTAAATCATGTTAAAATGAGGCAGTAAGAAAAGGTAAGGGAGGAATGGACCTTGGGCTCACGTTTTAATCAGAGAGATCAAAAAAGAAAAGTAAATAAAATATATAATATTGCTATCACCATCGTTTCCATTTTAATCGTCATTGTCGCAGTCACGATTTTCTTAAGTGACGATGGCACCGAAACAAAAAAAGCCACGACTGAACCAAAGCAAATCGCCGATACAGATTCAGGGAAGGTAGCGGACAAGCCTGCTGGCAAAAAGGAAGAAACGGATTCAGAGAAGGAAGACGCAGTAGGAGATAGTGAAGCAACAACAGAGGAAGATGCAGAAGAAGATAGTAAAGCAACAGAGGAAGATTCAGAAGAGAACGTAGAAGATGGTGCAGATCCAGAAAAAGCAGGGGATGCCGACCTTGTGGAAGTGGAAGGCAGCGGTGATGGCAATGTTGCGGCCACTTATAAGAGTGAAGGCTGGAAACCAGTAGGAACTGAGCAATCCGGGGAGCACACTACAAGCTTCGATAAGGGCTCGGTCGATTGGAATGAAATGAGTAAAGCCATAGCAAGCGGAGCTGGAATCGATGAAGGCAGCATGAAGCTATGGTGGCTGCAAAACGGCGGTTCGTCAAACACCGCAATCGGAACCGTTTCTGAAGGAGATAATCCTAAAACCTTCCGTGTTTATATTGAATGGGTGGACGGATCAGGTTGGAAACCTGTAAAAGTCGAAGAACTGAAGACAAACGATAAAAGGTAATGTTCAAATCATAAACATAAAACCCCCGAAAGGAATTCCGCTTTCGGGGGTTTTTCATCGTGATCATTTTTTTGCTTTAAAGTGGACGACAGCACTATAAAAACGTCTGCCTTCCTCACTTACATACATTTGGTGTGATACGGATTCCACCTGAAGCATGATCGCTTTATTGATTTCAATTTGTGATTGGATTTTTTCTTCAAGATTCTTGATGCTTTCTGCTTCGAAAAATTCTATTTTATCTTCGAATAAGTTTAAGTCAAGTTGAAAACTCATGACTGTTCCCCTCCAACATTTAGATACTGTTAGTTTAACACCATTTTCTCCGAATCTGAACCGAATGATGGATTTGCCTAAAAAACAAGAACTGTTTCTGTGTTTATTTCATATTATGCTTATAGGTTTTATTATCTTATCATAAAAAGGTGATTAAAAATGGGCAGAGAATTTATCGATTTATTTGAAGAATGGTCGAAATCGTATGATGATACGGTTAGTGGACACGATATTGAGTATCAAGAGGTTTTTAAACATTATGATAGGATATTGGATAGCGTCACGGACCGGGCTCATGGTCATGTGCTGGAGTTCGGCGTAGGTACCGGGAATTTGACGGAAAGGCTTTTGAGGAAAGGCCTAAAGGTATCGGGAATTGAACCCTCACCTGCGATGAGGGAAATAGCGGTAAGCAAGCTGCGTGGAAAAACAGAAATTGCAGATGGGGATTTTATCGATTTTCCGAAGCCGGAACAGGTCGATTCGATCGTGAGCACGTATGCGTTTCATCATTTAACCGATGAAGAAAAAGAAAAAGCGATAGCCAACTATGGAAAGTTACTGAATACTGGTGGTAAAATAGTGTTTGCGGATACGATGTATCAATCAAGGGAAGCTCATGAACGGGCGATTCAAGATGCAAGGCAGGCAGGCTTTCATAATTTGGCGAACGATTTGCAAACGGAATATTATACTACGATTCCTTTTTTGGAAAAAGCACTTGAAGCAAATGGATACAAGGTGAACTTCGAGCGCTGCAATCAATTTGTCTGGATTATGGAGGCGGAAAAATTATAGGAAGAGGTTTTTACTAATGAAGGTAGCCATAATCGGAGCAATGGAAGAAGAAGTTACGATTTTACGTGATAAATTGGAAGGTTTGGAGCGGGTGACCATTGCCGGTTCCGAGTTCAATACAGGAACACTGAATGGTGTCGAGGTCATTTTGCTTAAATCGGGAATCGGTAAAGTGAATGCGGCAATGTCAACAACGATCCTGTTAGAAAAATTCAAACCGGATGCAGTCATCAATACTGGCTCTGCCGGCGGATATCATCCAGCACTTAATGTAGGGGATGTGGTCATATCCACGGAAGTTCGCCACCATGATGTAGATGTGACGATTTTTGGATATGAGTACGGTCAAGTCCCTCAGCTTCCGGCAGCTTTCATCCCGGATGAAAAGCTTCTCGCAATCGCAGAAGAAGCAGCAAAAGAAATCGAGGATATTCAAGTGGCGAAAGGGTTGATCGTTACGGGGGATTCTTTCATGAATGATCCTGTCAGGGTTGAATTCGTCAGAGGGAAATTCTCTGATTTATACGCGGTGGAAATGGAAGCGGCAGCCATTGCACAGGTAGCCTTCCAATTCAAAACACCGTTTGTCATCATTCGTTCCCTTTCGGATATCGCAGGTAAGGAGTCCAATATTTCCTTTGATAAATTCCTGGAAACTGCGGCTCTTCATTCAGCGGCACTGATTTTGAAAATGGTTGAAAAAATGAAATGAATGGTAAGTGATCAGCGGAAGCCTTTCCGCTGATCATTCTTTATTGCATAATCCTTATTAAATTGGTAGGATAACTATGAAAGGATGTCCGAATATGAAAGTCTTTAAAAACATTCATGAGTTGATAGGGGAAACACCGATGATGGAAATCACCCATTTCCCGCTTCCGGATGAAGTCCGTATCTTTGCCAAACTGGAATACTTTAATCCGGGAGGCAGTGTGAAGGATCGGCTTGGTCAGGAATTGTTAGCTCAAGCGTTACAGACAGGGAAGGTGAAAAAGGGCGGGACGATCATCGAACCGACTGCCGGAAATACTGGAATCGGATTGGCGTTGGCTGCGATAAACAGTGGCGTGGACGTGATTTTTTGCGTTCCGGAGAAATTCAGTGCAGAGAAACAGGAATTGATGCGTGCTCTTGGAGCGAATGTGATCCAGACCCCGACAGAGGAAGGAATGACAGGTGCGATTGCCAAGGCTAAGGCGCTGCTGGCTGAAATTCCGGGATCTTATTGTCCTCAGCAGTTCGCCAACCCTTCCAATCCTGATGCATATTATAAAACGCTGGGACCTGAAATATGGGAACAGATGGAAGGCGATGTAGATGTGTTTGTTGCCGGCGCCGGGACGGGCGGGACATTCATGGGAACATCGCGATATATAAAAGAAAAGAACGCTGCTGTCAAAACGGTCATCGTCGAACCAGAAGGATCGATTTTAAACGGCGGCAAAGCAGGACCCCATAAAACAGAGGGCATCGGGATGGAATTTTTGCCAACCTATATGGATGCAACGTATTTTGACCAAATCCATACGATAAGCGATCATGACGCTTTCCATATGGTAAAGGAATTGGCGCTTAAAGAAGGCCTCCTTGTCGGCAGTTCTTCGGGCGCGGCATTTGCAGCGGCCATGAAAGAAGCAGCCAAGGCTCCACGTGGGTCAAATATCGTCGTCATATTTCCGGATTCCAGTGAACGATACTTAAGCAAAAAAATTTATCAGGGAGGTATGTAAAATGAGAAAAAAAACACAATTGATCCATGGCGGCATTGTTGGTGATGAAAAAACAGGAGCGGTTTCGGTGCCGATTTATCAAGTGAGCACCTATAAACAGGATGGACCGGGAAATCACCGGGGCTATGAATATTCCCGCACAGGAAACCCAACCCGCCATGCCCTAGAAGAGTTGATCAAGGATCTCGAAGAAGGAAAAAGAGGCTTTGCCTTCGGATCAGGAATGGCAGCGATGACCGCGGTTATGATGCTGTTCAATCAAGGTGATCATGTATTGATGACCGATGACGTTTATGGAGGGTCTTTCCGGGTCATCACTAAAGTGCTTAATCGCTTCGGGGTGGAGGCTACGTTCATCAATACGAGTGACATACACTCGATCGAAAAAGAGATAAAGGACAATACGAAGGCGCTGTTCATTGAAACCCCGACGAATCCATTATTGAAAATCACCGATTTGGGGGAAGTATCAAAAATAGCTAAAGAAAACGGCATCCTGACCATTGTGGATAATACCTTCAGTACGCCGTACTGGCAAAATCCACTTGCACTTGGAGCCGATGTCGTGCTTCATAGCGCCACGAAGTACCTGGGGGGACACAGCGATGTTGTAGCGGGTCTTGTGGTGGTGAATGATGAAAAACTTGGCAATGACCTTCATTTCATCCAAAACTCTACAGGAGGCGTGCTAGGGCCCCAGGATTCATGGCTGCTGATGCGAGGCATTAAAACGCTGGGTATCCGGATGGAAGAGCATGAAAAAAACACATCCGAAATCGTCCGTTTCCTATCCGGGCATAAAGACGTTTCGAAAATCTATTACCCTGGTCTTGAAAGCCACCCGAATCATGAAATTGCCAAAAAACAATCGCGTGGATTCGGCGGTATGGTTTCATTTGATGTCGGCAGTGCCGAAAAAGCCGCATCCGTTTTGAATAAAGTGAGATTCTTTACACTTGCGGAAAGTCTGGGAGCAGTGGAGAGCTTAATTTCCATTCCAGCCCTGATGACACATGCCTCCATTCCGGCTGAGCGCCGTGCTGAGCTTGGAATAACCGATGGGTTGATTCGCATTTCAGTTGGCCTGGAAGATGTTGAAGACCTGTTGGAAGACTTGGAACAGGCGCTGCAAGGATAATCTGAGAGGGAACGCTTCCAAGCTTACTGCCATTATTTACACCCTGGAATTTGGAATAAATATGGTAGAATGAGATATCGATATCTTATTAGCTTGAAAGAAGGTGGAATGGCATGAGAAACCGCAAAATACAAACGGCGGCAATGCTGCGTTCGAAAATGGTCGATTTTAAACAATTTGCGATCACTTTGTTATGTGTGGGTTCGTTCTTCTATTTAGGAACCATCCTTCCCTCTGGCGACAAAGCGATCATTGACACATATGTCTATATGGGAGCGACAATAACGTTCCTGGGCATATCCATAGTATTTTTCTCATTATCCAAAAAATATAAAAAGATCTTGGCCGAAATGGATGACCAGGACTCTTTAAAACAATAAAAGCAAACCTTAGTTTAGACAAAAGGGTTTTATCTAAATTTCAAAACAAAGTTGATTGGAGCGGTTGTGCGAGACTCCTGCGGGAAAAGCGCTCCGAGGAGGCTCCCGGACCGCCCGCGGAAATCGACGTTACAAACCCTCATAAAAAAACCTGATCCTTTAAAAGGATCAGGTTTTTTTTCTAGTGTTGTTGCCAATAGGGCGGATTTATCATACTTCGTGCCATTTAGGTAATAATAGCCCTTGAAAATGGGTGAAAAGATCGAAATTTTCAAATAAATAGGCAAAAGCCGTTTACAAATATCGAATTTGTGGATATACTTACCAAGTAATAAAAAATATTCCAAAGGAGGTCGAAGAAAATGACATTGTATCTACATGGAGTCGTCGCAATCGCAATCAGCCGGTCCGTTTCAAATGACAATCAAATAACATTCGACCTGTGCCAAGCGGAATATTTCTAAAGCAATTTGGCTTTATTAATCATTCAGACATAGCGGCCGCAGGGAGAAGTGTTTTATCCTGCGGCCTTTTTATATTTTCAAAAAGAACCCGCAGGAGGACGTAACTTTCTGCGGTCTTTTTATGCCTTTTTGTAGGCCGCCCCTTTAAAGGAGGTGATATTATGACACTGAATATGCTTTTTTTCACAATCACGATTAAAATGAAAAAAATGACTGCCGAGGAATGTTTGCAGCAGGAGAGAATCCACAAGATTCGGGAAGAACATCTAGATAAAGCGATGAAGCACCGTCCTTTTTTCTAAAAAATAAATATACGAGGTTGGTATTCCGTTCATAAAAAATTAAGAAAGGTGGAGGTTAATATGTTGAACTTGTTATACGTAAAAGGAGAGAAGCGTTGCTATTGGCAGGAGAAGGATACCGGCTAACGGATTTGCCGGTGCATCGCCATGGTTTATATATGTACAGGGGAAGAAGCCAAGGGATAAAATTGAAGTTATGTTGTTATGACGCTAACTCGGAACTACAAGCGTAGAAATGAATATGTAAAAGGGGAGACTCGGCACTCGGGCCGAGTTTTTTTCTTTGCCTGAATCAGCAGCACGGACCTGATCCTCCATAACCAAATCCACATCCCGACAACCACCAAAACCCGAAAATGAGCAATAAAATCAAGAGGACAATAAACAGGCCATAACCAAAGCCGTAACCGGACCCTGCATAGCAAGGCGCAGGAGCCGGATAACCATAGCTGCATCCGTATGGTCCATAGTTATATCCCATTGTAAAAACCCCCTTTCCCTAAAAAATTCCCTATCATTATATGAACAATTGCCTTCGTTCGCTTGGGAATTCCTCCAGGCTGGTTTGAACATTTAACACTTTCCTGATTTCTTTTAGTGGGACAGACACGAACAAGCCCACTGCTGCATAGGTATGAATAGGGAAACCAAAGAAACGGGGGATGAAACCAATGCCCGGAATACTTACAGTTGTCGGTTATATTATCAAAGAATTTTACTTATTCGTTTCCTATGTGAAAAACAACGCTTTTCCCCAGCCTCTGTCATCTCAGGATGAAAAGAAATATCTGAAGCTTATGAGTGAGGGTGATGGTGATGCCCGTAACATCCTGATCGAGCATAATCTCAGGCTTGTTGCCCATATCGTCAAGAAATTCGAGAATACGGGCGAAGATACAGAGGATTTGATTTCGATTGGGACAATTGGTTTGATAAAGGCCATTGAGAGTTATTCGGATGGGAAGGGTACGAAGCTGGCCACATATGCGGCGCGATGCATTGAGAATGAAATCCTGATGCATTTACGAGCGACAAAGAAAACGAAGAAAGATATTTCCCTGCATGATCCGATCGGTCAGGATAAAGAAGGAAATGAAATCAGTTTAATCGATGTACTGAAATCGGAATCGGAAGATGTCATCGATACGATTCAGCTCAATATGGAAATTGAAAAAGTGAAAAAGTATATTGATATTTTGGATGAACGCGAAAAGGAAGTCATTGTAGGCAGGTTCGGACTGGATTTGAAAAAGGAAAAAACCCAGAGGGAAATCGCTAAGGAGCTTGGCATTTCCCGCAGTTATGTATCAAGGATCGAAAAACGTGCCTTGATGAAGATGTTCCACGAATTTTACAGAGCAGAAAAAGAGAAGGAAAAGAAAGCTAAAGGATAGGAATCATAAAGTCAAAGAGAGTGCGGGGAAAATTTCCCCGCACTCTTCTTTTTAATATTTATTTCGGATCAAATCCGTAAATGCATGATAAATCTCGATTCCCTGAAAAAGGAACAGACGTGAAGCGGTTAAAGAAAAGACCCCTATCATAATTAGTCGGAACCACATATGAATCACTCCTCCATTTTATTTTTTTATAAAATGTCAGAGCGTAGGGCTACGTAATTCGCCTGAAAAAAAACTGGGCTGAGATACCGCAGGCGTAAATTTGAGTGAAAATAAAGAAAACTCAAAATGGAAAATTCGAAAATTAGAACAATGATAAGTGACTGCCAGGAATTGAAGGAAGGCACGAAAGGCTGTTTCTTGTCGGCCTTATCCCAATGGTGAACATCGGTATGTTCTTCAATGGTCAGCTGCTGTGCATGATGATGGAACTGTATGGGCAGCGTCCAAAGGAGCAGGATGATGGCAGACATGTGAATAAAGAATTTCATATGAATCAACCACCCCTTTCCTAAGAATATATTCATCATAACATGCTTTTAATCTGGGATATAGAAAAATGTTCTGACAAATATCTGAAAATTCCTTTTAATTAGAAAAATTTTGAATTAACCCCTATAATGGGATTAGTGATAAAAAGGGGGCAATGCAGGATGGGATATTCTTTGACGTGGGATTTGGATATTTTTTTTAGAGGAGGAAGCTCTTCTAAGGAGTTCCTGATTTTTTTAGATGAAATTAACGAAGAGGTAAAAGAATTAGACCGACTTGTAAGCAATATCAATCCAAAAGGCAATGATGAAATCAGTTTAATCGAGGCATTTGATCTTTATAAAAATACAAATATGAAATCCACGCAGGCCAGTGCCTTCATTGGATGCCTGGAAGCTCAAAATGCGCAGGATAAAAAGGCTGGTCAGCTGCGGATCAAACAAATGAAGATAGTCGCTTCACTAAAAATGGTGTTAAGCAGGCTGGATGAAAAGTTGATACAGCTTGATGATGCGGTTTTTAACAAAATCCTCGAAAAAGAACCATTGAATGAATTGAAATTCGTATTGAATGAACGCCGGGAAAAGGCCAAGGAAAAGCTTTCCGTAAAGGAAGAATCATTAATCACCCAATTGGCCATGGACGGTTTCGAAGGTTGGAGCCAAATGTATGATACGATCGTCGGTTCAATGACCATCCCATATAAGGGTGAAAAGCTTTCTGTAGGCCAAGCGGCGAATAAATTTTCTGATCCTGATGAAGGGGCCAGGAAAGAATTATTTACCGCGTGGGAACAGGCTTGGGAGGAAAAGAGTGACCTTTTTGCCCGGACGCTGAACCACTTGGCTGGATTCCGTCTCAGTGTGAATGAAAAAAGGGGCTGGGATGATATTTTGAAAGAGCCTCTTGAAATAGGGAGGATGAAAAAAGAAACGCTCGAAAGCATGTGGAATGTCATTGCCGATCATAAGGAGCCGCTTGTGAGGTTTTTAAAAAGAAAAGCGGAGTTATTGGATCTGGATAAATTAAGTTGGGCGGATTTGGATGCACCGCTTGCTGTTACGGCACAGTCCAAAGTAATGGATTATCAAGAAGGTGCAGACTTCATCATACAGCAATTCTCGAAGTTCGGTTCTCAATTAGCAAGCTTCACCCAGAAAGCTTTTGAAGACAGCTGGATTGAAGCGGAGGACAGACCAGGTAAGAGACCAGGAGGTTTTTGCACCGGCTTTCCATTAAATAAGCAGTCAAGGATTTTCATGACGTATTCGGGCACCCCATCCAATGTATCGACATTGGCTCATGAATTGGGACATGCATTCCATTCTTATGCAATGAGGGATATCCATCCATTGAATCGGTCATATGCCATGAATGTGGCTGAAACAGCCTCTACCTTTGCTGAAATGGTCGTAGCGGATGCGGCTGTGAAGGAAGCGGCCAGTGAGGAAGAAAAGCTTGTGCTTTTAGAAGATAAAATTCAGCGTTCCGTGGCATTACTCATGAATATCCATGCCCGCTACTTATTCGAGACAAGGTTTTATGACGAGAGGAAACAAGGGTATGTCAGTGCCGAACGGTTGAATGAACTGATGGTAGATGCTCAAAAAGAAGCTTATGGCGATGCTTTAAGTGATTATAATCCAACGTTCTGGGCTTCAAAGCTCCATTTCTATATTACAGGTGTACCATTTTATAATTTTCCGTACACATTCGGTTACTTATTCTCATTAGGCATATACGCGAATGCCCTGAAAGAACCTGCAGGATTCGAAGAAAAATATATCGCTCTATTAAAGGATACAGGTTCCATGAAGGTCGAGGATCTGGCGGAGAAACATTTAGGCGTCGATTTGGAGACCCGGGATTTTTGGGAAGAAGCGGTCAATGCCTGTATGGAGGATGTTGAAGAATTCATGCGTTTGACCGACCCATTAGTCCGAAAAGCATAAGATGGGTTTTAGGCTGAATATGAACGAAAAAAGGCGGATGTCCGGTTTAGGACATCCGCTTTCTTATTTAAACTTTCTTCAGTTTAAATGGACTGACCATAAGTAATGATAATATAATCATGAGGGATAAGAAAAAGACCGGATGGAAATACGGGATGGCGAGATAACTTAAAGTGGCGATGCAGCCCGCAACCGTAATTGGCACTCCTGTAAAATATCCATTGCTTTCACTTATATTGAAGCGGGCGAGACGAAATGCGCCACAGCCAATATAGAAAACGGTGAAGAGTGTGCCAGGTGCTCCGAATTCTATCAATATTCCTTGGTATAATAATAGAGCTGGTGCGACGCCAAAAGATATGATGTCACACATGGAATCAAGCTGCTTACCCAATTCCGATTCAATGTTGAACTTCCGTGCAACCATACCGTCAAAGCGATCTGCAAGGGCAGCCAGGAAGATTAAAAGCAGGCTTAAATTCAATTGGCCGTGCATCACGGCAATTATTGCAAATCCACCAAGGGATAAATTCATTAAAGTAAGTATATTTGCTGTTTGTGCTTTCACTTTTTTAATGGTTTGATCGAGGGCGTGTAATAAAAACATCTTTTCACTCCTTTCAAATGAAACAAATTAAAACAAAATATATTAAACATAAGTATTTATTATATAATAATATTTTACTTAACACAATTTATGCAAGGGAATTTTAGAATAATTTTACAATTTGGAGTGGTTTTATTTGTTTCAGTCTTTATATCGCATTCTTATTGAACTGACGAATGGTCAGTATTCATCAGGATTATTAAAGCATTTTAGCCAATCTCGTTGGAGCAGGCCCTTAATTTTACTTTATGTAAAAACATTTAACCTTAATCAACAAGAATTTGGTAAGGAGTTAAAAGCTTATACCAATCTGCACGAACTATTTACAAGGCAGTTAAAGGCGGACGCCAGGCCAATTACGGCAGTTCCTTCCGCGGTGGCTTGTCCTGTTGACGGTGTTCTTGAGGATTCAGGGGAGATACGGGCTGATAAAAAGATCGTCGTTAAGGGAAAGATATATTCAATGGAGGAAATGCTCGGGGATGAACTTCGGTTGGAAAAGTACTTAGGCGGCAAATATCTCGTGTTATACTTAAGCCCGAGTCATTACCATAGGATCCATTCGCCAATCAAGGGTTCTGTAGTCAAACGCTGGACCCTTGGAAGGAAATCGTACCCCGTTAATAAATGGGGGATGAAATATGGAAAAGAGCCTTTATCAAAAAATTATCGGACAGTAACTGAATTGCAAAATGAAGCGGGAAGTTTGGCGATGGTGAAAGTCGGGGCCATGTTCATAAATTCGATCGTCATTACTGATGAATCTCAGGAATTGGAAAAAGGGCAGGAATTTTCTTATTTCAGCTTTGGTTCAACAGTGGTGCTTCTTTTTGAAAAAGGAAATTTTGAACTTGAAGGAAACATATCCATTCCCGAAGATGTCCGTGTAGGTGAAACGATCGGTTTCATGAGGGCCGTCTAACTTCAATTGAAAATAAGAGGCTGACAATTGATGTCAGCCTATGTATTCCATATTAAAATATTGATCGGATTTTATGCGTTAGGGATCTTCGATGAATTTCCGTTTCTATGAGGCGGATGAAATCGGTACTCAACTTTAAATTCTGTGCTTTAAAATAGGATTCAAGCAACAGGTCATCAGATAGTTTTTGCATCAGAACGCCATATACGGCTGCTCACCTCCAGTTGGGATTGCGAGGAATAATTTGGTATTTACTTGCATATATTGATAAGTCTTCCTTGATGTACCCCTACTGTATCAGAAATAAACGTGGAGAACAATCGTTCTGTTATCCACAGTTGAAAGTGGATAACCTGTGGTTAAGTTGTTTACAAGGTGAACGAAATGGTGCACATCAGTATGGAAAATGTTAGTAAAGTTATCCACAGGTTGAACAAATGAAATTTTTGTCGAAATCTTTTATGAATAATTAGTTCTTTGGTTATGGTCTGCCAGCAAATTTCCCATTATTTAATAAAAAATGCCTTTCCATATCTGAAAACATCCATTATGATGTTTCTTTACCGTCAGCCCTTCTTTCCTAATTTTTTTTGAAAGTGAGCTAAAAATTCGATATGATGGAAACGGTAAATTTTAATGAAAATATAGAGGTGTCAATATGCTTAAATTATTTTTGCCGAGTGAACATGTTAAAAGCATTTTTAATATAGATCCTCAAGAATTGAAAAAAAGAGGGATCAAGGGAGTCATTACCGATTTGGATAATACTCTCGTTGAATGGGACAGGCCAACTGCCACCCCCGATTTAATCAAATGGTTCGACAATTTGCGGGATCATGGGATTTTAGTGACGATCGTGTCCAATAATAATGAAAATCGAGTTCGAGCTTTTTCCGATCCGCTTCACATTCCGTTTATCTTCCAGGCCAGAAAACCGATGGTAAGAGCTTTCAATAAAGCCCGTAAGTCAATGGGATTGAAATTGGAAGAAACGGTGGTAATCGGCGATCAGCTATTGACGGATGTATTGGGAGGGAACAGAGGCGGGTTTCATACGATCTTAGTGCTCCCTGTAGCACAAACCGACGAATTCAGAACAAGGATCAATCGTTATTTTGAAAGAAAGATCATGGCGTTTTTTAAACGAAAAGGAATGATAGAATGGGAGGATCACAATTGAACAATCATCAAGAATTAGTGTGCATCGGCTGCGGTGTGAAGGTCCAGACTGAAGATCCGAAAGAGTTGGGCTATGCCCCTAAATCAGCCCTGGAAAAAGAAACGATCGTCTGTCAGCGCTGCTTTAAATTGAAACATTATAACGAAGTTCAGGATGTATCCTTAACAGACGATGACTTCTTGAAAATCTTGAATAAAGTAGGCGAAACCGACTCTTTAATCGTCAAAATCGTCGATATTTTTGATTTCAATGGAAGCTGGCTGCCTGGCCTTCATCGATTTGTAGGAAGAAATGATGTTCTTTTGATCGGAAATAAGGTCGATTTATTGCCTAAATCCGTAAAAACGAACAAGTTGATCAATTGGATGAAGCAATCGTCCAAGGAATTGGGTCTTAACCCGGTTGATGTCCTGCTTGTCAGTGCGGAAAAGGGAAAGCACATACTGGAAGCTGCTGATGCGATTGAGCGGTACCGCAAAGGTAAAGATGTCTATGTGGTGGGCTGTACGAATGTAGGTAAATCCACTTTCATCAACCGCCTTATAAAAGAATTGAGCGGTGAAGACGATATCATAACGACTTCCCACTTCCCTGGGACTACCTTGGATATGATCGAAATTCCTTTGGATGATGAACAGGCATTGATCGATACACCAGGAATCATTAATCATCATCAAATGGCTCACTATGTGGACAAACGGGACTTCAAGGTGATCATGCCGAAAAAGGAAATCAAGCCGAGAGTTTACCAACTGAATGAAGGACAGACGCTATTTTTCGGAGGGTTGGCCCGACTGGACTATGTCTCAGGCGGAAGGCGTTCACTGACTTGCTACCTTTCGAATGAATTGAATATTCACCGTACGAAACTGGAAAATGCCGATGAATTGTATAAAAACCATGCCGGGGAATTATTGACGCCCCCACGGCCTGAACAAATCGAGGAGTTTCCGAAGCTGATTCCACATGAATTCTCCTTGAAAGATGGTAAAATGGATATTGTGTTTTCTGGTCTTGGCTGGGTGACGGTCAATGAGCCAGGAGCGAAAATCGTTGCACATGTTCCAAAGGGCGTCAATGTGATCGTTCGCAAATCATTAATCTAAATATAGGGGTCGTCTAGTCTATGAAAAAGATATATGGGGTAATGGGAGATCCAATTGCACATTCGATGTCACCGGACATTCATAATGATGCATTTGAAAAAGAAAATATAGAAGCGGTTTATCATCATTTTCATGTGACACCTGAGCGTTTGAACGATGCCGTAAAAGGCATGAAGGCCCTTGGTATAGAAGGGTTTAACATCACGATTCCTCATAAGACTTCAATCATCCCTTTCCTTGATGAAGTGGATGAACTGGCCCTTGCAATCGGGGCTGTAAATACGGTTGTTAACAAAAATGGTCGGTTTATAGGGTATAATACAGACGGAAATGGATTTTTCAAATCTTTATGCGATGAAATATCAGGTGACATCAAGGCTAAAAAAACGTTAGTGATCGGAGCGGGCGGTGCTGCGCGTGCGATTTATTTTACCCTCGTGAAAGAAGGGGTAAAGCAAGTTGATATTGCAAACCGGACAAAGGAAAGGGCGGCCCAGCTTGTTTCTGATTGCCCATATGATAAAGTATCGAAGGCACTCTCGATTATCGAAGCGGAAGAAAGCTTATCACAATATGATTTAATCATCCAAACGACTTCTTCTGGAATGAGTCCTGAATTGGATCATTCACCGTTAAAGGTCGACCAGCTTAAAACCGGTGCCATTGTCAGTGATATCATTTATAACCCTCTGCAAACCAAGCTGCTGCGTGAAGCGGGGGAAAAAGGGGCGGAAACACAAAATGGGCTAGGGATGTTCATCAACCAGGCCGCGCTCGCTTTTGAGATATGGACAGGCATTATGCCGGATACAGCAAGAATGACAGATATTGTCTTGAACAAACTAGGAGGTAACACATGTTAACAGGTAAACAGAAAAGATTTTTACGATCAAAGGCCCATCACCTCAATCCAATTTTTCAAGTTGGTAAAGGCGGCGTCAATGATAATCTCATCAAGCAAATTGGTGAGGCGCTTGAAGTACGTGAATTAATCAAGGTCAGCATCCTGCAAAACTGTGAAGAGGACCGTGATGATGTGGGTCGTTCTTTATCAAAGGGTGCACGGGCGGAATTGGTTCAGATTATCGGCAACACAATTGTGCTGTATAAAGAATCAAAAGAAAACAAACAACTTAAATTACCTTAAGGAACCTATCTATGAAAAAAATTGGAATTCTTGGCGGTACATTCAATCCTCCGCATATCGGGCATTTGATTATAGCGAATGAAGTGCTTGATGCCCTTGAGCTAGATGAAATCAGGTTCATGCCAAATCACGTTCCTCCACATAAGGAAAAATCGGAGGAAGTAACCGATATGGACAGGCTGGCTATGTTGGAAAACGCGATAGCCGGAAACCCATCTTTTTATATTGAGGGTATTGAAATAGAAAGAAAAGGCACATCTTATACGTATGACACGATAAAATTGCTGAAAGAGCTTGAGCCAACCAATGAGTTCTATTTCATAATTGGCGCAGATATGATTGAGTACTTACCGAATTGGCACCGTATCGACGAGCTGGTGCATATGGTCAATTTCGTCGGGGTGAAGCGCCCTGGATATGATGAAAAGACCGTATACCCAATCACGATGGTGAAAGTCCCCCAGATGTTCATTTCGTCTTCCATGATAAGAAGGAAGTTAAGAACGGGGAAAACCGTGAAATATTTAATAGCAGATCCAGTGGTGAAGTATATTAAAGGGAATGGTTTATATGAATCGTGAGGAAGCATTGGCACTGGTCAAAGAACAAATCACTGAGCGCAGGTACATTCATACCTTGGGTGTGGTCGAGTCAGCGGTTGAACTTGCTGAACGGTATGGTGCCGACGTCAAAAAAGCGGAACTGGCAGCCATTTTCCATGATTATGCAAAATTCCGTCCAAAAGAGGAAATGGAGCAAATTATAATCGCTGAAAAAATGGACCCGGCGTTACTTGAATACAATATGGAGCTATGGCACGCTCCTGTCGGGGCTTATCTGGTGAAAAAGGAAGCTGGCATTCAGGACGCTGAAATCTTGGATGCGATTGCCTATCACACGTCTGGCAGGGTTGGCATGAGCCTTTTGGATAAAGTCGTATACCTTGCCGACTATATTGAGCCGGGACGTTCTTTTCCCGGTGTCGACGAAGTCAGGCAGACAGCAAAGCAAAATTTGGATCATGCTGTCATCCAGGCGTTAAGGAATACAGTTGTTTTTTTAATGAAAAGAAATCAGGCAATTTACCCTGACACATTTAAGACATATAATGACTTGATCATGAATTTGAAGGAGAAGATGTAATGACTGAACGTGAACTTCTTGTAATTGCAGCAAAAGCGGCGGATGATAAAAGAGCGGAGGATATCGTGGCATTGAACATGCAAGGTATTTCCCTTGTAGCGGATTACTTTTTGATCTGCCACGGTAATTCTGAAAAACAAGTACAAGCAATAGCTCGTGAAATGAAGAGCAAAGCTGATGAATCAGGAATCAATGTAAAACGTCTTGAAGGATTTGACGAGGCGAAATGGGTGCTTGTGGATCTTGGCGATGTAGTGGCCCATATTTTCCATAAAGATGAAAGAAACTACTATAATCTTGAACGTTTATGGGGAGATGCACCTTTTGAAGATCTAGAGAGTGAACTGACTACATGACTTATGAACGCTTTGCCTATGTATACGATGAATTGATGAAGGACGCACCTTATGAAAAATGGCTGATGATCCTTACGGCGAAGCTGGAACAGTATGGAATTGGTGGAAGGAAAGTCCTGGATTTAGCGTGTGGAACCGGGGAAATGACCGTTGAATTGGCGCAACACGGATTCGAAGTCACCGGCGTGGATTTATCTGATAAAATGCTTCTTGTTGCCAATGAAAAGGCGGTTAAGCTTGGATTATCTATTCCGCTTTTCCAGCAGAATATGGCAGAGCTCGAGGGACTTGGCCAATTTGATTGTGTCACGATTTTTTGTGATTCGCTGAACTACCTTCGCGATGAGGAGGATATAGTCAAGACGTTCAGCCGGGTTCATGAGCATTTGAAGGATGGCGGATTATTCTTGTTTGATATCCATTCCATTTATAAAATGGAAGAAATCTTTGGCGATAATACCTTTGCTGTCAACGGTGAAGAAGTATCCTATATATGGGACTGCTTCCCGGGTGAAGAACCATACAGTGTTGAGCATGATTTAAGTTTTTTCGTAAGAGACGATGAAAGCGGACTGTATGACCGTTTTGATGAGTTGCATTATCAACGGACCTATCCGGTTGAACAATATAAAAAGTGGTTGGAGCAAGCAGGTTTTACGGTTTCTGAAATTCTGGCGGATCTTGAAGAAGCACCGCTTGTAACGGAAACCGAAAGAATCTTGTTTGTAGCCAGTAAATAATAAAGAGGTAAGAATCCCCGTTCGTACATCATCCTGTACGAGCGGGGGTCTGACCTCTTCTTTTTTTATTTTAAGAAGGAATTGAGATATAAATTACGAATATTAATAAGGATGGCCGAACTGCTTTTCAACTTCGTGAAGGTCCTCTGCAAACTTTTCGTGTGTCGCTTGAAAAAGATGATGGAACATTTCCCCTGTTTCAGCTTCTAAAACCTTGATCCCCTCACCCGTTATTCCACCCTTTACACAAACCTTTTCCTGCAAGGTCGGCAATGTATAAACCCCTTTACCGAGCAATTCCCCTAAGCCAACCAGCATATTCTCAGTCAAAGTCGTAGCCGTTTCTTTATCTATCTTCGTCGTTTGGCAGGCCGCATCAATAAAAGCTTGTGCTAAATAGCTGAAGAAGGCAGGTCCGCAGCTGACGATATCGGAAGCTACCCGGGTGATATCATTTTCAATGATGACCGGTGCCGATATGGCAGAGGCCAAATCATATAAAGCTGATACTTTCTCCTTACTGCAGCTCTTGCTGAAACTCAGTAACGATACCCCTGAACCGACACGGTTCGTTATGCTCGGTATAAAACGGGCACAGGGGGCATTCACTGCCGATTCCAGCTGGGAGACTGAAAGCGGGCTTGTGATGGAAATGACCAGATGATCCCTTTTTATATGATGTTTGATGCCTTGTAATAGGCTGTTAATTTGTAATGGTTTTACACAGAGAAAGATAAAGTCGGCTTGTTGGGCGATTTCGGCTGCGGTTTCCGCAACCTTGATGCCAGGGTGTTTATCTTTCAGCACCAATGCCTTGGAAAGCGTGCGATTTGTAATGACTAGATCTGCCGGATTCAATATTTTTGCCTCCAGCCATGCCTCGATTAAAATGGTACCCATATTTCCGGTTCCGATAACACCGATTTTCTTCAATTCCGATCAACTCCTCTCACTTAAAGCGATTGATTCTCCTAAAAACACTATGTATTTTTAATCTGTCCTATGACAATGTATCGTGCGAAATCCAATAAGGAGGCAAAGAAAATGGATGAAATTTTAAAAAGGAAAATGACCAAGATTACCGTTGCGGTGGCATTTGTTGCAGCGGGCATTTACTTTTTTTTGCAACAAGGGGCGGATTCGGCGGATACGGAAGATATATTTTCCATTTCTGAAAAGGAAGCTGAAATCGAACAAAGTGAAAATGAAACGGCTGCCGAACCTGTAATCATTAAAGTGGACGTTAAAGGAGCGGTCAAGTCCCCAGGCATTTTTACTGCACAGGCAGGTGAACGGGTGATTGATTTAATTTCGGCTGCAGGCAGCTTTACGGACAAGGCCGATAAAAATAAAGTGAATTTTGCCCAAATCGTCGAAGACCAAATGGTCATTTATGTTCCGGAAATAGGTGAAGAAGTCACGGGGGACTTGGAGAATATACAAGTCGGGTCGTCTGGTGATGCCGCCACTAAGGGGGCGTCAGGAGGACTGGTGAACTTGAATACAGCTACACAGGAAGATTTGGAAACCTTGACGGGTATTGGACCATCCAAAGCGAATGCGATCCTGGAATACAGGGAAACGGTAGGGAAATTCAATGAGGTCGATGAATTGAAGAAGGTAACGGGAATCGGCGATAAAACGTTTGAAAGGTTACGGGATTCCATTTCGGTGAAATGAATGATTGAATATGCTACACAAATGGACAGGAAGAGGGTAAAATTGAAGAAAATCATTCTAGTGGTAAGGGGATACAACATGAACAGAATTAGTTGGGATCAATATTTCATGGCGCAAAGCCATTTATTAGCCTTAAGAAGCACATGTACACGCCTCACTGTAGGGGCGACCATCGTAAGGGACAACAGAATCATTGCGGGGGGATATAATGGGTCCATTGCGGGAGGGACGCATTGTATTGATGACGGCTGCTATGTAATTGATAATCATTGTGTCAGAACGATACATGCAGAAATGAATGCACTTTTACAATGTGCGAAATTTGGGGTGCCTACTGATGGGGCGGAAATATATGTGACGCATTTTCCGTGTCTTCAGTGCTGTAAATCACTCATCCAAGCTGGCATCAAGGCTGTTTATTATGCGGAAGATTACAAAAATCATCCATATGCCCTGGAATTATTTAAACAGGCTGGTGTCAAGACCGAGAAGGTTGAAGCAAAAGGGGCCATCGATGTTAATGGAAAACAAAAAAAGGACTTTGTATTCTCATTGTTAGCTCAACTTGAACGATCAGGCATGGGAAAAGAAGCTGTATCGGAGCTGGAAAAGCAGGCCAATCAGATATTTGAAAATTAAATAGGACGGGGGGCAGGCATGGCTCGACACCTTATCTTATTAGCCGTTTCGGCCACATTTGGTGTTACGGCCCATTCTTTTTTTAATGTAAGGCTGCTGATCATCATCCTTATTTTTCTCTGTTTACTTTACTTTTTGGTGGGATTAAGTGTGAAGGCCCTTAGTTTTCATTTGGTTATCATGGGGATGTTTTTAGGGGCCGCCTCCTTCACCGATCACCGCAACAAAACTGCCTATCATGGAACGGAAAGCCAATTTATCATTACATTTACGGATCAACCGAATATAGATGGAAATTCTTTAAAAGGATTCGTTTCCAGTGAGAAAGGCGAACGGTTAGTGCTTCGTTATAAAATCACCACTGAACTGGAACAGGAAAAGCTGGGTCGGTTTCTGCGGATCGGTTTATCATGTCCGGCCGAAGGGACATTGCAAATTCCCGACAAAAACAGAAATGAAAACAGTTTCGATTATCAGCGTTATCTTTTGCGTCAAGGCACCCATTGGATTTTCAAAGCGGATTCCATTTCATTTCAGGAATGTAAAGTCGTTGGAAATCCGATTCTTGTTTCGATACGTAATTTGCGCCTAAAGGGGATTACGTATATTAGAGAACACTTTCCAGAAGAATCGAGCGGTTTTGTCACTGCCCTCATATTCGGCGACCAGACATATATAGATGAAGGCGACCTTACTAATTATCAGCGGCTCGGTCTGGTTCATTTACTGGCTATTTCCGGTCTTCATGTCAGTTTTTTAACGGGGCTGTTATTTTACTTCGGCATCAGGGTGGGGATTACACGGGAAAGAATGATGATGGCAATCTTAATCTTCCTTCCGGTTTACATGTTACTTTCAGGTGCCAGTCCATCAGTGGTGAGATCCTGTTTGATGGCTATGCTTTTCTTTCTACTTCTGCTATTCAAGAAGCGGATCTCGGCGGGTGCCGCAATCGGATCGGCTTATATGGCACTTTTGTTTTTTCGGCCTAATATGCTCTATGATATAGGTTTTCAGCTTTCATTCGCGGTCACTTTCTCCATTATCATGTCTTCAAGCATTTTCTTGCAATACCCGAAGAAAACAACGCAGCTATTCATCGTCAGTTCCATCTGCCAATTGGCAGCCCTTCCGATTTTGCTTTTTCACTTTTATGAAGCATCCATTCTTGGTGTGTTTCTGAACGTATTGTATGTTCCGCTTTATTCCATCATATTGCTGCCATTTTCACTGATTTCCCTCTTCATTCATCTATTACTGCCTTCCTTGGGGCAACCCCTCATCTCATTATTGAATTATACCTTCATACTCTGCAATAAAGCTGCGGATGGTGCATCGGATTTGCCGCTTGCCTCCATTCCGTTTGGAAAACCACCTTTCATCATGATGTTATTACTTGTTATTTCACTTTTAGGATTATACCTGACTTGGGAAGTATCCTTTGAAAAATGTAAAATATGGTGCGTAATAATCATTGTCCTTTTACTTTTGCAATATAACTTACAAAGGTTCTCCCCTTTTGGTGAAGTGCAGATCATCGACGTTGGGCAAGGTGACTCCATTTTAATTATCCTGCCTTTCAATCGCGGTAACTATTTGATTGATACGGGAGGGCAAATTACATTTCCAATCGACATGTGGGCAAAAAAGCGAAAGAAGTTCAACACCGCGGATGATATCATAATTCCATTATTGAAAAGTAAGGGAATCCACCAATTGGACAAGCTGATTTTAACTCATCCGGACGCAGATCATATGGGAAGTGCAAAAGAATTAATAGAAAATTTTACAGTTGGGGAGATCATCATTGGAGGCTGGAGTGAAGAGCAATACAGGGATATGGATTTTGTGACTGTGGCAATAGATAAACAAATGAAAATGACTGTCCTGAAAAGGGGGGACCATTGGGTGGCGGGAGGAGCGCCGTTTGCTGTGCTAAGTCCATATGAGAAAGAAGAAAATAAGAATGATTCATCCATAGTTCTATTCACGGAGCTTGGGGGATTGTCATGGTTATTGACCGGCGATATGGGAGAAGAAGGGGAAAGTGAACTTTTGAGAGCATTTCCGCAGTTGCAGGCGGATATCTTGAAGGTCGGTCACCATGGCAGTAAAACTTCTTCTTCCACGCCCTTCCTTGAACAGCTGCAGCCGAAAGCGGCGCTTATTTCAGTTGGAAAAGATAATGGCTACGGTCACCCTCATCGAGACGTAATTGGGAATCTGGAGAGAAATGGCATAAAGGTGTTCAGGACCGACGAGGATGGTTCTATTATTTACAAGTATTACAAAAGCAGTGGAACCTTTCGGAAGACTCTCCCATAGTATGTAGAAAATCAAAAAGAAAGAGACTGCAGCAGCAGCCTCCATCAGGAAAAATAAGTGCATGTAGTAAATGAAATCAGGATCCGACAGCTTTAATGACGACAGCTATGGTGAACATGGCAGCGAAAAATACAAAAGAACCGATGAATCCCATAGCGGAATCAGCGACGTCATCTGTCTTTGATTGAACATTCTTTTCGAATTCGTTCATTGTTTACCCCTCCTATTTCTGCTAATAGTATAAAACATTACCAAAAAAAAATCTACAGGCTTCATTCCTTCATTTCCTTTACTGACAAGAGTTGTCACAAATAGTTTGGGGTTTTGAGGTCAAAATAACAGTACAAACAAAGCAAGCGAAAAAGAAAAGCTCAATTTTTGTTCTACATGAATACTCTACCCGCTTTCAAGGGAGATTACCCGGGCCTTTCTTGAAAGTGTTCATATAGATCCGGAATTAGCCCTTTTATAGGGCTAGTTCCCTTTATAGCTTGTCAAATGGTCCATCCACCTATACCATTAGAGAAGAATACATAGTAAAGAGGCGGATTCTATTGGTATTAGATGTTTGGAAAAGTATAAAAAAAGGGCAATTCGCGCCGGTATACTTGTTATATGGGTCGGAAGCCTATCTAATTAATGAAACGAAGCAGCTATTGATCGAGAATGTCCTTCACGAGGATGAGATGGATTTTAACTTTTCTCAATTTGATTTAGAAGAGACGCCTGTTGAAACTGCACTTGAAGATGTTGAAACCCTCCCGTTTATTGGGGAAAGGCGCCTTGTTTTCATGCAAAACCCATTTTTTTTGACAGCTGAAAAAACGAAATCAAGAGTTGAACATAATGTGAAAAGACTGGAAGCGTATTTAGCTGACCCGGTTCCTTATTCTATTGTCGTATTGACCGCACCTTATGAGAAACTGGATGAACGGAAAAAAATCACCAAGGAACTGAAGCGTAAGGCGGTTCTTGTTGAAGCGAAGAAGCTTGGTGATCATGAGTTAAAAGGATGGGTGAAGGAGAGGGTCGAAGCTTCTTCAGTCCAAATAGATGAGCAGGCTACAGAGCTTTTACTTGAACTTGCAGGAACGAATCTGATGATGCTTACGAATGAATTGGATAAAATGGTGCTTTATGCAGAAGCTGATAAACACATTACGGTCGAGGTAGTGGAAAAGCTGGTTGCTAAATCCCTTGAACAGAATATTTTTACGCTTGTCGATCATGTGTTACAGCGAAAGATGGAGAGTGCGATGACGATACTGCACGATCTACTCAGGCAGAATGAAGAGCCGATCAAAATCTTGAGCGTCATGGCGGGTCAGGTAAGGCTCATGTATCAAGTGAAGGAGCTTTCCCGCCAGGGCTACAGCCAGCAAAAAATTGCAGGTCAATTGAAGGTGCACCCTTACAGGGTAAAGCTGGCACTTGAAAAGACGGGGAGATTCCAGGAACGCGAGCTGTTGAGTATCATTAACGACTTAGCGGAAGCGGATTATAAAATGAAGACCGGCCAAGCCGATAAGGCAATCACGCTTGAGTTGCTGCTTTTAAAAATTAGATGATAAAAAGGTGGCAGATATCCTGTCACCTTTTTTATGCAAAAAACGGCACAAAAAAAACGATCCGGTTGGATCGTTTAATTTTTTGTCATTATGCGTTAAGAGCGTTAAGTCTTTTCGCTAAACGAGATTTTTTACGGGCTGCCGCATTTTTATGGATTAATCCTTTAGATGCAGCTTTGTCTAATTTCACAGCAGCTGTTAAAAGAGCTTCTTTAGCAGCTTCAACGTTTTCACCAGCTAATGCAACTTCAGCGTTTTTCACTGTAGTACGCATAGTTGATCTAACAGTAATGTTATGAACGCGTTTTTTGTCGTTGATTTTTACACGTTTAATAGCAGATTTAATGTTTGGCATTCCGTTCACCTCCTACAAAGAAATCGAGATTATATGAACTCGACTTTTCAAATCCATATCAAATAGCACAAGTGATATTCTATCAGACTGCCCATAAATATGCAATACTTCAGATTGAGAATCGAAAAGGAATTATAATTTCGGGAATAAATTCATCTCGTCATCACTCATTGTACCAAAAAAATGAATAATAAAAAAGCAAAAACGACAGAATGTTTAAGAGAGACTATTGAAAATACTAGATTAGATTCAATTCAAACATCAGGAGGCCGTTATGGAAAATAATTTGGACCTTAGTGAATACGGAATTCGTACAGATTTGGCGATTGAAGCAAAGGAAATTGCCCTTGAACATAAAGGTGTTGTAGAGGAAGTGGATGTATCCCGTATCGAAGGGGTCATTATTAAAGAAAAAGATGTGGATGATCTGAAGGTATCCTTAGTCGAGGTCACGGCTGAGGGTGAAAAAGAAATCGGGAAGAAGCAGGGCAGCTATTTGACCATCGAAGTGCAGGGGATCCGCCAGCAGGATACGGATACGCAGCAACGGGTGGAAAAGGTGTTCGCCAACGAACTGGCTTCCTTTTTGAAACGGAATAAAATCACCAAAGAAAGCAGTTGTTTGGTTGTCGGTCTTGGTAATTGGAATGTTACTCCCGATGCTCTTGGGCCTGCAGTCGTTGAGAACCTTGTGGTCACAAGACATTTGTTCGAATTGCAGCCGGAGTCCGTCAAGGAAGGCTATCGGCCGGTAAGTGCGATTTCCCCCGGGGTGATGGGGATTACGGGAATCGAGACGAGTGACATCATAAAAGGAGTCATCGAAAAAAGTAATCCTGATTTCCTGATCGTCGTTGACGCATTGGCTGCCCGTTCGATCGATCGAGTGAATTCGACGATTCAAATAACGGATACAGGCATCCATCCTGGGTCTGGTGTTGGGAATAAACGAAAAGAATTGAGCCAGGCTACATTGGGTGTTCCTGTTATAGCGATTGGTATACCTACCGTCGTGGATGCCGTATCAATTGCCAGCGATACGATAGATTATATTTTGAAGCACTTTGGCAAGGAACTGAATGAAGGGGACAGACCATCACGTTCGCTGGCGCCCGCTGGATTCAGTTTTGGAAAGCGCACAAAGCTGACAGAAGAGGATATGCCAGGTGAAAAGGAGCGCCAAACCTTCTTGGGAATGATAGGTGTCCTCCCTGATGAAGAGAAACGGAAATTGATTTATGAGGTACTGTCACCGCTTGGTCAAAATTTAATGGTTACACCGAAAGAAGTCGATGTTTTCATTGAGGATATGGCCAATTTAATAGCCAATGGGTTAAATGCAGCCTTGCATCATTCAATAAATCAAGATAATACCGGCTACTACACCCGTTAAATCATTTTTAGTGCCCAAAAATGGTGTTCTACCCTTTCTAGCAAAGTCATAGGTATTAATAGACAAGCTATAGAGAGGGTGGAAGGATGAAAAGAAGAAATTCCCCAGGAATCATAACAGCCGTTCACGGATCAACAATAATAAAAACTTTTCTAGGTATTCTCGCCTTGCTTCTTTTTGTTTTTTCAGTCAGTGGGGTCATGACTTCCCTAAGACCGGAGTATCGGATATCTTCTAATTCCGTACATACTGTAGCCAACCAATTCTCGGGGAAAATGCTGTTCTCGATGCTGGCCAATGAAAACCATTATCTTTTTAATGCCCTGCCGGAAGGTAAGCAGGAATCGATGATCACGAATCAATTGATAAAAGTTTCGACCAACATTTCGCTGGAGGACCCGCGGAGCTTACTTGGCAGGGAACTTCCTGGCTTTTCGATTTTTGATAATGAGATCCTCGTTGCCGGGGAAGGAACGAATTATACGAATATGCCATACGAATCCTCGCCGCCAGTGGACGTCCTGAATGAAGAAAGGGATGCATCCCTGCAAAACCTGGATGAGATTGAAGAACCAGAAAAAGGAGTGGCCGATCAGCCGAAACAAACGACAAATGGACGGAAAGTGGTCGAGATATACCATAGCCATAACAGGGAGTCATATCTTCCATATTTAAAAGGAGTGACTAACCCGGATCTAGCCTATCATTCGAAAATCAATATTACGAAACTCGGGGAGCGGATGGTTGAAGATATGGCTGATAAGGGGATAGGCTCCTCGCTCGATAAAACGGATATCATGGGAAATCTGAATAATAAAGGATTGAATTATGCCAGATCCTATCAAGAATCACGAAAATCCGTCCAGACGGCATTGGCCAATAACAAGGATTTAGAATATATCATTGATATCCATCGTGATTCTAAACGAAAAAAACATACGACCATTAACATTAACGGTAAAGATTATGCCAAGATTGCCTTCGTGGTCGGGGGCAATAATCCGAACTTCGAAAAAAATGCAGCGCTTGCCAATAAGCTTCATAAAGCTTTGGAGAAAAAATACCCTGGCATTTCACGAGGGGTTATGAAACAAGGCGGAGCGGGACATAATGGAGTATACAATCAGGATTTGTCAGGCAACGCCATGCTCTTGGAAATTGGCGGTGTTGATAATACTTTCGAGGAAATGTACTTGACCGTTGATGCCTTTACCGAGGTTTTCAGTGAATTTTACTGGGATGCCAAAGCAGTGGATAACCCGACCGGGGATTCGGAAGCGCAGTAATTTGAAAGGAGTTCTCTTATCATGGTTCGATTTTGGTTGAAATGTACAGGGATTGTGCTCGTATTATTTTTAGGTGTTCTAATCGGGATGCAGCAAGCGAACGACGGGATGAAAAAAATGAAGGGGTATGAAGATCCCTCTTTGAATAGTGCATTCATTATTAACCAATCGGACCAAGGGGAGATGGAAGCGGATATCCTTGGCGAAAAAGTAACCAGTCATGATTTGGAGACGAAAAAAGAAAAGCTTGAAGAAATGAAGGCCTTCAACTTTTTCTCATCGATCGGCAAAACGCTTGGGGAGACCATATCAGGGGCCTTTCAAGCACTTATTGATATGATTTAGGTATGAAGTAAGTTGAGTGTGCCCTGCCAAAAGGCTGCATCCGAATCCGGAATGCAGCCTTTTTTTATCCGATGCCCTGCAATGAGGCTTCTTTTGTAACTATTCTGTTGAATCTTGCATTTTCTATTGATATAATAAAAAATAGTGTATTGTGTCGACAAGTGGGAGTGAACGTCATGAATAGAGAAGAAAAATTAAAAAGACAATCAAAAATTCGTAACTTTTCCATCATCGCTCATATTGATCATGGTAAATCTACATTGGCGGATCGTATCATTGAAAAAACGAACGCCATGACTCAGCGTGAAATGAAGAGTCAGCTGTTGGATTCCATGGATTTAGAGCGTGAGCGTGGAATTACGATTAAATTGAATGCGATTCAATTGAAATATAACGCGAAAGATGGAGAAGAATATATCTTCCATCTTATTGATACACCGGGACATGTCGATTTTACGTATGAAGTGTCACGAAGCCTTGCAGCTTGTGAAGGAGCTGTCCTTGTTGTCGATGCGGCACAGGGTATTGAGGCCCAAACGCTTGCAAACGTTTATTTAGCATTGGACAACAATCTGGAAATCATTCCGGTCATCAATAAAATCGATTTGCCGAGTGCAGATCCGGAACGTGTGCGTGGAGAAATCGAGGAAGTGATCGGGTTGGATGCTTCCGATGCAGTCTTGGCTTCTGCTAAGGCGGGAATCGGAATCGAGGAGATTCTGGAACAGGTCGTTGAATTGGTTCCAGCTCCACAAGGTGATCCGGATGCTCCTTTCAAGGCGCTTATTTTCGATTCACTATTTGATGCGTACCGAGGTGTAGTTGCCTATATCCGTGTTGTTGAGGGTTCCATTAAAGTGGGCGATAAAATCAAAATGATGTCCACTGGCAAGGAATTCGATGTTACCGAATTGGGTGTCTTCAACCCTAAAACCCAGCTGTTGGATGAACTGAACGTAGGTGATGTAGGTTTCCTTACGGCAGCCATTAAAAACGTTGGTGATACGACTGTTGGTGACACGATTACAAGTGCCGTGAACAGTGCGACAGAACCATTGCCGGGTTACCGGAAGATGAACCCGATGGTATATTGCGGCCTATACCCAATTGACGCATCGAAATTCAATGATTTAAGGGATGCATTGGAGAAATTGGAATTGAACGATTCAGCGCTGCAGTTCGAGGCGGAATCATCGCAAGCATTGGGCTTCGGTTTCCGTTGCGGATTCCTTGGACTCCTTCATATGGAAATTATCCAGGAACGGATTGAACGTGAATTCAAAATCGACCTGATCACCACTGCACCGAGTGTTATTTATGATGTGGTCCAAACGGACGGAACGGTCCTGAAAGTGGATAACCCGTCTAATATGCCTGATGCTCAAAAGATCGAACGGGTCGAGGAGCCATATGTCAAAGCGACGATGATGGCGCCGACGGAGTTTGTCGGGGCGATCATGGAAATTTGTCAAAATAAACGCGGAAACTTCATTGATATGGAATATATCGATGAGACCCGTGTAAGCATTCACTACGAAATACCATTATCGGAAATCGTGTATGATTTCTTCGATCAATTGAAATCCAATACAAGAGGCTATGCTTCATTCGATTATGAGCTGATCGGCTATAAACCGTCCAAGCTTGTGAAAATGGATATCTTGCTGAATGCTGAAACTGTCGATGCTTTAAGTTTCATCGTTCATAAGGACTTTGCTTATGAGCGCGGTAAAGTCATCGTTGAAAAATTGAAGAAATTGATTCCAAGACAACAATTTGAAGTGCCGATCCAAGCAGCAATCGGGCAAAAAATCATCGCCCGTTCCTCAATTAGTGCAATGCGCAAAAACGTATTGGCTAAATGTTACGGCGGCGATATTTCCCGTAAACGTAAGTTGCTCGAAAAACAGAAAGAAGGTAAAAAGCGGATGAAACAGGTAGGTTCCGTTGAAGTGCCGCAAGAAGCTTTCATGGCTGTTTTGAAAATGGATGATACGACACCAAAGAAATAAATAAAATAAACGATAGATAGTAAAAAGAGGGTAGAGGAAATCTAGCCTCTTTTTCTATCGACTCATTCGATTAAAAGGTTGTGAACACAATGATTAAAAGCGCCTACCTCCATATACCATTTTGTGAACATATTTGTCACTATTGTGATTTCAATAAAGTATTTTTGCAGGGACAGCCGGTCGAAGAATATTTACAGATGATGAAAAGGGAAATGGTGATGCAGCTTTCTAAATACCCGACTGCCGGTTTGGATACGGTTTTCGTCGGTGGAGGGACACCGACCTCTCTTGATGAAAAGCAGCTTGCATTCTTATGTGAAGCGATCAATGAAACCCTGCCCTTTGATCCCAAAAAGGCTGAATATACATTCGAAGCCAATCCAGGAGACCTTTCGAGGGAAAAACTGAAGATACTTTATGACTCAGGGGTCAATAGACTTAGCTTTGGAGTGCAAAGCTTCAATGATGAATTGTTAAAACGAATCGGCCGGACTCACCGGGCTCTAGAAGTATATGAAACGATTCATTTGGCTCAAGAGGTTGGCTTTACGAATATCAGCATCGACTTGATATATGGATTGCCGGGCCAAACGATGGAAGATTTCAAGGATACGCTGGATAAAGCGATTGCCCTTCAATTGCCGCACTATTCCAGCTACTCATTGATCGTTGAGCCGAAGACTGTTTTTTATAACCAGATGCGAAGGGGTAAATTGAACCTGCCGCCTCAGGAGCTCGAGGCTTCGATGTATGAGAAACTGATGGAAGAGATGGAGAAGCATGGTCTGCATCAATATGAAATCAGTAATTTTGCCCGAACTGGGTTTGAAAGCAGGCACAACCTGACATATTGGGATAATGTGGAGTATTATGGGATTGGTGCCGGTGCACATGGCTATACTGGAGGTAAAAGGGTTGCCAATCATGGACCTGTGAAGAAATATATCACGCCATTGCTGGCGAACGAGCTGCCTGTATTGGAAGAGCACCCAGTACCGCTTCATGAACGGATGGAAGAGGAGATGTTTTTGGGGCTCCGGAAAACGGAAGGAGTTTCATTGGAAATCTTCAAGAATAAATTTTTTGTTGAAATGACGGAGATTTTCAGGAAACCGCTCGAAGAAGGATCGGCAAAGGGTCTGCTTAAGGTGGAAGGCGGGTTCGTGCGCTTGACTGAGCAGGGCAAACTGCTTGGAAATGAAGTGTTCCAATCATTTTTGGGCGTTATTGATTCCGACTGAAGGAAACTCAAGTTATTTTAACGGTGAATTAGCGGTTTTCATTGTTGACATCATAAGCTTCATTTGATAATTTATTAGTATATTAGCACTCGATGAGACAGAGTGCTAACAGAGGTGATCATACATGCTAACTGATCGTCAATTATTGATTCTACAAGTGATAATCGAGGATTTCATCCATTCTGCCCAGCCAGTCGGGTCACGAAGCTTGTCGAAGAAAGATGAAATTACGTTCAGCTCTGCCACAATTCGCAACGAAATGTCCGATCTTGAAGAAATGGGATTTTTAGAAAAAACCCATACTTCTTCCGGTAGGATCCCTTCTGAAAAAGGGTATAGATATTATGTGGATCATTTACTTTCTCCTCAAGCTCCGAAAAAGAATGAAGTGAAGATATTAAAATCCGTTTTTGTAGAACGAATTTATGAATTGGAAAAGATCGTACAGAAGTCAGCGAAAATACTTTCGGAACTGACGAATTATACGGCGATTGTACTGGGGCCAAAAGTGAATGAGCATAAGCTGAAAAAAATCCAGATCATTCCTTTAAGTCCTGAAACGGCAATAGCCATCATCATTACAGATACAGGTCATGTGGAAAATCGAATGATTTCCTTACCGCCTTCTTTTGATATAAACGAAATCGAGAAGATGGTGAACATATTGAATTCCCGTTTGGTCGATGTTCCGCTAGTTGATCTAAAGGATAAGATCTATAAGGAAGTGGCAGTTCTATTGAGCCGCCACATTCATAACTATGGATCGATGGTCTCGACCCTTGCGGAGACCCTGACGGACACAAAGCCCGAAAAAATATTTTTTGGCGGGAAAACGAATATGCTGAGGCAGCCGGAGTTCCATGATATTGCTAAAGTAAGTACGCTTTTATCGATGATTGAGCAGGAACAGGGATTTTATGAACTAATTACTCAAAATCCATCGGGCATCCACGTCAAGATCGGCCGTGAAAATCAAAACACAGTGCTCGATGACTGCAGTTTGATTACGGCGACCTACTCAATCGGGCAGGAGCAAGTTGGCACATTGGCCATATTGGGTCCAACGAGAATGGAATATTCGAGAGTGATCAGTTTGCTTTCGTTCTTCTCGAAAGATTTAACGGCCCTGATGACAAAACTGTATCAAAAATAGTAGCAAAGGTAATATTGTTAAGGTGGCGGAGAAGCATATTCCGCGGCCTGGCATATTACTTTAGCATAAATTGTATAACCCTTTTAGGGAGGTGAGATTGTGACAGAAAATAAAAACGAAGAACAAACATTGGATAATGAAACAATCGAGGAAAGTTCTGCAGAAGCAGTTTTCGCTGAAGAAGAAATTCCAGCGGAAGAAAACCAAGGTCCGGTTGAAAAAGATGAACTTCAATTGGCTCATGAAAAGATTGCTGAACTTGAGGCGAAAATCGAGGAAATGGATAATCGTTATCTTCGTCTGCAGGCCGATTTTGATAATTCAAGACGCCGTGCCAAGCTTGATATGGAGGCGGCTCAAAAATATAGAGTTCAAAGCATTGCTAGTGATTTAGTGGAGGCTCTTGATAATTTTGAAAGAGCTACAAAAATCGAAGCGGAAAATGAACAGACGAAATCCTTGCTATCAGGCATGGAAATGGTCTATAAAGCGATTACTGATGCATTGTCTAAAGAAGGCATCGAACCGATCAGTTCGGTTGGCGAAGAGTTCGATCCGCGTTTGCATCAAGCGGTCATGCAAGTTCAGGATGAAAACTTCGGTTCGAACATCGTCGTCGAGGAATTCCAAAAAGGATACCTTCTTAAAGACCGTGTGATTCGACCTGCAATGGTAAAAGTGAACGAATAGATTTTTACATATAAATAATTGGGAGGTAGTGAAACTATGAGCAAGATTATTGGTATTGACTTAGGTACAACAAACTCTTGTGTATCTGTACTTGAAGGCGGGGAACCAAAAGTAATCCCGAATCCAGAAGGAAACCGTACAACTCCATCCGTAGTGGCATTCAAAAATGGAGAAAGGCAAGTAGGGGAAGTGGCAAAACGCCAAGCGATTACAAACCCTAATACGATCATCTCCATTAAACGCCATATGGGTACTGACCATAAAGAAGTAATTGAAGGAAAAGAATACTCACCTCAAGAAGTTTCTGCAATCATCCTTCAATACTTGAAATCATACGCTGAAGAGTATCTTGGCGAAAAAGTGACTAAAGCGGTTATCACTGTACCTGCTTACTTCAATGATGCAGAACGCCAAGCAACTAAGGATGCTGGGCAAATTGCAGGCCTTGAAGTGGAACGTATCATCAACGAACCGACAGCTGCAGCACTTGCATACGGTTTGGATAAAACGGAAGAAGATCAAACGATCCTTGTATTCGACCTTGGCGGCGGTACATTTGACGTGTCGATCATGGAACTTGGAGACGGCGTTTTCGAAGTTAAGTCCACAGCTGGCGACAACCGTCTAGGTGGGGATGATTTCGACCAAGTCATCATCGATTACCTGGTTGAAGCATTCAAGAAAGAAAACGGAATCGACCTTTCAAAAGATAAAATGGCGGTTCAACGTTTGAAAGATGCAGCTGAAAAAGCGAAAAAAGATCTTTCCGGCGTAACGTCAACTCAAATTTCTTTACCATTCATCACTGCTGGAGAAGCTGGACCGCTTCACTTGGACGTAACAATGACTAGAGCTAAATTCGATGAGCTTTCTACAGGTCTTGTGGAACGCACTATGGGACCAACTCGTCAAGCATTGAAAGATGCTGGTCTTTCAGCATCTGAAATCGACAAAGTAATCCTTGTTGGTGGATCTACACGTATTCCTGCGGTTGTTGAAGCAATCAAAAAGGAAATCGGTCAAGAACCAAGCAAAGGTGTAAACCCTGATGAAGTGGTGGCAATGGGTGCAGCAATTCAAGGTGGCGTATTAACAGGGGATGTTAAAGACGTTGTCCTTCTTGATGTAACTCCACTTTCACTTGGAATTGAAACGATGGGCGGAGTATTCACGAAACTGATTGACCGTAATACTACGATTCCGACAAGTAAATCACAAGTGTTCTCGACAGCGGCTGATAATCAAACGGCAGTTGATATCCATGTCCTTCAAGGTGAGCGTCCAATGTCTGCGGATAACAAAACTCTTGGCCGTTTCCAATTGAGTGACATTCCACCGGCACCGCGTGGAGTTCCGCAAGTTGAAGTGACATTCGATATTGATAAAAACGGTATCGTGAACGTTCGTGCGAAAGATCTTGGCACGAACAAAGAACAAGCGATCACAATCAAATCGTCTTCAGGACTTTCTGATGAAGAGATCGAACGCATGGTACGTGAAGCAGAAGAAAATGCCGATAGCGATAAACAACGTAAAGAAGAAGTTGAACTTCGTAACGAAGCTGATCAATTAGTTTTCCAAACGGAAAAAACGCTGAAAGATCTAGAAGGTAAAGTGGACGAAGCGGAAGTAACAAAAGCGAATGAAGCGAAGGATGAACTGAAAGCTGCAATCGAGAAAAATGAGCTTGAAGAAATCCGCGTGAAAAAAGATGCGCTTAACGAAATCGTTCAAGCTTTGACAATGAAGCTTTATGAAGAAGCGGCAAAAGCTCAGCAAGCTGGAGAAGCCGGTGCTGGCGAATCAGCTCAAGACGATAATGTGGTTGATGCTGAATACACTGAAGTTAACGAAGAAGAGAAAAAATAAAAAGTGGCCCAATCGGGGCACTGAAATATTGGGCAGTTAGTTTCTGCCTGCCATTGTAAAAAAGTCAAAGTCAGGTTATCTTGACTTTGGCTTTTTTTACAATGGATGGAATCATTGTCAGGAAGTGTTTCAATCGCTGGTGGGGAATCATGGGATTTTAGAGAAAAAGATGTGCAAATCGGGGCTGGCAGTACCAATTACAAAAATGTGTCAAAGCCGTTTGTACTTTTCTAGTTGATTATTATCTTCGTTCAGTGATAATATTACCTTTATGTGAATCGAATCGGGAGTGGATTTTAGATATGAGTAAACGCGATTATTATGAGGTGTTAGGCCTTTCGAAAAGTGCTTCGAAGGATGAAATCAAAAAAGCGTATCGAAAGCTCTCCAAACAATATCACCCTGATATTAATAAAGCGGACGATGCTGCGGATAAATTCAAGGAAATCAAGGAAGCTTACGAAGTATTGAGTGACGAACAGAAAAAGGCCCATTATGACCAATTCGGACATACAGATCCCAATCAAGGCTTTGGCGGTCAGGACTTTGGCGGTTTCGGCGGTTTTGAAGATATTTTCAGTAGCTTCTTTGGCGGCGGCGGTCGCAGGAGAGATCCTAATGCACCGCGTCAAGGGGCGGACCTACAGTATACGATGACGCTTTCTTTTGAAGAGGCTGCATTCGGAAAAGAAACTGAGATTGAAATTCCGCGTGAAGAGAATTGTGATACATGTAAAGGATCCGGTGCCAAACCTGGTACAAAAGTGGAAAACTGTTCACATTGTCATGGAACCGGTCAATTGAATGTTGAACAAAACACAGCGTTCGGAAGGATTGTGAACCGGAGAGCATGTCACCATTGTCAAGGTACAGGAAAAATCATTCCTAATAAATGTTCAACATGCGGCGGCGACGGAAAAGTCCAAAAACGTAAAAAGATCCAAGTCAAGGTGCCAGCAGGAATTGATGATGGCCAGCAGTTGCGTGTAACCGGCCAAGGAGAGCCAGGAATAAATGGCGGTCCGGCGGGAGACCTGTATGTAGTCTTCCATGTACGCAGCCATGAATTCTTTGAGCGGGATGGCGATGATATTTATTGTGAAATGCCGGTTACGTTTGCCCAGGCAGCATTGGGTGATGAAATAGAAGTTCCGACGCTGCATGGAAAAGTGAAGCTGAAGATTCCAGCAGGTACACAAACAAGCACTCGTTTCCGTTTAAAAGGCAAAGGTGTTCCGAATGTAAGAGGGTATGGCCAAGGAGATCAGCATGTGGTCGTATTAGTGGTCACCCCTAAGAAATTAACGGAAAAACAAAAGGACTTGCTTCGTGAGTTCAGTGATATCAGCGGACAAGGCGTAGATGAACAAGATGATGGCTTTTTCTCAAAAGTAAAGCGTGCTTTTAAAGATAGGTGAATAAAAGTAAAAGAACAAATTGGGAGTTGGTAGATTATGAAGTGGTCTGAATTTGCAATCCAAACAACAAATGAAGCGGTTGAACCTGTTTCGAATATTCTTCATGAGGCAGGTGCGAGCGGTGTTGTCATTGAGGATCCTCTAGAATTAGTCAAGGAACGTGAAAATGTTTTTGGCGAAATCTACCACTTAAACCCAGATGATTATCCGGATGAAGGTGTAGTCATTAAGGCTTATCTGCCCGTTAACAGCTTTCTTAACGATACCGTTGATGCTATTAAGGAATCAATCAATAATCTCCTTCTTTTTGATATAGACCTTGGGAAAAATGTTGTTTCAATTAGTGAAGTGAATGAGGAAGAGTGGGCGACGGCTTGGAAAAAATATTATAACCCCGTCAAGATATCCGAACGTTTTACCATCGTGCCAACATGGGAAGACTACACTCCAGTTAGCAGTGACGAATTGATCATTGAACTTGATCCAGGCATGGCTTTCGGAACGGGTACACACCCGACGACGGTCATGTGCATCCAAGCGCTGGAGCGTACAGTACAGCCTGGGGATTTAGTCGTTGATGTAGGAACGGGTTCTGGTGTTCTAAGCATTGCAGCTGCATTATTGGACGCAAAACGAATCCAGTCCCTTGATTTGGATGAAGTGGCAGTACAGTCAGCCATACAAAACGTGGAAATAAATAACGTGCAGGATAAAGTGTCCGTTTCACAAGGCAATTTGCTGGACGGTGTGAATGAACAAGCGGATATCGTCGTGGCTAATATTCTTGCCGAGGTGATCATGCGTTTTACGGATGATGTAGCGAAAGTCGTTAAACCTGGCGGACATTTCATCGCTTCCGGAATCATTCAAACTAAGAAACAAGATGTGAAGGATGCGATTATTGCATCTGGTTTCACCATTGAGGAAACGATCTTGATGGAAGATTGGGTGGCAATAATCGCGAAAAGAAATGATTAATTGAAAAAGTTACTCTGATTATCGGGTATTTTGATAGTCAGAGTACCTTTTTTTAGCTTGAATCTTTGCATGGCTTGCATTCTGGATTCCTGACTGTTAGCCTGTGAGTTTTTTAGACTAGACGAAGTGGGTGGCAGTGTGCAACGGTATTTTCTTAACGATGTAGACATCAATGGAAACACGGTGACGATATCAGGCGATGATTTTCACCATATCGCCAGGGTGATGAGGATGGGACCAGGGGAGCGGATCATTACGGTAAAAACTAATGGTATGACAGCTGTCGCGGAAATTTCGGAAATTACTGATGATGCTGTTATAGGGACCGTTTCCGAATGGAAGAATGAAGAAAAGGAACTTCCTGTAAGGGTTGTGATAGCGAGCGGTCTGCCTAAAGGGGATAAGTTGGAATATATCGTTCAAAAGGGTACTGAACTTGGTGCCGTTGAATTTATCCCTTTTATTGCTGCTCGTTCGGTGGTAAAATGGGACCACAAAAAGGTAGGTAAGAAATTGGAGAGACTCCAGAAGATTTCAAAAGAGGCGGCTGAGCAATCTCACCGCACGGTTATCCCTGCCATCAAGGAACCGATGACGGCAGATCAGCTAGCTGGTTATGCTTCAGGTTTCGATCATAAATTAATCGCTTTTGAAGAAGTGGCAAAACGGGGGGAAACTTCTGTGCTCGCTTCTGTCTTGAAAGATATCACCGCTGGGCAATCCATCTTATTCGTTTTTGGGCCTGAAGGTGGTTTAGCAGATAAGGAAATAGAAAAACTGACTGATGCCGGTTTTATGGCTTGCGGTCTTGGACCAAGAATATTAAGAACTGAAACAGCACCTTTATATGCACTTTCCGCTGTTTCTTATCATGTAGAACTTTTGAGGTGATGAAAAATGGCAACGGTCGCTTTCCATACATTAGGCTGTAAAGTGAATCATTATGAAACAGAGGCCATATGGCAATTATTCAAAACTGGAGGATATGATCGTGTTGAGTTTGAAAATACATCCGATGTATATGTCATCAACACATGCACGGTGACAAACACTGGCGATAAGAAGAGCCGTCAGGTCATCCGTCGTGCCATTCGTAAAAATCCGAATGCCGTCATAGCGGTAACGGGATGTTACGCACAGACTTCACCGGCAGAAATCATGGCCATACCAGGTGTGGATATTGTTGTAGGAACACAGGACAGGGTTAAACTTCTTGATTACATCGAGCAATTCAAGGTTGAGCGTGAGCCAATCAATGCCGTAGGGAATATCATGAAAAACCGTGTCTACGAAGAATTGGATGTACCTGCTTTTACAGACCGTACACGAGCTTCACTTAAGATTCAGGAAGGTTGCAATAATTTCTGCACTTTCTGCATCATCCCTTGGGCCCGTGGCTTGATGCGTTCCCGCGATCCAAAGGAAGTCGTTAACCAAGCTGAACAGCTTGTCGAGGCAGGCTATAAAGAGCTAGTCCTCACCGGAATTCATACTGGCGGCTACGGAGACGATTTGAAAGACTATAATTTGGCGATGCTGCTGCGTGACTTGGAAAAAGTCGATGGATTGAAGCGTATCCGTATTTCATCCATCGAAGCCAGCCAGATTACAGATGAGATCATTGAAGTGCTGACGAATTCGAAAAAAGTGGTACGTCATTTGCATATACCAATCCAATCGGGTTCCGATACAGTTCTAAAACGGATGAGACGTAAATATACAATGGATTTCTTCGGGGATCGGATCGAGAAGTTGAAAATTGCGCTTCCGGGTCTTGCTGTTACCTCTGATGTCATCGTAGGTTTCCCAGGTGAAACAGAAGAAGAATTCATGGAGACATTTAACTTTATAGAAAAATATAAATTCTCCGAACTTCATGTTTTCCCTTATTCAAAACGGACAGGGACTCCGGCTGCCCGTATGGAAGATCAAGTCGATGAAGATGTCAAGAATGAGCGCGTACATCGCCTTATCACGTTGTCGGATCAGCTGGCAAAAGAGTATGCCTCCCGATTCGAGGGGGAAGTTCTTGAAGTCATTCCTGAAACGAAGTTGGAAAATGGCCTTTATGAGGGCTATTCCGATAATTACATGAAAGTCGTCTTCCCGGCTTCGGAAGAAATGGTCGGTGAAATCGTCAAAGTGAAGATTACGAAGTCTGGCTATCCATTTAGTGAAGGTCAGTTCGTGACGGTCGTGAAGGATTTTCCGTTGCAACAAGCATCCAATATTTAATCTAAGACAGCGGTAAATCGCTGTCTTTTTTTTATCCTCTTTTAGATGTGTTATCTTGGCACTTTCGGGTAAAGACTATATATATCGTCAAAGTGGATAAACTATGGTATTATGAGAGGTACGTACAACTAGGTATAGATTGTTTTTGAGGAGGATTTATTAATGTCACAAAATGTAGCAGGTTTAATTGACCACACGTTATTAAAAGCAGATGCAACCAAAGAGCAAATAAAGGTATTATGCGAAGAAGCTAGAGAGTATAACTTTGCTTCCGTATGCGTGAACCCAACTTGGGTGAAATATGCAAGCGAACTTTTGGAAGGTTCAGAAGTGAAAGTTTGTACCGTTATCGGCTTCCCTCTAGGTGCAACCACACCGGAAACCAAAGCTTTTGAAACGAAAGACGCCATCTCCAATGGCGCTCACGAAGTCGATATGGTGATCAATATCGGCGCATTGAAGGACAAGGATGATGAGTTGGTAGAGCGGGATATTCGTGCTGTTGTAGCGGCATCCACTGGTAAGGCTCTGTCAAAAGTGATCATTGAAACTTCTTTATTGACTGATGAAGAAAAAGTCCGTGCATGTGAATTGGCCGTAAAAGCCGGATCGGATTTTGTGAAAACATCAACTGGTTTCTCGACCGGCGGAGCGACTGTTGAAGATATCACGCTTATGAGAAAAACAGTTGGCCCGGATATCGGTGTCAAAGCTTCAGGCGGAGTCCGCAACACGAGCGATGCCCAGAAAGTGATTGAAGCTGGTGCAACAAGAATTGGTGCGAGTGCAGGTGTTTCCATCGTAAAGGGCTTAACGGCTGATTCCGATTATTGATTTTGTAAGGGACCGTATAATAAGTCCTTAAAATAAAACAGGCGGAGAAAAATGAATTATTTTTCTCCGCCTGTTTTTTATTACTTCCATAAAACGGATTATAAATCGAGTGCCCATGCCTTTGTGCAGTGCATTGCATTGCGCTTATTTCCTTGAAAAAGAAGAAACGTTTCAATTTTGGACTTTTACTTGTCATTTTTGGAACCTATAAATTCAGAAAAAAGTTTATTGTGGATTCAATGGATATTAGGGGTATCAAACAGGGAGTAAACAGACTTATATTAAATGCATGAACATGGGGAGGAAAATGAAAAAACGGGATTTACTTTCTTTTATATATAATGGCAGTAATCGTTTTTCATCTACCTAATATAGGTTGTGGATTTAGATATTAGCTGCTGTTATATTGAGTGGTTTGAGCTTAATAAACCATAAAGTTAATTATAAAAAGATTAGCTAAAAACCTCCCGGTAATCATTTATCCTTTTATATCTATTACAGCTACATATTATGTCCATCTTCCCCTGAAGCTGCCCATAAGAAAGTCTCTAATGAGTTTTGGACAGCTCCTTATTTCTTTAAGTGTTGCCGATGCACCAAAAGAATGAGGTTGGAGAATTGCCGTGAGCATGGCAAGACGGCCAAAGAAGTCAAGATATTGAAAATCACACTGGCATGGGCGAGCTGTGTCCCCTTATTTTCGGTGAAAAAGGCAGCGGCGCTTTCCAGAATGTCCACAAAAGGCAGGAATGCGGCAACCCCGATGACGTTTAGCCAAATATGTGCATAAGCTGTGAAGGCAGCTTGTCTGCCAGAACCGATGCTGGCCATGTATCCGGTGATGCAAGTGCCAATATTCGATCCGAGCATGATAATGATTGCGGAGGAGACGGATAACTCCCCGTTCATCAAAAAGCTCATGGCTATCCCGATGGTTGCCGAACTGGAGTGAATGAGTGCGGTCAATAATATCCCGGCTAATAGGGCGTAACTCATATGGCCCTCTATGTAATGGATGAGCGTTTGTATCGAAGAATAGGCTGCAATCGGTGTCGAAAGCATTTTAAAACCGCTCATCGCCGCGAAGATGGCCGAGATTCCAATCAGGGACATCCCTATGCTTCTCGGTAATGCATTTGGCATGAAGCAAAGAAAAGCGCCGCTTACGACACCGGGAATGATCCATCGATCCAAGGAAAAGGTCATGAACTCTGCTGTAAAGGTGGATCCGATATTCGTTCCAAGAATAATCCCGATTGTTTGCGGGAACGTTAAGCTTCCTGCGGAAACGAGGCCGACCGTCATGACCATGACCGCCGAGCTGCTCTGCAGGATCCCCGTAAAGATGGTTCCGGCCATGAAGCCTTTCCATGGCTTATCCGTTACCTTCGAGAGAAAATTTTTTAATGCAGCACCGGACATATTGAACAGTCCGATGCGTAAAACTGACATACCCGCCAAAAATATCGCGATGAATAATAAGAATAAAAATAGCTCATGCATGACTGTCACCTCTTAGTAAGCTTATGGCCCATTAACGGGAGACATGCTATAAATTGGATTTTCATGCAAGTTGAATGATTGTTTAGTGAAAAATTATGATAATAACATGATGATATTCAAAATAAGTTTGATTTTATTGGTTGACCTGCTAAAGATGATATATTATAATTGTTTAGTACATGTATAACATGTTGACAACTTGAGTTAGTGTGTTGTTTTCGGAGGGAGGGAAAGAGATGTCTAAAACCGTCGTTCGTAAAAACGAATCGCTTGAAGATGCTCTTCGTCGTTTCAAACGTACTGTATCTAAAGCAGGATCGCTTCAGGAAGCTAGGAAGCGTGAATTTTATGAAAAACCAAGCGTAAAACGTAAGAAAAAGTCTGAAGCTGCAAGAAAACGTAAATTCTAAGAGAGGGTGGAAAGATGAGTCTTCTCGAGCGTTTAAATAATGATATGAAACAAGCGATGAAGAACAAGGAAAAGGACAAACTATCTGTTATTCGGATGCTGAAGGCTTCCATTCAAAACGAAGCATTGAAGCAGAGGCAAGATTTAACAGATGATGAAGAATTGACAGTGCTCTCTCGCGAATTAAAACAACGCAAAGACTCCCTCCAGGAGTTTGAAAACGCAGGTCGTTCAGATCTCGTGGATAAAGTCCGCACCGAACTAGTATACGTAGAGGCATATATGCCTGAGCAACTTTCAGAAGAAGACATTTCTAATATCGTTAAACAAACGATTGAAGAAGTCAATGCAACATCCAAAGCAGATATGGGGCGAGTTATGGGAGCTTTAATGCCTAAAGTTAAAGGTAAAGCGGATGGTTCTCTAGTAAACAAATTAGTACAACAACATCTATCTTAAACTCTAAACTTAAAACTCGAAACCTAACCGCAGGCAATTTGCCTGTGGTTTTTGTGTATTTCATGAATTTTATGCGTATATTATTGAAACGATGCCCAAGATAATAGGGGCATTTTTAATTTTATTTGCTTTTTTTGAAACCTTTTTCATATACATACGTAATAACTAAAGAACAGAGTAAAGGGTTGCTTCATTTGCTCCTTATTCGAATTTAGTTGAGTGCTGAATTTACTGGTAGGTTTTCCTCCTGAATATTGGAGGCACTTACCGCGTTTAATGCGGGAAAGGGGGCGTTCCGTTGAAAATTTGGCGTTATTTATCTGTACTCTTATTTGGATTGCTGTTCACCATGTCTTCTTTTGGGGGATCGACGGTATCTGCAAACGAGAAGATCGTTTACCATGTACCAATAGAAGAAACGGTGGAAAAGGGACTCTCGGCATTTTTGGAACGCGCGCTTACCACTGCTGAAGCAGCTGATGCAGACCTTGTCGTTTTCGAGGTGAATACTCCTGGAGGTGCTGTGGATGCAGCAGGGGAAATTGCAAAGTTACTGTCCGATTCACCAATCAAGACAGTTGCCTACGTCAATAACAGGGCCTTATCTGCAGGGGCATACATTTCTCTAAGTGCAGATGAGATCTATATGGTTCCGAGTGCCACCATGGGATCTGCCGCTGTAATTGATTCTACAGGGAACGCTGCAGGTAAGAAAGCGCAATCTTATTGGTTAGCAGCCATGAAGACTGCTGCAGAACAAAATGGACGTGATCCCATTTACGCCCAGGCGATGGCGGATGTTGACATCGATCTACCCGAATATGGAGCGGAAAAAGGAAAGTTGCTGACATTTACAGCCGAACAGGCAAAAAAGGCTGGATATAGTGAAGGCACCGTCTCTGGGAAAGCGGAGCTGTATAGTATACTTGGAGTTGAGGATGCTGATATTCGGTCAATCGAAGAAAGCTTTCCTGAGAAACTTGCCCGCTTTTTGACCAACCCGATCGTCGTACCCATTTTATTAACGATAGCGGGAATCGGGATTGTGATGGAATTGTTTTCACCCGGTTTTGGAATTCCGGGGGTCATTGGAATCACCAGTCTTGTTTTATTCTTCTATGGTCATCTTGTCGCCGGTATCACCGGATACGAATCGTTAGCGATGTTCATCATTGGGGTCATTCTCGTACTCATTGAATTTTTTATCCCAGGGGGGATTATCGGGCTGCTCGGATTTACAGCGATAGTGGGGAGTCTATTCCTCGCGACAGGAGATCCGGTCCATATGACGATATCCTTGCTAATTGCGGTCACCGTATCCATTTTGGTATTCATCCTACTTGTAAAGGTGTTTGGAAAACAGATGAAATTTTTCAGGAAAATGATATTAACCGATGCAACAAAAACGGAACAAGGGTATGTCAGCAATCCGAATCGTTTGGATTTATTAGGTGTTGAAGGGAAGGCCCTTACAGATTTGAGGCCTTCAGGAACTGCTTTGGTCAAAGAAGAAAGAGTGGATGTCGTGACCGAAGGAAGCTTTATTTCCAAAGGTTCATCAATCGTTATCGTGAAAGTAGAAGGATCAAGGGTAGTCGTCCGGGAAATACCGGATTCAAATTAAAATTAAAAGATACAGGAAGGATGAATCATTAAGTGATAACTTCAGGAACGATATTTATTGTACTGGCAGTGATTGCTGCTATCATCGTATTGGCAGTATTTTTCACATTCGTACCAGTAATGCTATGGATTTCCGCATTAGCGGCAGGAGTCAAAATCAGCATATTTACATTAGTTGGAATGAGGCTTCGCCGTGTTATACCAAGCAGGGTCGTCAATCCTCTTATCAAGGCCCATAAGGCTGGAATCAATGTTTCAACGAATCAATTGGAGAGCCATTACCTTGCAGGCGGTAATGTCGATCGAGTGGTGAATGCATTAATTGCTGCAGAACGAGCCAATATCACGTTACCTTTCGAACGGGGTGCAGCTATTGACCTTGCCGGCCGTGATGTATTGGAAGCCGTTCAAATGAGTGTTAACCCGAAAGTGATTGAAACCCCGTTCATCTCTGGTGTGGCGATGAATGGTATTGAAGTGAAAGCGAAGGCAAGGATTACGGTGCGAGCCAATATTGAACGCTTGGTCGGTGGTGCCGGTGAAGAGACGATCATTGCCCGTGTAGGCGAAGGGATCGTATCGACAATCGGTGCTTCGAAAATGCATACGGATGTACTGGAACACCCCGATTTGATTTCACGAACGGTTTTATCAAAAGGGTTGGATTCAGGAACGGCATTCGAAATACTTTCCATTGATATCGCTGAAGTGGATATCGGTAAAAATATCGGGGCCATATTACAGACTGACCAAGCCGAAGCCGATAAAAAGATAGCCCAGGCAAAGGCCGAGGAACGCCGTGCGATGGCTGTTGCGCTTGAACAGGAAATGGTTGCCCGTGTTCAGGAAATGAGAGCGAAGGTTGTTCAATCCGAAGCCGAAGTTCCGTTGGCCATGGCTGATGCACTGAAAAGCGGAAACCTTGGAGTGATGGATTATATGAATATCCAAAATATCACGGCTGATACGGATATGCGCGATTCCATCAGTAAAATATCCGAAAATCCAAAAGATAACAACAATAACCATAATAATAATTAGGTCAGGGAAGGAAGGTCTTTAAATGGGAGGTTTTATTGATTTCTTTCTCGAGAACCCATTCCTTATCATTGTCTTGATCGGTGTTTTAACGTCCATGTTAGGAAAGAAAAAGCAGACTCAAGATCCTGGCACGCCTCCGAAAAAGAAATGGCAGGAGGTCATGCGGGAGCTTCAAGGTGAAATGCCGCAAGCGAATCAGCAGCAAAAGCATGCACCTCCTCCCGTAAGGAAAGTCGAACAGCAGGCAGCACAGGCTGTTGAAGTGATCGATGAGACGAAGAACGAAGCGAACAAAAGGATTACCGAGCTTAGACGGCTTCAGCAGAAGTACGATCAAGAGCGTTTATATCAAAAAGCGAAAGCAGATCAACTTACATCAACGATTTCTGATAAAAACAGTCCGGTCTATCGCAAAGGACCGTCTTTTGGCAAAAAACAGCTGATTGATGGCATCATCATGTCAGAAGTGCTGGGACCGCCAAGGGCGAAGAGAAGTCTTCATAGGTCCAGAAGGTGATTCGGAGCCTTGGCTTTTTTAAAGCCTGAAAAAATAGACTTTTATTCCCTTATAATTTTGTGCTAGAACCCTCTTTCATTTCATACATTGAGATGAAAGGGGGTTCTTTTTTATGGCACGCAATTGGGGAAAAAAAGTGAAACAGCTTATGACCAAAACAATGGACCTTCCGCAAGATGTCATGATGGACCTGCCGCGAATTACAATGATCGGACAATTACATATTTATATTGAAAACCATCGTGGCTTATTGGCTTTTACAGACAGCGAAGTGCGATTGATGCTGAAAAATGGGCAGTTGCTGATAAAGGGAAATGCCTTTGTCATAAAGACGATTTTGCCGGAAGAAATCATGCTCGAAGGCAAAATTGATAAGGTTTATTTTATCAATGAATGATCCCGGGAGGTCTCCATGAAAAACCAATGGACAAACTATTATACAGGCTATGTAAAGGTGAAGGCTTATGGCAAAGGTGCAGAACGGCTGATCAATATGCTGACGAGAAGGGGGCTTCATATCTGGGAAGTGAAGCGTGTCGGAAGTGAATCCCTGATTTTCCATATGGATATCAGGGATATCCCAAAACTCCGTCAGGTCATGCGTAAGAGCGATTGTAAAGTAAAGTTCATGCAGGGAAAGGGTTTCCCTTTCCTATTGAAGAGAGTCATGAAAAACAGCGGGTTTTTAGCGGGGATGATCGCTTTTCTGCTATGCATATTCGTACTTTCCAATATGGTATGGGGCATCGAGGTTCAAGATGCCAAACCGGCAACCGAGCATGCCATCCGGAAAGAATTGGACAAGATGGGCGTGAAGATCGGTAAAGTGCAATTCTTTGTTGATGATGTGGATACGATTCAGCGTAAGCTGTCGGACCGGATCGGTGCATTGACATGGGTAGGGGTAGAGCTGAAGGGAACGACATACCATTTTCGGGTTGTAGAAAAACGGCAGCCTAAAGAGGTCGAGAAAACATCTCCGCAGAATTTGGTAGCTTCTAAAAAAGCGATCATCACTGATATGTTCGTTGAAAAAGGACAATCTATTGTTAATGTGAATGATTATGTAGGAAAGGGACAGCTTCTTGTTTCAGGATGGATTGGAAAAGAGGATAAACAGGAAATTGTATCCGCACAAGGAGTAATAAAAGGGAAAACGTGGTATAAAGCGAAAGTGGAAGTACCGTTAAAAACCAAGTTTTCTGTTTTTAACGGAGATGAAGCGAGCAGGCACTTTTTAAAAATGGGGGGCTTTTCCCTTCCGGTATGGGGTTTCAAGGATCCGGGATATGAAAAACAGGAAAAAGAAACGACAATGAGGCCGTTTCACTTTCTTCAATGGGAACTGCCCATTTCCTATAAACAAGTGACCTTTAGGAGCAAGGAAGATATTGTACGAAGTTATACGGAGAAAGAAGCCGTGGAGGAAGGCAGGAAAATGGCTAAAGCTGAATTGAAAAAGCATTTGGAAGAGGAAGATGAAATCGTCGAAGAAAAAATTTTGCACGAAAGCATGGAGAATGGTAAAGTAAAATTATCTATACATTACCAAGTTATTGAAGATATAGCGATTGGACAGCCAATCATTCAAGGAGACTAACGAATGGCAGATGATGTGAAAGTAATTAAGCTAGAAATAGAATCACCTAATGAAGCGATCGCTTTATTGGGCAATGGAGATTCAAATGTAAAAGTGCTCGAAGAGGAGCTGGGCATTTCCGTCATAACCCGAGGTGAAGCGGTGAGTGTTGCCGGGGATATCGAGCGGGTAACGATGGGGGAGGAAATCCTCAAGGCGTTATTGACAGTGGTCAGAAAAGGAATTGCAATCAGTTCCAGAGATGTGCTTTATGCAATTGAATTGGCAAGAAAAGGCACATTGGAGTATTTCGGCGAATTATATGATGAGGAAATCGCAAAAACGGCTAAGGGGAAATCCATTAAAGTCAAAACAATCGGGCAGAGATACTATATCCAGGCAATAAAGAAACAAGACCTTGTATTTGGAATTGGGCCTGCCGGAACCGGGAAGACCTATCTAGCTGTAGTGATGGCCATCAATGCATTGAAAAATGGACATGTTAAACGGATCATCCTGACACGGCCTGCCGTCGAAGCAGGGGAAAGCCTTGGTTTTCTGCCTGGTGATCTGAAGGAAAAGGTAGATCCTTATCTACGTCCGCTGTATGACGCTCTCCATGACCTTCTAGGGATGGAACAGACGCAGAGGATGATAGAGCGCGGAACGATCGAAATAGCTCCTCTGGCTTATATGAGGGGCCGTACGCTTGAAGATGCCTTTGTCATATTGGATGAAGCCCAGAATACGACGGAAGCCCAAATGAAGATGTTCTTGACCAGGCTTGGTTTCGGATCGAAAATGGTCATTACGGGAGATCGGACCCAAATTGACCTTCCAAAAGGCATGAAGTCAGGTCTTGTCAGGGTAGAAGAGATCTTGAAGAATGTTAAAGGCCTTTCCTTTGTTTATTTTGAACAAAGTGATGTTGTAAGACATCCGCTTGTCGCCAAAATCATTACTGCTTACGAGCAGGCGAAGTCATAAGAAGAAATCCGCCATTTCAATCGGCGGATTTTTCTTGATGTGTCTAAATTACAAACTTTATGGTAAAAAAGTGGATATGGAATGAAGGAAGCTTTACATTTATCAATACGAAGGTGAAAATTCACATAAAAACTGTTATGATTTTACATATCTAGAATAATAAACATCATTTTTATTAGGAGGACCTTCCTTGAATCGTATCCAGAAATTTTTCACTCAAATAAAAGGGCTGTTGGTCCATCGCTTTTTTCAAGTGCTATTGTTCATCATTCTTGGTTTGTTTGCTTATGTGTTAATGTTCTCCAATGTTAAGCCGGAAAGGGTCCAGGTAGAGCTGTTTAAGCCTGCTGAACAAACGATCCGTTCAACCAAGACTGTGGAAGATACCTATAAGACGGAACAGGAAAAAGAAGAGATTTCAAAACAGGTGGCGGATGTTTATTCTCTAAAAAAAGAATATGCAAAAAATAAAGTCGATCTGATTTCATCCATTTTCGATTCAGCGATAGAGGTGAATAAAGAAACGCAACCCGATGAAGATCATAAAGAAGATGAGGAAAAAGGGGATAAAAAAGAGACAATAAAGACGGATGCTCAAAAAGTTTCCATATTAAAAGAAAAATTGACCGATGAAGTGAATAAAAATATCGAGGAATCCGTTTTCCTTGCATTAGTGCAGGCTGATGAAGATGAGTTGAAAATAGCGAAGGATTCAACCATTACAGCCGTGAATAATGTGATGAGCTCCCGAATCGCAGCAAGTGACGTCGAAAATGCCAAGAAAAAGGTTGTAGAGGAATTGGGCTATATGAGCATCAGCGGCGATATGAAAAAAGCCTCCACTTCCCTTGCGCGTACGGCAATCATTCAGAATGTATTTTTCGATAAGGACAAAACCGAGGAACAGCGTAGGAAAGCGGTTGAAAGCGTAGAGCCGATCAGGATCCTTCAAGGTCAGATCATCGTTGAAGAAAATCAATTAGTGGACAGGGATGTTTATAGGCAGCTTGAATTGGCGGGCTTCTTAAATACGGAGTCTACCATTTACCCGTATATCGGCCTGCTGTTATTCATAGTCCTGACTTTTGCCGCTTTTTATTACTTTTTCTACTATTCCATTTCCAAAAAGGATAACAAGTACAATCAGTTATTGATCTTCAGTCTTGTCTTCATCCTTTCAATGGCTACCATGAAAACAGTCAGCATTCTCGCAGACCTGAAAAACTCGAACTTGGAATACATTTTCCCGGGTGCCATGGCGGCGATGCTCATCAAGATATTATTGAATGATAGGTTAGCGGTAGCGATGATCATATTGTTAGGTTCGTATGGTACGATTATATTCAATGGTGATACACCTGGAAATCTGGATTTCTCGATGGGGCTTTATATCATTTTCGGGGGATTGACGGCAATCATCATTTTATCCAGGCCAAATTTCAAATCAAAGGTGCTGGTAGCAGGGCTGCTATTGGCTTTAATCAATATGGCATTTGTTTTTTCGCTCATCTTCATTATGGACAGCCAATATACTAGAATGGAGTACTTGTATTATGCTGCTGCTGCGATGGGTTCTGGAGTGGGTGCAGCCGTTTTGACAATGGGCCTGTTGCCGTTTTTCGAGGCTGGTTTCGGGATTTTATCATCGATTAAGCTTATCGAGCTAGCGAATCCCAATCATCCATTACTTCGAAGGATCTTGATAGAGGCTCCCGGGACATATCATCATAGCGTGATGGTCGCCAATTTGGCGGAATCGGCTTGTGAAGCCATCGGGTCGAATGGATTGCTGGCAAGGGTCGGCAGTTATTATCATGATATCGGTAAAACGAAGCGGCCGCATTTCTTCATCGAAAATCAGATGAATGAAGAGAACCCGCATGATCGGCTGCAGCCGGAAACGAGCAGGGATATCATCATTGCCCATGCCGTAGACGGCGGGGAGATGCTTCGCAGTCACAAATTCCCGAAAGAGATTGTGGATATTGCAGAGCAGCATCATGGGACCACTTTATTGAAATTTTTCTACCATAAGGCAAAAAAACAGGATGAGTCCACACTCGAAGCGGACTACCGGTATCCCGGACCGAGGGCGGTAATGAAGGAAGTAGCCGTCATCGGCATAGCCGATAGTGTGGAAGCTGCAGTGAGATCGATGAAGCACCCAACGCCGGAGAAGATTGAAGAACTGGTAAGTTTCATCATTCAGGACAGGATTTCTGATGGTCAATTTGATGAATGTGACATTACTATGAGAGAATTGAGTATCGTGAAGCATTCCTTATGTGAATCGCTTAATGGTATCTTCCACTCCAGGATTGAATATCCGGAGTCGGATAAATTAGGACAGAAGGTGAAAGAATGATTTTAGCTATCGATTTAATGGATGAAACGAATGAAGTAACGGAGGAAGCTCAGCATCTTGTTGAAAGCATTCTGCAATTTGCGGCAAGAAAAGAAAACATTGAAAAAGACACCGAGCTGTCTGTTACATTTGTTGACAATGATAGGATTCGGGAAATCAATAAAGAATATCGTAATAAAGATTCAGCTACAGATGTCATTTCTTTTGCACTTGAAGAAATGGGAGAAGATGAAGTGGAAATTGTCGGGGCCGAAATGCCCCGCATGTTAGGGGATATCATCATTTCCATTGAACGCACGAAAGAACAGGCTGAAGAATATGGTCATTCATTTGACCGGGAACTTGGATTTTTAGCTCTGCATGGTTTTCTTCACTTATTAGGATTTGACCATATGAATGAAGAAGATGAAAAAGTGATGTTCACAAAACAAAAGGAGATCTTGGAAGAATATGGACTTTCAAGAGAAGGGTAAAAAAAGGTATCCTTTATTAAAAAGTTTCTCTTTTGCCTGTCAGGGAATTTTGGAGGCTGTTCGGACTGAACGCAATATCAAGATTCATTTCGTGTTAACGGTCATCGTCGTATTCTTTGGTTGGTACTTCTCATTGAATGGGATGGAGTGGCTTTTCATTTTAGCGGCCATAGCCGGCACGATTACCTTGGAGCTCGTTAATTCAGCGATTGAAAGGGTAGTGGACCTGGTAACGGATCAAATCCATCCGCTTGCCAAGCAGGCAAAAGATATTGCAGCCGGAGCTGTATTCATATATGCTATATTTTCTATAATAGTTGGATTGATTATATTTTTGCCCAAGTTTGGCCTGTAGGTTGCCGAAATGGTACTCAATTTGAAAGGAAGATGTGAATTGAATACAAAGGAATTGATTGAGGAAGCTAAAAAAGCAAGGGATAAAGCTTATGTGCCTTACTCCAAATTTAAGGTTGGGGCAGCCCTTTTAACCGCTGATGGAAAGGTCTATCATGGTTGTAATATAGAAAATGCAGCATACAGCATGTGTAATTGCGCCGAAAGGACAGCTTTATTCAGCGCTTATGCACATGACGATAAAAAATTCGTTAAACTTGCAGTCGTGGCAGATACCGACGGTCCCGTTGCTCCATGCGGGGCATGCAGGCAGGTTATTTCAGAACTGTGCGAAAAGGATATGCCGGTTGTTTTGACCAACTTAAATGGGGATATAAAAGAATTAACAGTACAGGAATTGCTTCCAGGAGCTTTTTCACCGGAGGATTTGAATGGATAAATTATTTAATGATACACAAGTAAAAGATTACAAATCAGGTTTCATTTCGATTATTGGACGACCTAATGTTGGGAAGAGTACATTTCTGAATCGGGTCATCGGCCAAAAGATCGCCATTATGAGCGATAAACCGCAAACTACAAGAAATAAGGTCCAAGGTGTACTTACACAAAACGATTCACAAATGATTTTCATCGATACACCCGGCATTCATAAACCAAAGCATAAGCTTGGTGATTTCATGATGAAAGTGGCCACGAATACATTGAAGGAAGTCGATTTGATTCTCTTCATGATCAATGCGACTGAAGGATACGGACGCGGTGACGAGTTTATCATTGAAAAACTTCAATCCGTAAAAACGCCTGTTTTCCTGGTTGTAAACAAAATCGATGCGATGCATCCGGATGATTTACTTCCGATCATTGAAAAATACCAACAGCTTTACCCTTTTGCGGCAGTCGTTCCGATTTCTGCGCTTGAAGGAAATAACGTTGATACACTGCTTGAGCAAATCAAGGAACATCTGCCTGAAGGTCCCCAGTTTTATCCTGCTGACCAAGTGACCGACCACCCGGAACGTTTTATCATTTCCGAATTGGTCCGCGAGAAGGTGCTGCACCTTACACGGGAAGAAATTCCGCATTCGGTGGCTGTTGTCATCGATTCGATTAAAAAAATGGATAACAGCGACACCATTAATGTCATGGCGACGATCGTTGTCGAACGTGATTCACAAAAAGGCATTGTCATCGGAAAGCAAGGGAAAATGCTTAAAGAAGTCGGTAGCCGTGCCAGGGTGGATATCGAAAACTTATTGGGCTCAAAGGTTTTCCTGGAACTGTGGGTGAAGGTGCAGAAAGATTGGCGTAATAAAGCAAGCCAGCTTCGTGATTATGGCTTCAATGAGAGCGAGTATTAATTAACAAAATTTACGCGTCATGAAAGTTTGGAAAACGGTCAAGCTAATCATATGGTCGGATATTCATATTGCTAGTTAAAAATGAAAGGTGGGCTTTATATGTTGGATTTTACCTGGGAATTATTCTCTGAAACAGGTAATGTGGACACCTATTTGCTGTTTAAGGAGATAGAAGTCGAAAGACAGGAAAGACACTTGGTATTGAATGATGAGCTAGCAGAAATTGATTTTCCTGTTTCATAGGTTAGCCTTGGCGAGCATGGGTGGTGTCTTGGTATGCTCCAAAAATGTGAGGGCATTGTCATAAGGCGAACTGCATATGGAGAAAATAACAAAATCATTACTATATATACCCGTGAGCTAGGAAAAATCGGCGTTATGGCTAGAGGGGCCAGTAAACCTAACAGCAGGCTTTCTGCCGTCACACAGCTTTTTTGCTCCGGGTATTTTCTTGTAACTACATCAACCGGACTCGGAAGTCTTCAGCAAGGCGAAATGGTCGATTCACTCCGTTTCATAAGGGAGGATCTTTTTGCCACTGCTTATGCTTCTTATATTGTTGAATTGCTTGATAAAAGTGTCGAGGATAAGAAACCGAATCCATATTTGTATGAGTTGCTTTCGCAAACCTTGCATTACATAAACGAAGAATATGACGCAGAGGTATTGAAATTCATTTTTGAAATGAAGATGCTGCCCGTCAATGGGATTAACCCAGTGCTGAATCAATGTGCTGTATGTGGTGAAACGGAAGGGGAATTCTCCTTCTCGCTTCGGGAAGCGGGCTTTATCTGTCACCGCTGCCTGGGGAAAGACCCTTATCATTATAAAATTTCAGCTGCAGCCGTCAAATTGCTGCGAATCTTTTATTATTTCGATTTATCAAGGCTCGGAAACATTTCCGTCAAGCCTGAAACGAAAAAAGAACTGCGAAAGATCATCGATGCTTATTATGAGGAATATTCAGGTCTGAACTTGAAATCAAAAAAGTTCCTGAATCAGATTGATACGATGAAAGATATGTTTTAGGATCTGACCTATTGACATTCCTTGTTAGTTTGTATAAAATTCTAAACATCAAAATAAGAAGATTGCGTTGATGGAAAAGAGTATCTGTCATTCTCCATAAAAAGCGAACCCGGGACGGTGGAAGCCGGGATATGGATTTACAGGGAAGGGCGTTTCCGGAGCATGTTGCTTTGAAAAGAGGCCGTTTTATAAACGGCAATTAGGGTGGAACCGCGGGTATACTCTCGTCCCTATGCATTTCGCATAGGGACGAGAGTTTTTTGTTTGCCCAAATGTGATGGGTTCCGACCTGATTTTAAAAAGAGCCGTTTTAAATAACCTGGAGGTGTACGATGAATATTCAAAATATGATTTTAACGTTACAAAAGCATTGGTCTGAACAAGGCTGCATATTGATGAATGCTTATGATGTCGAGAAAGGGGCAGGAACGATGAGCCCATACACGTTCCTGAGAGCCATTGGACCTGAGCCTTGGAGCGTTGCTTACGTGGAGCCATCACGCCGTCCTGCTGACGGTCGTTATGGTGAGAACCCTAACCGACTGTATCAGCACCATCAGTTCCAAGTGATCATGAAGCCGTCGCCTGACAATATCCAAGAGTTATATTTGGATTCTTTACGCGCTTTAGGGATAAATCCGCTTGAGCATGATATTCGCTTTGTGGAGGACAACTGGGAAAACCCATCACTAGGGTGTGCCGGTCTCGGTTGGGAAGTTTGGCTTGATGGAATGGAAATAACGCAATTTACATATTTCCAACAAGTGGGCGGTCTTGAGTGCAAGCCGGTTTCCGTGGAAATTACATACGGGATCGAACGTCTCGCTTCATACATTCAAGATAAGGAAAACGTATTTGACCTGGAATGGACAGATGGATTCACAGTTCGGGATATATTTGGACAGCCGGAATACGAACATTCGAAATATACGTTCGAAACCTCCGACCTTGATATGCTGTTTCAGCTTTTCACGATGTATGAAAAGGAAGCGCATCGCCAAATGGAAGAAGGTCTTGTACATCCCGCATATGATTATGTTTTGAAATGTTCACATACATTTAACCTTTTGGATGCCAAAGGTGCCATCTCGGTGACGGAAAGAACGGGTTATATTGCCCGGTGCCGTAACCTAGCGCGCAAGGTTGCCAAGACCTTCTATGAAGAGCGGGAAAAATTAGGCTTCCCGATTCTGAAAGTGAAAGGGGAGAATACAAATGAGCAAGCGTGATTTGTTATTGGAGATTGGATTGGAAGAGCTGCCTGCCCGTTTTGTGACAGCATCAATGAAACAGTTGTCAGATAAGGTGCAGCAATGGCTAAAGGAAAAAGCGATTGAATTCGGAACGGTTGAAGCTTTTTCCACACCAAGACGTTTGGCCGTACTGGTGAAAGACGTGGAAGAGTCCCAAAAGGATATCGAAGAAGAAGCAAAAGGTCCGGCTAAGAAAATCGCTTTGGACAGTGAAGGCAACTGGTCTAAAGCGGCATTGGGATTCGTCAGGGGTCAAGGAATGACTTCAGAGGACATTTATTTTAAAGAACTCAAGGGTGTGGAATATGTCCATGTGAATAAATTCATAAAAGGACAGCAGACCGTTCAGCTTTTATCTGAGCTTGCTGAAATCATCAGCGGCATGACGTTTCCGAAAAATATGCGTTGGGCCAATCAGGAGCTCCGCTTCGTCCGTCCGATTAAATGGCTGATTGCCTTATTCGGCAATGACATTGTGCCATTCAGCATTGCTGATGTGGAAACGGGCCGTGAAACAAAAGGACACCGTTTCTTGGGCGATAGCGCTAGCATCGAACTGCCGGAACTGTACGAAGATACGCTAAAAGAACAATTTGTTATGGCGAATCCAGATAAACGCCGGCAAGTTATATTGGATCAGATTAAAGAGCTTGAGCAGGAGAAAGGCTGGATCATCCCAGTCGATGAAGATCTGCTTGAAGAAGTCAATAATTTGGTAGAGTATCCAACGGTGTTATTTGGAAATTTTGAAGAAGAATTCCTTGAGCTTCCAGCTGAGGTGCTTATCACATCGATGAAGGAACATCAACGTTATTTCCCTGTTAAAGATCAGGACGGGAAACTGCTTGCTCACTTTGTAACCGTGCGTAACGGCGATGACCGCCATTTGGATAAGGTTTCTAAAGGTAATGAAAAAGTATTGCGTGCCCGCCTATCTGATGCAGCATTCTTCTATAAAGAGGATCAGAAAAAAGAGATTTCGGATGCTTTGAAAAAGCTTGACAGCATCGTTTATCATGAAGAGATCGGTACATTAGCCGAGAAAACTGCACGGGTAACTGCTCTGACGGGTGACCTTGCGGATGCTTTGAATTTAAAGGCGGAAAAAGAAATGGCGCTTCGGACAGCGGCAATTGCCAAGTTCGATTTGGTGAGTCAAATGGTTTATGAATTCCCTGAATTGCAAGGGTATATGGGTGAAAAATATGCGCTCTTAAAAGGTGAAGCCAAAGAAGTGGCCGCGGCTATCAATGAACATTATATGCCAAGACATGCGGATGACAATGTACCGCCTTCAGTCATTGGTGCGGTTGTGAGTTTAGCTGAAAAAATTGATACTTTGTCTTCATTCTTCGCTATTGGCGTCATTCCGACCGGTTCCCAGGATCCTTACGCATTAAGAAGGCAGGCGAGCGGTGTCGTCCAAATCCTAGCGGAGAAGAAATGGAATATTTCACTAGATGAGCTTATTGTTTTAGGCCTTAAAGGACTGGAATCAAAAGGCATCTTAAATCGTGATCTTGAAGAAGTTAAAGCGGATATGTTCACGTTCTTTAAAGCGCGTGTCAAACACCTGCTTCAAGAACAGCAAATCCGTTACGATTTGATTGATGCAGTTCTGTTCAATGAGATCGGTTATATCCACTCTATCGTGGAACGTGCACATGTCTTGGATGCTAAAAAGGACGAAGCAGGGTTTAAAGAAAGCCTGGAAGCATTAAGTCGGGTCATGAACATTGCCGTTAAATGTGACAATAAGGTGACAGTTGATCCTTCTGCCTTTGAAAATGATCAAGAAAATGCGTTATATGTAAAATATAAAAAAGTGGCAATCCGTTATATGGAATCTAGAGATGAGAATGAGCGGTTTGAACAGCTTGTTTCGCTTCAATCGGAAATAGAGTCGTATTTCGAGAATACAATGGTCATGGCAGATGATGAAGCAATCCGTAATAACCGTTTATCCTTAATGAAGGAAATCAGTGATTTGGTTGCAGGTTTTGCTGCCATGAATAAAATCATCCTTACATGATCGAAGGGATGTATGGAAATCGGAAACACTTTAAATAGGGTTTCCGATTTCTTAAAAAGATAATGGTCAATAAATAGGACAAAAATGCCCTTATTAAATAATTTAGTATATAATTATTAAATGAATAACTTTTGTTACTTTACTCTGCGAAAGCAGTGGGGTGGTGATTATAATCCAATTGAATAAGCGTCAGGAGCAAATTTTACAAATTGTAAAAGAAAACGGACCGATTACTGGAGAACATATTGCGGATAGATTGAACCTTACCAGGGCGACACTTCGTCCAGATCTAGCCATTTTAACGATGGCGGGTTTTCTTGATGCCAGGCCGCGAGTGGGGTATTTTTATACAGGCAGGTCAGGTACACAGCTTTTGACCGATAGCCTTAACCATCTTTATGTACGAGACTACCAATCGATACCCGTCGTTGTTGACGAGGGCATTTCCGTATATGATGCAATCGTCATGATGTTTTTGGAAGATGTCGGAACAATGTTCGTGGTCGATAAGCATGCATTGCTTGTTGGTGTCTTATCAAGGAAAGACTTGTTGCGTGCGAGTATTGGGAAACAAGAGCTTAACTCCATTCCAGTCAATATCATCATGACTAGGATGCCCAATATTACAATGTGTTCAAAAGAAGACCTTTTGATTGATGTGGCCAAGAAATTGATTGATAAACAAATCGACTCATTACCGGTCGTCAAAGACACAGAAAAAGGCTATGAAGTAATTGGAAGAATTACAAAAACCAATATTACGAAAGCATTCGTAGCTTTGGCTGATGAAGGCTATTAGGGGGCTTGCAAAAGGAATGACGGAGAATATGAACGGTTCTATTATATATGTTGTATCGGATTCGGTAGGGGAAACAGCGGAATTGGTTACAAAAGCCGCTGCAAGCCAGTTCTCGGGATCTGCATTTTCCATAAAGAGAATTCCGTATATTGAAGATGAACAAAACGTGGATGAAGTGATATCACTGGCTAAGTTGGATGGGGCAATCATTGCTTATACTCTTGTGAAGCCAGCTATTAGAGCGTATATGAAAGCACAGGTCGAGAAAGAAAACCTGTCTGCTTATGACATTTTAGGGCCGCTCATGGACATCCTTGAGGAAAGGGCGCCAAAAGGGCCGCTTAATGAACCTGGTCTTGTAAGAAAGCTGGATGATGACTATTTCAAGCGTGTGGAAGCCATTGAATTTGCTGTAAAATATGATGATGGACGTGACCCTCGGGGCATATTACGTGCTGATATCGTCCTTGTCGGTGTTTCACGCACTTCAAAAACGCCGTTATCACAGTATTTAGCCCACAAACGCTATAAGGTGGCTAACGTACCTTTAGTGCCTGAAGTGGAACCTCCAGAAGAGCTGTTCCTGGTACCTCCTGAAAAATGCATTGGATTAAAGATCAGTCCGGAAAAACTGAACCATATTCGTAAAGAACGATTAAAGTCGCTTGGGCTTAATGATCATGCGATTTATGCAAATGTGGAGCGTATAAAAGAAGAATTGACATACTTTGATACAATCATATCAAGGTTGAACTGTCCTATTATTGATGTAACCAATAAAGCTGTTGAAGAAACAGCCAATTTGATAATCAATATCCTTCAAAACAAAAACCGTTAATCCTTATAATTAAGGCAAATCAAAATGTGAGCTAGGCACTTTATGTGTCAGCTCACATTTTAATGCCAAGGTTCAATAGGGAATAAAAAGAATAAGTTCAAAATAATTACATAAAATTTCTCCTTGTTTCCAACTGTAAATCCTTTGATTTGCATGAAAACAAATTCGGAATTTAAATGTTGGCATCTTCTAATCAAATAGACTATAATAAAAAATTGTGAGAAAAAAGTAATCTTAAGGTTTAGACTTAATTAATAAGGAATAAACTAAAGGTTAATGAGATGTCAAGGTTTTTATCATAAAAATAATTCGACATGTTCCGTATAATTCAGGAGGGGCTGGTCTTTTTCAAGGCAAAAGATCCGCTTTCACTTAAATGAACAGGTATTCCTTGAAGAATTATGTGTGCTCTTTTAGAGGAAACCCTCTGGATCAATGCTGAAAATTCACCATATCTTCATAAAGTTTAGGGGAGAAAAAGGATTATGCAGAAAGATGTAGAATTAGAAGGTATGAATAATAAACCCACGATACACGTCGATGCCGATGCATGCCCGGTGAAAGACGAAATCCTTCATTGTGCAAGTTTGCACGATGTTGAAGTCTGTTTTGTTGCATCATACAAAAATATGATGAATAACCCTGAAGGTAAATGGGTATATGTCGATGCAGACAAAGAAGCGGCAGATCTTTATATAGTAAACTCAGTAAAAAAGGGTGATATTGTCGTTACTGCAGATATTGGTTTAGCTGGGACCCTGCTTCCTAAAAACGTTTATGTCCTTTCGCCAAGGGGAAAAGAATACACTGACGAGAATATTTTCATGCTCTTGGATATGCGCTATCAGTCGGCGAAACTCCGCAGGCAGGGTAAGCATACAAAAGGGCCGAAAGCATTCACGAAGGAAGATCGTGCATGTTTCACAAATAAACTTTTGAAAACATTGTCGAACTTTGCAGGGAATTAGAAAACAGTATCGAATTAAAAACTATCACCAATATTGCAAGGTGGAAAAATGATAAATGGCCGTATAGAAGATGAGAAAATTAATCAAATTCGCGAAGCTGTTGACATTGTTGATTTAATTGGGGAGTATGTCCAGTTAAAGAAGCAGGGGCGCAATTACTTTGGCCTATGTCCTTTTCATGGTGAAAACTCGCCCTCGTTTTCCGTTTCAACGGAAAAACAAATCTTTCACTGTTTTGGTTGCGGGGCAGGGGGAAATATCTTTACCTTCTTAATGGATATAGAAGGCTACAGCTTTGTGGAATCTGCAAAAGTTTTAGCCGAAAAAGGAAATGTTCCTTTGGATGTTGAAATCAATAAGGATTCCAAGCGTTCTAACATGCCGGCAGGCTCGCAGCAAATGGTCGAGGCACATGACCTGCTGAGGAAGTTTTATCATCATCTCCTCGTTAATACGAAAGAGGGGCAGGATGCTCTCGAATATTTACTTAAACGCGGGTTTACTGAAGAGACGATAGAAAAGTTCCAAATTGGCTACTCTTTGGATTCATGGGATTTCGTGTCCAAGTTTCTTTTAAAACGCGGTTTTCCAGCGGAATACATGGAGCAGGCAGGGCTTATTATTTACAGGGAAAAAGACGAGTCATATTTTGACCGTTTCAGAAATAGAGTCATGTTTCCAATTATGGATCATCAAGGAAATACGATTGCATTTTCAGGAAGAGCGATGGGGGACGATGAGCCCAAATATTTGAATAGTCCTGAAACGCCAATCTTTAATAAAAGTAAAACTTTATATAATTTCCATCATGCAAGACCACACATACGAAAGAAAGAACAAGCAGTCATTTTTGAAGGCTTTGCCGATTGCATTTCAGCTGTTGGCGCAGGTGTGGAGAATGCGGTCGCTACAATGGGTACTGCCCTGACGGACCAGCATATCCAGCTTTTAAAAAGAAATACTGACCAGATACTTATATGCTACGATTCGGACTCAGCGGGATTAAACGCTGCCAATCGTGCAGTTAATATGCTACAGGACCATGAGTTTTCCGTGAAAGTCGCTCTCATGCCTGATAACTTGGACCCCGATGACTACATAAAGGAATTCGGTGAAAAAAGCTTTGTTTCTGAAGTAATAGGGGCCAGTTTAACCTACATGGCATTCAAAATGCATTATTTGCGTCGAGGGAAAAATGTAAATAATGAAGGAGATCGAATTCAATATATCGAAGAAGTCCTTAAAGAAATTTCACGATTGCCCAATGCAGTGGAGAGGGATCATTATCTTCGGCAGCTATCCTCTGAATTTTCCCTATCATTGGATGCGCTGGAACAGCAGCAGCGTCAGGTGTTCTTTACGGAACGCAAGAAGGGGACACTGCCGCAGCCAGCAGCCCAAAAGCAAATGTCCCTGCAATATGAGCATAAGTTAAAGCCTGCTCACCATAATGCTGAAATGAAGTTGATCGCCCATATGCTAAAAAGCAGGGATATGACCTTCAAAATTCAGCAATTGCTTGGACAAACGGTTTTTCATGTAGATGAACATCAGGCAATCATCACCTATTTATATGCGTTCTATGAAGATGGACACGAACCGGATACAAGCTTTTTCCTTACTTATTTACCGGATCCAAACTTGAGAAGGATCGTTTCGGAAATAGAAATGATGTCAGTGAATGAGGAAGTTACCGATAAAGAACTGACCGATTGCATAAATCAAGTGTTGAAATATGAAAAATTGTTAAAGATAAAAGAAAAACAAGTTGAAGAAAAAGATGCAGTTAGGCGAAGTGATTATGTCACTGCTGCAAAAATTGCCATGGAAATCATTAAATTGCGTAAAATGTTGTAGTCGTTTAGGTGTAAGTCCTGGAAGGAGGGGAACTAATGGCTGAAAAACCAGCACGTTCCAAACAAGTTGATAATGAATTTAGCCTTGAACAGGTGAAAGAAAAATTACTAGAGCTAGGTAAAAAACGAGGCTCTTTGACTTTAGAAAAAATCGCTGAAATGATTGGCGGTTTTGAATTGGATTCCGATCAAATGGATGAGTTCTATGAGGTGTTAGCAGAAAACGGCGTCGAAATACTCACTGATGGTGAGGAGGACGAGGATGAAGATGATCCGGATGAGAAGAAGCTTGCAAAAGAAGAAGAGTTTGACTTAAATGATTTAAGTGTTCCTCCTGGCGTTAAAATCAATGACCCAGTACGCATGTACTTAAAGGAAATTGGTCGGGTAGACCTTTTATCGGCAGAAGAGGAAATCTCTCTGGCGACGAGAATCGAAGATGGGGATGAAGAAGCGAAACGCCGTTTGGCAGAAGCTAACCTTCGTCTTGTTGTCAGTATCGCCAAGCGCTATGTCGGACGCGGAATGCTTTTCCTGGATTTGATTCAGGAAGGTAATATGGGACTTATCAAAGCAGTCGAGAAATTTGATTACCGCAAGGGATTCAAATTCAGTACGTATGCAACATGGTGGATTCGCCAAGCGATAACCCGTGCGATTGCCGACCAAGCAAGGACGATCCGGATACCGGTGCATATGGTGGAAACCATCAATAAATTGATCCGTGTCCAAAGACAGCTTCTTCAGGATTTAGGACGTGAACCTTCTCCGGAAGAAATTGCGGAGGATATGGACTTAACACCTGAAAAAGTTCGTGAAATCTTGAAAATAGCTCAGGAACCGGTTTCATTGGAAACGCCAATAGGAGAAGAAGACGATTCACATTTAGGTGATTTCATTGAAGATCAGGATGCAACTTCTCCATCGGAGCATGCAGCATATGAACTATTGAAAGAACAGCTTGAAGATGTATTGGATACTCTTACTGACCGTGAAGAGAACGTCTTGAGACTCCGCTTTGGACTTGATGATGGCCGCACCCGCACTCTTGAAGAGGTAGGGAAAGTATTTGGGGTCACCCGCGAGCGTATCCGTCAAATCGAAGCGAAGGCGCTTCGTAAACTGAGACATCCAAGCCGCAGCAAACGCTTGAAAGATTTCCTGGAATAGAATATATGCCCTTCACAGAGCCCTCTTTGAATGCCCAGCGTTCGGGAGCGGCTCTTTTTTTAGTTCCGATGTAAAAATATCCTATAAAAACAATAATTACCAATACACTGTAAAAAAATTTGAAAGCTAAGTCATAAAAAGAAATGATCATCATGAGGATGTGAGATTCATGGATGAGATGAGAAAGAAAATCATCATTCAAGAAATAAACTCCTGGAAGGAAAGTCGTATGCTTCCGGAGCAATATTGTAATTATCTGCTTGCATTATACTGTCAAGGCGAACTGCCGCCACCCAATTCGGCTAAATCCGGGAGCGTAAAAAACGACATCTTTTCCGGGTTGTTGATTGGGGCCCTTTTTTCATTTATTGTATTTTTGAATTATTTTACTGAAATACCCATAAGAATGCAAATGCTTATCACAACAATTTCAATTCTTGTCTTTGGGCTGGCGGCCCGCCACTTTGCCGGCAGGAAAATCATTTTTCAAATGGCCTTGATGGGAATGGCGCTATCTTTGCTTTTATTAACAGTCAGTTTTGCCGAATTCATGGCACCTGGTCAAGTGAGTATCCTTTATATTTTCCTGTTCATTAATTGCGGACTTTGGATTTTAATGGGCAAAAAACTGAAGCTGCTCCATTTTTCCATAGGGGGAGGCCTGGGAGCAATGGTCACTCTTTACTTTTTTTTTAGGACATTCTAGCGGTTTTAATTAGTGATTTTAGGGTATTATGAAATATATGTAAGAAAAAGTAAAACTGTTTGGAAATATACATAAGTTTTTGACAATTTTAAGAAATTATATAATATCTTCTATTTTTGGGCTTTTACTTGAAACTCTTTTCAAGTAAAATAATATATAGCTGTTTGTATATAATATTAAATATGGTAAGTTTAGGTTCTACATAGGGGAGGAAATACTATGAATCGCAATCCAGTAATGCCTTTTATTATTATCATGGTTTTTGGTATTGGACTTATGTTTTTACTTTCGTTTAAAGGTTTGGGTGATGCCAAAGATCTTGCTAAGGAAAAAGAGGGCGGCGAAAAGACAGAAGAAACAGAAAGTGCCTCAGCATCACCTGAGGACATCTATAAGCAAAACTGTATCTCATGTCATGGTGACGCCTATCAAGGCGGCGTCGGGCCTGCCCTAAAAGGTGTTGGCGATCGTCTATCGGTGGACGAGGTCAAAGAAGTGATCACGAATGGACGAGGTGCAATGCCACCAGGTTTAGTCGAAGAACAGAACATTGACGCCATGGCCGAATATATTCATGGACTGAAATAATTCATGAAACTGACTCAAGAAATCGTTGGAAAGCGAACTTTTTGAGTCAGTTTTTCATTTATTCAGAAAAGGAAGATTCCAGATGGAAAGTTTCTTCTGCCCACTGATTGAAAGAGTCCTTTCTCCTTTCTGTAATTTTTCGATTGAACTTGGTATAATCGAATGGGAAACTAATTATAGTAAGAAATTATTTGAATTAAGAGAGTTGATAAATATGAATCATGAAAAACTATCGATGAGATTAGAACGTGTTGCCATACATATACCAAAAGGAAGCATCCTTGCAGATATAGGTTCCGATCATGCTTATTTGCCGTGCTATGCTGTGACTAACGGCTTGTGTGACAGTGCAATAGCCGGCGAAGTTGTAGAAGGGCCATATCAGTCAGCACGCAAGCAAGTTGCAATGACGGGGCTTGGGGACAAGATAGAGGTCCGTAAAGGAGACGGGCTTGAAGTATTGAAGCCTGATGAAGCGACTTGCATTACGATTGCAGGCATGGGAGGGACTTTAATATCAAGTATATTGGAAAGCGGAAAAGGGAAACTTGGCAGGGCAGAAAGGCTTATCCTTCAGCCAAATGTCGGTGCAGCGAATGTTCGCAGCTGGCTAATGGAAAACGGCTGGGAACTTATTGGAGAGGAAATCCTTGAAGAAGATGGGAAAATCTATGAAATCTTAATTGCCGAAAAAGGGGACCCGCTCCGCCCTTATCTGATAAACAAGCAAGCAGGCCTCACGTTCGGTCCATACTTAAGAGAGCAATTCAGTGACATTTTCATAAAAAAATGGCAGCTAGAGAAAAAACATTTGGAGAGAATCATCGAACAATTGGATGAAAGCGGAAGAAGCGGACTGGAAACGAAGCGCAATGAATTAAAATCCCAAATTTCCGTAATTGAGGAGGTGCTTAAAGGGTGAAGACAGTGAATGGTCACAAAATCATTGAAACGTTTGAACAATTCTCCCCAAAGCATTATGCGATGGAGGGAGATCCGATCGGGCTGCATGTCGGTCAGCTCAATAAGCCGGTTACTAAAGTGCTGATTGCCCTTGATGTGCTGGAAGAGGTTGTAGACGAAGCGATAGAACATGGCGCGGAATTGATCATCGCCCATCATCCGCTTATCTACCGACCATTGAAAAGGATCGATACAAACACTGCTGGAGGCCGCATCATCGAAAAGCTGATCAAACATGATATCGCTGTTTATGCTGCGCATACCAATTTGGATGTCGCTAGGGGCGGAGTAAATGATTTACTTGCCGAAGCGCTGCAATTGCAGGACACAGAAGTATTGATTCCAACTACCGAGACAACTCTAAAGAAATTGGTCGTATATGTTCCAAAGACCGATGCACAAAAGGTGAGGGAAGCCCTAGGTAAGGCAGGGGCCGGAGCGATCGGGAATTACAGCAATTGTTCGTTTTCCGGGGAAGGTACCGGACGCTTCTTGCCAGGTGATGGCAGTGAGCCGGTAATTGGCTCCCAAGGAAAGCTTGAAGAAGTAGCTGAAATGCGAGTCGAAACGATATTCCCGGAAAATATCGAAAAGAAAGTGCTATCTGCGATGATCAAAGCCCATCCATATGAGGAAGTTGCTCATGATATATATAAACTGGAGAATAAAGGGGAGTCTCTTGGCTTAGGGAAGATCGGTGTACTTCCTGAAGAAATGACACTTGAACAATTTTCCGAACATGTGAAGCGGACACTTGATGTTGAAAAGGTGCGTGTCGTTGGAGATTTGCAAAGCCCAATCAAAAAAGTGGCAGTGTTGGGCGGAGACGGCAATAAATACTTTACAACAGCGAAGTTCAAGGGAGCTGATGTATACGTTACGGGTGACATGTATTACCATACAGCGCATGACGCGATGATGCTTGGATTGAATATCGTGGATCCAGGCCACAATGTTGAAAAGGTGATGAAAAAAGGGGTGGCACGAATCCTTGAAAAAATGTGCCTCGAAAAGAGCTACGATGTGGAATTCATTCCATCCCGGCTGAATACAGACCCTTTCCAATTCATTTAAATAACACGAAAAAGGCAGCCATTAGTGGCTGCCTTTTTTTTTGTGAAATCATTTCTTCACTTTAATTTTAGGTAAAATTTTATGCAATGGCGTTTTCTTTTCGGTATTCCAAGTCGATTCATCACTTGCTTCATATTGCTCTAGAAATGCGATAACTTCCTTCGTGATCGGAGTTGGTGTGGAAGCCCCTGAAGTGACGGCAACCGTTTCTGCATCTTTTAGCCATTCAAGATTCAACTCGGAAATGTCAGCGATCCGATAAGCGCTCGTGCCGGCAATCTCTTGGGAAACTTGTGCAAGGCGGTTTGAATTATTACTCTTGGGGTCTCCGACTACGATTAAAACATCAGCTTCACCAGCTTGCTCGGCAACCGCTTCTTGGCGAACCTGTGTCGCTAAACAAATTTCCTTATGGACTTCGGCATGTGGAAACTTTTCCTTGACCTTATCCATGATATCCAATACATCCCATTGGCTCATCGTTGTTTGATTGGTAACAATGATCTTATCACTATTCAAAGTCAAGGCTTCCACATCTTCATCCTTTTGAACCAGGTGAACTACATCAGGAGCAACTCCGACAGCACCCTCTGGTTCCGGATGGCCTTTTTTGCCAATATAAATGATTTGATAGCCTTCCGCTTGTTTTTCCCGAATTAAGTCATGTGTTGCGGTAACATCGGGACATGTAGCATCAAGCGTAACAAGACCTTTTTTCTCGGCGATCTTCCTGATCTCAGGTGAAACGCCGTGAGCAGTAAAGATGACGGTTCCGCTGTCCACCTGTTCGATGATATCGTTGCGGTTGCTGCCGTCCAGCGTGATGATGCCTTCTTCTTCAAACGCATCCGTCACATGTTTGTTATGCACAATCATTCCTAAAATGTAAATGGGACGTGGCAAGGTTTTATCTAAAGCCGCATTACGGGCGATGACCATGGCATCGACAACGCCATAACAATAGCCGCGCGGGGAAATTTTAATCACTTTCATCTATGTGTCCTCCTTCAAGGCAAGAAACTCTCACTTTTTATACCTTTCTATTATATAAGACCATAGATGATATTACAAAACATCATATTTACATAAAATCAGTTATTGGTAAATTTTTTGCAGCCTTTAGATATAAAGCTTTGGACCGGATGACCTCTCCCTTTTGGTTTCGGTATGGACTTGGGCGATAGGGTTAGCTTCTTTAGCTTTTTCTTTTTTCTTCGAATCCGTTTGTACCACACTGTTTTTTTGTACCTCAACATTTGGCTCGCTTTCAACGGAAACTCCCTGATCCTCGTTATCACTGGCTGATGAAATGCTCCGGAAAACTTTCCACATGGAAGGCAGGTTTTTAATCACTGGTCCGTATTGTTCCACCATAGGTGTGAATTGTTCCGCCGCTTGCAATACTTTTTGCGTGTTGGAAAGCATGTTATTAAGGGACTCTGGGTTTTTTAATGTTTCTAGTATACCGCCTCCGCTGCTTCTTGAAGAACTTTGATTAGAGGTACCGGCTGGCGCAAATAAATTTGGCGCAGCTGCTTTTTGTTTTGACTTACCGAGTATTTTTGACAATAACCCTTCTTTCTTCGCTGGCGGCATCTCCTGCCGCTGCGGTTGGTTGAAGGGGCCGCGGAAACCTTGAGGTCCCTGTGGCATCTGCCCTCTGTTTTGTACCATCGGCCGCTGCATCTGCTGATAAGGGTGGGGGATTTGCGGTGACTGTCTCAATGGAGCAGGGTGCTGCTGCATCCTTCGGCCATTGGGTGGCTGAAAACCGGGTCCGGGTTGACGATTTCTATTTGGGAACATAGGTTTCACCTCCTCAGATTTTATATGCTGGTGTAATCTTCTATATAAATTATGCAACTCGACAAAAAAGGTTTGAGGAAAGAGTGACTGGGCAGTTGTGAAGTAACCGGAAAGAAGGTAAGATGGTAACGGTAGTCTTTTAGCTCCATGTCTGCGGGGGATACGCTATGACCAGGACAGGGGCTTTTCGTTTGCAAGAGTCCATTTTAAGAGAAAACCTCAGCGCTTGCGCTTTTGTTAAGTAAATGGGACACATTGAAAAAAGTAGATGGCCTGCCCCAATATGGGTCAATCCCTATTTTCTTCACGAGCAACCCAGGCGCTTGCGCTTTTTGTGTAATCCAGCTTCAGCGCCTAGCTCGTTGTGAAAAAGATGATCGCCCTCATAAGGCAAAAAGCGCCTTATGGGTCAATCCCTATTTTCTTCACGAGCAACCCAGGCGCTTGCGCTTTTTGTGTAATCCAGCTTCAGCACCTAGCTCGTTGTGAAAAAGATGATCGCCCTCATAAGGCAAAAAGCGCCTTATGGGTCAATCCCTATTTTCTTCACGAGCAACCCAGGCGCTTGCGCTTTTTGTGTGAAATTTATTATAATAACAGGACATGTCTAATGACTGACAGGATAAAGGAGTTTTTTGATGAAACAAAATCAATTTGAACGATTTAATTTGAAAAGCTACATTCTAGATGCGGTTCGTACTTTAGGGTTCGATAAGCCGACGGAAATTCAAGAGCGCGTGCTTCCGTCGCTTTTAAAGGGAAGTAGCTTAATTGGACAGTCGCAGACAGGAACAGGGAAGACACATTCCTATTTGCTGCCGATCATGAACAGGCTTGATGCCGGTAAGAATGAGGTTCAAGCGATTATTTCCGCACCAACCCGTGAGTTAGCGAACCAAATCTACAAAGAAGCTTTGAAAATTGCTGACCATTTCCCTGAGGATGAGCAGATTCAAGTCCGTTGTTTCATCGGTGGTACTGATAAACAGCGAATGATAGATAAATTGAAGACACAGCCGCAATTGGTAATCGGTACACCGGGCCGGATCAAGGACTTGGTTGCAGCTCAGGCATTACAGGTTTATACAGCAAAAATGCTTGTAGTCGATGAAGCGGACCTTATGCTAGACATGGGCTTCATTGAAGATGTCGATATATTTGCATCACGTATGGCTGAAAAAATTCAAATGCTTGTCTTTTCGGCAACCATCCCAGAAAAATTGAAGCCGTTTTTAAATAAATATATGGAGAATCCAAAGTATGTTCAAGTGAATCCCAAGCAGGCGACCGCTTCGAAAATTGAACATGTTCTCGTACCGATTCGTCACCGTAACAGAGAGCAGTTACTTCATGATATCATCGTTCGTTATAATCCATATTTGGCGATTATTTTCACAAACACAAAAAAAATGGCGGATCATGTGGCTAACTCCTTGATTGAAAAAGGGTTGAATGTCGGCCGTATTCATGGTGATTTATCGCCTCGTGAGCGTAAAAAAATGATGAAGCAAATCAATGATCTGGAGTATCAATTCATCGTTGCGACAGATCTGGCTTCCCGTGGAATCGATATTGAAGGTGTAAGTCATATCATTAACTATGAATTGCCTTCAGATTTGGATTTTTATATCCATAGGACGGGAAGGACGGCTCGTGCCGGATATTCAGGCATTGCCACTACCATTTACGATACATCCGATGAAGATTCACTGAACCGCCTTGAAAAAATGGGCATTGAATTCCGTGATGCGGATATCCAAAACGGTGATTGGGTTGATATCGATGAACGTAATAAACGGAAAAACCGTAAAAAACAAAAATCTGATATCGATGTTAAAGCGAGCAGGCACGTCAAGAAGCCAACTAAAGTCAAGCCAGGATACAAGAAGAAAATTCAACGAGATGTGGAAAACTTTAAAAAACGTGAACGTCGTATACAGAGAAAGAAATAGGGGAGAAATCAGATGCTGAAGATCGGATCGCATGTTTCAATGAGCGGGAAAGGTATGCTACTTGCTGCGAGTCAAGAAGCGGCTTCGTATGGCTCCAACACATTCATGATCTATACAGGGGCCCCTCAAAACACAAGACGTAAAAAAATCGAGGATTTAAATATCGAAGCCGGAAGACTGCATATGGAGGAGAATGGAATCAGCGATATCGTAGTCCATGCCCCGTATATCATTAATATAGGAAATACAACGAATCCAGCCACATACGAGCTTGGAGTCAACTTCTTACGCAGCGAAATCGATCGGACCGAAGCCATTGGCGCAAGGCAGATCGTACTACATCCAGGTGCGCATGTTGGTGCAGGCAGTGAACTGGGTATCAAGAGAATCATCGAAGGTTTGAATGAGGTGCTGACTGCCGACGATAAAGTTCAGATTGCCCTTGAAACGATGGCAGGCAAAGGGTCTGAATGTGGCAGGTCTTTCGAAGAGCTGGCGATGATCATTGATGGTGTTACCCATAATGAAAAACTATCGGTTTGCTTCGATACTTGCCATGCTCACGATGCCGGATATAATATCATCGAGGATTTTGATGGCGTACTGAATGAATTTGATAAATTGGTCGGTGTTGACCGCATCAAGGTCCTTCACATAAACGATAGCAAAAATGAACGCGGCATGCGCAAGGACCGCCATGAAAACATTGGATTTGGTCATATTGGTTTTAAGGCGTTGAATGCTATTGTTCACCATCCGCAATTAAGCAGTGTTCCGAAAATCCTGGAAACACCTTATGTAGGGGAAGACAAAAAAGACAAAAAGGCACCATATAAATTTGAAATTGATATGTTCAAGAATAATCAATTTGATGAAGATTTATTGGATAAGATCAGATCTCAACAATAATCATAATAGGGACGATTCATCGAAAAAGATGAATCGTCCTTTCATTTGCATAAGTATGCTCAGATAAAGCTGCAGCTGGCTTAAGATCTCTAAAAAGTGGAAGTAAGGTTGTTGAAGAGGGATTCTATTTCCCTGGCTGTGCTTGCTCCGGCAACTTTTGTAATTTGACCAAGCACGTTCTGTCTTTGACGTATATCAAAAATGTTAATATTTTTACCTGCTAGAAGTGCAGTGATATCCTGTGCTTGTTTTTGAGTGAGTGCAACCTTATGCTGTTTAGCAAGGGAAAGCAGTTCATCGGGGCGAATACTGTTGATTTTATGATTGACCATCATTTCAAATAATTTCAAACGATCTCCTCCTTTGTTAAAACATATGAAGGAGGAAGACGTATGTGAACATGAAACTTTGTTTGATTACGGTAAGTTTGGTTCAGCTCACACTTTTTTGTGGTTCAGGGCGTACCGGCACTTGTTCAGAGGACCGGTTTCTTTACATCTTGGCTTCTTTGATTTATACTAACGATTGTTAATCGTAATGATTCTTAAAAAAATAGGTGATCTCTTTGGATAATGTAGTAAACCCCATAGTTAAATTTGAAGATATATCTTACAAATATACAAAAGATCTAGTGCTGGAACATGTTTCTCTTGAAATCCCTAGAGGGGCCTTCTTAGCAATCGTTGGGCCTAATGGATCCGGTAAGTCAACGCTTTTGAAGTTGCTGCTTGGTCTGTTCAAGCTCCAAAAGGGAAAGATTGAAATTTTCGGGGAAGACATACGACGCTTTAAAGATTGGCAAAAGGTCGGTTTCGTTTCCCAAAAGGCCAACTCTTTCAACTCTGGGTTTCCTGCCACAGTTTTTGAAGTGGTTCAGAGTGGTTTGACCAAAAAAATCGGCTTGTTTAAGTTTGCAGGCAAAGAGGATAAGCAAAAGGTGAAGAAGGCTCTGGAATCCGTGGATATGCTTGAATATCAGAACCGCAATATCGGGGAATTGTCCGGAGGCCAGCAGCAGCGGGTGTTCATTGCCCGGTCACTGGTCAGCGAACCGGAATTGATGATATTGGATGAGCCTACGGTTGGCGTTGATTCAAAAAACGTCCACCAATTTTATGAAATGCTTGAGATGTTGAATGAAAAATTAGGTATAACCCTGATTTTAGTAACTCATGATGTTGGTACTGTGACCGATAAAGTCACACATGTCGCCTGTTTAAATAAAAAGCTTCATTTTCACGGGGATGCCTGTGAATATAATGAGCTGGATGAAGGTGAGCTCTCGTCCATTTATGGACATGGGGTCCAATTTTTAAATCATGATCATTAATATGTTTTGGAGGATAGCCCAATGATATCGGGGATATTGCAATTTGAATTTTTGCAGAACGCATTTTTGACCGGAATCATCATCGGAGCGATTGCGCCATTAGTGGGCGTTTTTGTCGTGGTAAGGCGGATGTCGATGATTTCCGATGCGCTAAGTCATGTAGCGCTTGCTGGGATAGCGTTTAGTTTATTGCTGCAGAAGAGCTTTCTATCTTTAGCAGGATTGAATCCACTTTATATAGGAATGGCCTTTTCTGTAGGTGGTTCATTATTCATTGAAAAATTAAGAGGGGTGTACAAGCATTATCAAGAGCTTGCAATCCCGATCATAATGTCAGGCGGCATGGGTCTCAGTGTCATTTTCATATCCATTGCAGATGGTTTCAATACGGATTTATACGGTTATTTATTCGGCAGTGTCAGTGCCGTCAGCCGGGCGGACTTATATGTCATTTTGGCAGTGGGGATAGTCGTAGCCTTGATGCTCACCCTATTATATAAAGAACTATTTCTGTTATCTTTTGATGAAGAGCATGCGAAAGCGTCCGGAATACCTTATAAAGCGATTCATTTTATTTTTATTGTAATGGTCGCATTGGTCATTGCCGCTTCCATGAAAATCATTGGCATATTACTTGTTTCTTCACTTATGACGCTCCCGGTAGCTGCTAGTCTCCGCTTTGCAAAGGGTTTTAAGCAGATGATTGGATATTCGGTCTTATTCGGTGAAGTGTCTGTCATAGGCGGATTATTCTTATCATATAACCTTGACCTTGCTCCTGGCGGGACCATTGTAATAATAGCTGTACTAATTCTCATCTTGTCAATTTTGTTTGATAAGTGGAAAAATCGATAGATGGGGTGATGTAATGAACGTAACTACTGCCATGCAACTATTAAAAGATAAAGGTTTTAAGCATACAGGAAAGAGGGAAGAAATGCTGCAGCTTTTCTCTTCCAGCGATAAATATTTAACGGCCAAAGATGTATTGGAGAATATGAAACAGGATTATCCAGGTTTAAGCTTCGATACGATTTACAGAAATCTTTCCTTATTTGTAGAACTGGGCATCTTTGAAGCGACCGAGTTGGAAGGGGAAAAGCGTTTTCGTTTTACATGCGGTCATTCTTCCCACCATCACCACTTCATCTGTTTAAATTGTGGAAAAACGAAAGAAATCGAACTGTGCCCGATGCAGGAACTCCAGGAAAGCTTGAAGGACTACGATGTTTCGGGTCATAAATTTGAAATTTACGGACGCTGTCCCGCATGTAGCGTATCTTTGGATGCATAAAAACCATTGACCTCCAGTCAATGGTTTTTTCTTGTCTCATTTTATAGTTACCGGTTGCCCTGACATCCAATTATTCACCCATGCAGATGCTTCTTGCCAATTGTTGACCCGAATCACCCTTTCAGGCACGGGATCTTGGTTGTAAGGAGTATTAAATAAAATCACGGGTATTTTACACTCTTCCGAAATCGCCACTGCATTATCGTGCTTGTCCTCTAAAAAGAGATCGACTTCGAATTTTTTGGCTGCAGCCACTTTATCGTGTGAGCCTACAAGCTCAATATGATCATATAGGACTTCATTCGACGTGAACCAATTTTTGGTTACATCAAATAAACGGTTACTTCTGGCACTTATGAAATAAAGGTTAGCGTGTTCAGTCCATTTTTCCAATACATCTTTCGCACCTTCAGCCAATAATGATTCCGAATAGATGAGTGGCTCGCTCTCAATGAACCATTTAGTGAAATCCTCTCTTGGAACATTCACGAAAGGGAATAAGTCATATTCGGTAATGTCCTCATAAGCTAAATTCAGCTGGAAAGCTTTATTTAAAAAGGGGACCATGGAATCAGGTCTTGTAACAGTCCCGTCTATATCGATGCCAAAACGTTTTTTCATGATGAATCTCTCCCTCATTTGCAATACTTGTAATAGTGTAACATATCCCATCATAGCTTTGGTAAATACCCGTATTTATTTCCAAGATATGAAACCATTTTCACGATGGGATCCGCGATTTTTACATACACTATAAATGCTTCACAAATGAAAGTGAGGGATGCACGAATGGAAAAAGATCAATACTCCAGTATTGACGACGAAATGCAATTGGCGAAAGAGGGCAGTGAACCAACCGTTGTGGATGATCAGCATCATGAGCGGTATTATAATGAAGATACACCTGAAGATGACAGACGATATGAAAGTCGTGGGACCATAACCAATATGGATAACCGGTATCAGGAAGAAACGTCTGCCGAAATTTCAACACCGCCTCAGAGAATCAGGTCATATAAAAATGATGGACGTGCAGAGGATAATGGTTCTGGGGATGTGGCATCAAGAGGGAAAGCGATTGGTGTCATAGCTTTGATCATCTCCATTATATCTTTATTCACGATGCCCTTCATTTTAGGGATTGTGGGTATCATTGTAGGGATAGTGGCCAGAAGCCGGGGATCGAACTTAGGTACTTGGGCCATCGTCATTGGTGCAATCTCCATCATCGTTGGCATATTCATCCTGCCATTCTTTTAAACACCATTAAAACCCTTTGATGTCATTTTCCGAAATGCATCAAAGGGTTTTTTCAAATGGTATAAAACAAAAAATCCCGATAATGAAACATCGGGATTCTTTGTTTTATTTATTTAGTAAAGCTGCAGCAGCAGCTTCGGCTCTTTGTTTTTCATAGTACTCTTCAGCGATTTTGTCAATTTCTTTTTTAAGTTCCTCGACCATCGTCTCTTCAGGCACTTTACGAACAATTTGACCTTTTCTAAACAGTAAACCTTCACCTCGGGCCCCGGCAATGCCGATATCAGCCTCACGGGCTTCTCCAGGGCCGTTTACCGCACAACCAAGCACTGATACCTTGATTGGCGCTTTGACCGTCTGGATGTACTCTTCAACTTCATTGGCGATGGAAATCAAATCAATCTCGATTCGTCCGCAAGTAGGGCAGGAAATTAAAGTGGCCATGTTGGAAGCAAGGCCAAATACTTTTAGAAGCTCCCTTGCCACCTTCACCTCTTCGACAGGATCGGCACTTAAGGAAACACGCATCGTGCTTCCGATGCCCTGACTTAGGATGGCACCTAGTCCGGCAGCGCTTTTTACGGTTCCTGAAAATAGCGTACCTGATTCCGTGATCCCAAGATGTAAAGGATAATCGAATGCTTTCGAAGCTTTTTCATATGCCTCGATGGCTAAATTCACATCGGAAGCCTTCATGGAAACGATAATGTCATGAAAGTCCAGATCTTCCAGGATCTTAATATGGTGTAAAGCACTTTCTACCATTCCATCAGCAGTCGGGAAGCCATATTTCTCGATGATTTTCTTCTCTAGAGAACCAGCATTGACCCCGATGCGAATTGGTATTCCTTTAGCCTTCGCAGCTTTCACTACTGCTTCAACCTTTTCACGGCGACCGATGTTACCAGGATTAATCCTGATTTTATCAGCTCCGCCCTCGATTGCCTTCAGAGCAAGTTTATAATCGAAATGAATATCGACTACAAGAGGGATGTTTATCCGTTTTTTTATCTCAGAGATTGCATCAGCTGCCCTTTCATCCGGACAGGCGACACGTACGATTTGACATCCAGCTTCTTCAAGGCGAAGAATCTCTGCAACCGTTGCTTCAACATCATGTGTTTTTGTCGTTGTCATGCTTTGTACGATAACTTCATTATTGCCGCCAATCGTTAAGTTTCCGACTTTAATTGGCCGCGTCTTGGTGCGATGTATGATTTCACTCAAGTGGAATTCTCTCCTTTAGGAAAAAATCAGTTTTGATTTTTAATTTGTTTCTCTGAAATATTGTATCAATGTACATACCGCTTGACAAGGAAATAGGACGCATAATGTTTTTTCATCACGAGACATCCCCTAATTTCTGGATACAATCGATGCTGGGAAATCCCCTTAATGGTTCTTGTGAAGGGGGAGATTCCTATTATGGGGGTTATTTGTAAACGGGAATCTTATATGTTTTGCCAATCTGCATATCCTCGGGCTTCAATCCTTCATTCAAACTTTGAAAGTCAGTGATGATCGTTTCGATTGGCTGATTGGATCCGCCTTTTTCCGTTTCGACGATGGAAAGTAAGGTATCACCCGGTTTCATGGTAATTTCTTTATAGGCGGCAGATGGTGCGGATGCAGGCTTGCTGGCCGGGACGGCCTGTTCGCCTGTAGAGGCCGGTGGATGGGAAGCCGGCAGGGTACCCGTAGTCATATCAAAATAAATAATAAATAAAGTGAAACAGAATGAGATAAAAAGCAGTAGCCGTTTCAATTTTCCATCCTCCCAAGCTTGTCTTTAATTCATCTATACTTGGAGGGGGCAAAAAATATGCCTAAAAATGGGCAATTCTTCAAATGGAATATGAGAGTGGCCATTCAAATTTTTCTATTTCATTTGAGTATCATCCTTATTATTTGAATGAGTGTTAAGAAAGGAGCGAATTTCCTTTGGGGTCAGACCACTCTTTTTTGCCTCTATTATGAGTAGCAACCACTGTACATCAATATGACTCTCCTTCACATCTATCACCTCTTAATTACTATTTCAACCATAAGTATAGGAATAACTTAGTGAGTATTTTGTCGAATTAAGTAGATTAAAAAAATGATGACTGTAGTCATATGCTGCAAAGGCATGGATTACCCGATTTTATTTAAGCAAAAAGAGCCGGACCCGGTGGTCGAATTAAATGGGGTTCTATCTGAATTTTAAAAAAGTTGATTGGAACAGGTTTGCGAGACTCCTGCGGGAAAGCGTGTATTAGGGAGACCCCGCAGGCGCAAAGACCGCCCTGGTTCCAATCAACGTTCAAATTTTACAAAGCCTTAAAAGACTGTAGGGAAGCTCGATTCTCATCGAGCTTCCCTACAGTCTGAGTCCAATCTTATTAATGTCAATTTCCGATCTTATTGGCTGATGTTTCTTTAATCGATAAGAATAACATCATCAATGTCACAAACCAGCTAATGATGGAAGCGAACGGTACCATTGCTTGAAAAGCATCCATGATGGCGAAGAATACCGTGGCAAGCGTTATGCTGTAAGCACCGATTCTCCATAGATGCCTATAGGAAAGAGGACGGCCAAGAGCATTTTTGAAAAAAAGACCGAAAGCGGCAAGGATTGTCACTTTAATGAAGATACCGCTAGCAGTAAACAGGTATAATATAAGTAGAAGCAATGGAAGGATAATAGGCAGCACAGATTCAACTGAATCAAGCCAAGTGGATATTTCCTTATTATCTCCCTCCAGAACTGAATATGGAGAGGATTGCACATTGCCTCCGGATACGAAAACCAGATCAGACTTTAAAAGCGCGACAGCTTCATCAGCTTTAGTGGCTACATCTTCCGGGGTCAAAGCTCCCGTGCCATCTACAAAAATTTGATATCCGTTTTTATTCAGGCTAAACGGCTCATCTTGTTCAGTTGTCAACGTGCCATTTTTGATTTCAAATGCCGGTAAGTCTTCGGATACTGTTTCGTGCATCGCATCTATCCCGTTAACTATCATTGTCCCGAAATAAAAAGCTGAAGGGAGAAAGGCGATGAGACTTATAAAGAAAACGAATAATATCGTTTTCCCGATACCTTGGTTTTGAAAGGAAGCGATATCTTTAGGAGAATACAAGCTTACCCATAGTTGTTTGAATATGTTCAATGTTTTCAGCACCTAACTATATAAGATTCCTAACCAATTTTAACTATATGGGAAAAATAAAACAACCTGTATTCTGCTTCATTGGTTTCAACCATCAGTAATGAGGTAATTATGGAGAGATAAAGTCAAATTATATAAAATGAGAAAGGGGTGTGTTAATGATGGATACACTATTTTGGATAATAATTACCCTCATGTTCATAATGGGGTTTGTCGGTCTGATTTTTCCAATCATCCCAAGTGTTTTATTCATTTTCGGCGGAATATTGCTATATGGACTATTTTATTCTTTTGAACCATTTGGCTGGTTTTTCTGGACGGTCCAAATTTTATTCGTCATCCTTTTATTCGCAGCTGATTACATTGCGAACATGGTCGGGGTCAAAAAGTATGGAGGCACGAAAGCGGGAATTTGGGGCAGTACGATTGGGCTTCTGGTCGGGCCATTCGTGATCCCGTTCCTCGGAATACTAATAGGACCATTCATCGGGGCATTCCTGGCAGAAATCCTAGTACATAAAAAAGACCCGGTCACTGCTTCGAAAATCGGCCTTGGTTCCGTTGTAGGCTTTATAAGCAGCGTCATCACAAAAGGAATCATCCAAGTTTTGATGATTGGATATTTTTTATTCGTGGTATTCTCATAGGAAATATAATCGAAAAATGAAAAATTGAGGCATAAGGTTTGAAACGGTTACAAAAATTTGATACTCTATTTCTAGCGAGCTTTATGTATCTTTCGAGAACTGAAGCCCTCAAAAAATAAAAGCTTACATAGGGAGGAATTTTATTATGGCTTTTGAACTTCCACAATTACCGTATGCATATGATGCATTAGAACCACACATCGACAAAGAAACAATGAACATTCACCACACTAAACATCACAACACATATGTGACAAACCTGAACAATGCCCTAGAAGGTAACCAAGAACTTCTAAGCAAAAGCGTTGAAGAAATCGTCGCTAACCTTGACGCAGTACCTGAAGCTGTTCGTACAGCTGTACGCAACAATGGTGGCGGACATGCTAACCACACTTTATTCTGGGAAATCCTTTCACCTAACGGCGGCGGACAACCGACTGGTGAATTAGCGGATGCTATCACTTCAAAATTCGGAAGCTTTGACAGCTTTAAAGAAGAGTTCGCTAAAGCGGCTACTACTCGTTTTGGATCTGGCTGGGCTTGGCTTGCAGTCAACAATGGCGAGTTGGAAGTAACAAGTACACCAAACCAAGACAATCCATTATCAGAAGGTAAAACACCGCTTCTTGGATTGGACGTTTGGGAACATGCATACTACCTAAACTACCAAAACCGTCGTCCTGAATACATCAATTCTTTCTGGAATGTTGTAAACTGGGATGAGGTTGCAAAACGTTACAGCGCTGCAAAATAATTTGTAATTAAAAAAGACAGGGTTCCTTTTCTGAAAAGGAATCCTGTCTTTTTTTTGTTTCTCTAATCCGAACGGGAACATTGAAGAAAAACTATATAAAGGCAACCCGTATGCTGTTTCGCCAAAAGAAGTGAAAGAAATTCACGAGAAAAAGCTGCGAATAAAGATGGAAATTTACGAGAAACGCACAAATTCACGAGTAAAATCTCGAAACTCACGAGTAAAAGCTCAAAACTCACGAGTAAAAGCCCGAAATTCACGAGTAAAACGCAAAAGTTCACGAGTAAACTCTCCAATTCCTGAGTGAAATCTCGAAACTCACGAGTAAACACTCCAAATTCATGATCATCCCCTTCGTCTTCGCCAATCGAAGAGTTTTCTTTATACTGTTTTTGATATAAAGGGAAAAGATATTAAGGAAAACAGTAAAAGGGCAACTACTTCTCTGTCATCGCCATCCTGGCTCGCCAATCAAAGAGTTTTCTTTACACTGTTTTTGATTTATTCGGGAGAGAACTTTTAAGGAAAACAGTATAAGTGCAACTACTTCTCTGTCATCGCCATCCTGGCTCGCCAATCAAAGAGTTTTCTTTACACTGTTTTTGATTTATTCGGGAGAGAACTTTTAAGGAAAACAGTATAAGGGCAACTACTTCTCTGTCATCGCCATCCTGGCTCGCCAATCGAAGAGTTTTCTTTACACTATTATTAATTTTACTTGAGAGAGAGAGCTATTATGGAAAACAGTATAAGGGCAACTACTTCTCTGTCATCGCCATCCTGGCTCGCCAATCAAAGAGTTTTCTTTACACTGTTCTTGACTTAAAGGGAAAAGCTATTAAGGAAAACAGTATAAGTGCAACTACTTCTCTGTCATCGCCATCCTGGCTCGCCAATCAAAGAGTTTTCTTTACACTGTTCTTGACTTAAAGGGAAAAGCTATTAAGGAAAACAGTATAAGTGCAACTACTTCTCTGTCATCGCCATCCTGGCTCGCCAATCAAAGAGTTTTCTTTACCTTTTTTTACATAAATTCTTTTGTTTTTTCAAACACTAGAGTGGAATTTAAAGGAGAGTTAAAACAATGGGTATTTTAGAGAGATGGTTGGGTGAAGCGGGGGGAAAGAAGGATCTGCACCTCCTTTTGTTTATTGGCGGGCTGTACAGCCTAAGTATTGCTTTATCCAATACATTCGTTAATGTGTACTTGTGGAAACAATCCGGTCAAATTGTTGATATTGCCGTATATAATCTAACCGTGGTGCTTTTTCAACCGCTTACCTTTGTCTTTGCTGGCAGGTTGGCGAAAAAAGTGGATCGAATCATTGTTTTGCGTCTGGGTGTTATCTTTTTGGCCCTATTTTATTTATCAGTCCTATTGGTCGGCACACGGGCAACGGATTTCCTTTGGTTGCTTGGTGGACTGTTAGGAATTGGTTATGGGTTTTATTGGCTTGCCTATAATGTCTTGACTTTTGAGATAACTGAACCGGAAACAAGAGATTTCTTCAATGGTTTTTTAGGGATTTTATCATCCCTTGGGGGAATGGTCGGTCCGATTCTTTCAGGGTTCATCATTTCGAGGCTTGAAAAATTCACGGGATATTCCATTGTATTCGGATTGTCTTTGCTATTGTTTTCCGTTGCGGTGTTTCTTAGCTTTTCGTTAAAAAGACGTCCAGCACATGGCAGATACTGTTTCCTTCGGATATTGCAGGAACGTAAAAATAATCGGAATTGGCTATTGATCACACGTGCTCACTTTTTTCAAGGGATACGAGAGGGCACCTTCATGTTCATCATTTCGATTAACGTTTTCATTCAGACGGATAGTGAACTTGCCTTAGGGAGCTATGGTCTGTTAAATTCGGCCATTTCATTCGTTGCGTATTTTTTTGCTTCACGATATATAAAACAGCCGATGCGAAAAAAGGCCATTCTTATTGGAGGAATCCTGTTGTATGCAGGGGTCTTATTGATTGCATTTGATATCACATTCGGGAAGCTTCTCATTTATGGGGCAATTGTAGCTACCGCTTATCCTATTCTTTTGGTCCCTTATATATCGTTGACGTATGACATTATAGGCCGTGCTTGGAAGGCAGCGGAAATGAGGATTGAATATATCGTTGTCCGGGAACTGTTCGTTCATCTTGGAAGGATCGTATCGATATCAGGATTCATACTTTCCGTCATGTTATTCGACCTAAAGGAAGTACTGCCGATCTATCTGTTAATCGTCGGGGCAGGGCATACCGTGATATATTGGTTTATACGGAAAATCGATATCATTGACCAAGATTGAAAAAGAGGCCTTAGAGGCCTCTTTTCCAATATCAGGACTTACCGTTTTAGGATCTATGAGCCGTAAGTCACTTTTTATGTAAAGTTCGTTAGATGTTTAATATTTCTAGAACACTAAGGTAGAAAAAAATATAAATGTTCTATAGAATGGTATAGGACCTATTATGACTATGTAAAAAGGATGTGTGGCTTAGTGTGAATAAAAAGAAAAAGAAAAAGACGCATGTGCCTTTCAGATTGAATATTCTTTTCTTTTTAGTGTTTGTTTTGTTTTCCGCTTTAATTTTACGCTTGGGTGTTGTACAGATTGTTTATGGTGATGATTACCGGCGTGAGATTGAAAGAACAGAGGAAGTGACCGTGAATAATTCGGTGCCCCGTGGGAAAATGTATGACCGGAATTTAAAATTGATGGTCGATAACCAACCACTGGATGCAATTACATATACACGAAAGCAAGGTACGAAACAAACAGAAATGCTGGAAACGGCTGGGGAACTCGCGAAGTTGATCGAAAAGGAAACAGACAAAGTGACTGAACGCGATAAAAAGGATTTTTGGATTTTGAAGAATCCAAAGCTGGCCGAGAAAAAGATTACCGATAAAGAGCGGAAAAAAGTGGAAGAAGGCGAGATGGAAGAAAGTGATTTGTATAAGCTTCAGCTTGATCGAATTACTGAAGAAGAAACAAAGCTTTCGGATAAAGATTTGGAAGTCCTTGCTATCTATAGGGAATTTGCAAGCGGATATGCCCTTACCCCGCAAATTGTGAAAAACAAGAAAGTAACAAAAGAAGAGTTCGCCAAGGTGAGTGAAAACCTTGATTCGCTCCCAGGAGTCGATGTATCTACAGATTGGGATCGTTTTTATACATATAATAAAACACTTAAATCTGTATTGGGTAAAGTTTCCTCATCTGAAGAAGGGTTACCTAGTGAAAGCCTGAACTACTACCTTGCACGTGATTACAGCCGGAATGACCGAGTAGGAAAGAGCTATATCGAGGCGCAATATGAAGATATCCTCCAAGGGCAGAAAGCGAAAGTAAGGAATGTGACCGATAAATCAGGAAATGTTGTCGATTCCGAAGTGATTACTGAAGGTTCGCGAGGAAAAGATCTTATATTGACAGTTGATATGGATTTACAGCTTGCAACAGAGGAAATCATTGAAAAGCAATTGATTGCCAAGAAAAAAATGGGCAACACCAAATTCTTGGATAGAGCTTTTGTCGTTATGATGGATCCTAATACAGGGGAAATTTTAACGATGGCGGGCAAGAAATATGAGAAGGATTCAAAAACAGGGAAATCTTCCATAGAGGACTTTGCATTAGGGAATATTACGACTTCCTATACAATGGGCTCCTCAGTAAAAGGCGCAACTGTTTTGACTGGTTATCAGCAAGGAGCCATTCAGCCAGGTACATACTTTTATGATACGAAGCTGAAGATTAAGGGTACAAAGGAAAAAGGCTCATATAGTAACTTCGGGAACATTAATGATTTGACTGCCTTAAAAGTATCCTCGAACGTTTATATGTTCAGAACGGCAATTAATATTGCAGGTGCGCATTATGTGCCGAATGAGCCATTGAATATTAGTTCTAGCGCCTTTTCGACCATGCGGAATTCATTTGCCCAGTTTGGCTTGGGTGTCCGCACGGGGATTGATCTCCCGAATGAAATGAGTGGATTCAAAGGTTCGGAAACGTCACCAGGTAAGCTGCTTGACCTCGCTATCGGACAGTACGATACGTACACACCGATGCAGCTTGTGCAGTATGTTTCAGCCATTGCAAATGGCGGTAACCGCATGAAGCCGCATATGGTTAAGGAAATCCGTGATCCTGTTGATAATAATGAGGAATTGGGTCCTGTTGCCGAAGACGTTTCACCAACTGTCCTTAATCGTCTTGAGATGAAGGAAGAATGGATAGAACGTGTGCAGAGCGGTTTCGAGAAAGTTTCGATGGAACAAGGCGGAACAGCTTATACTTACTTTGGGAATAAGTCATATACGGTAGCGGCTAAAACCGGAACGGCGCAAGCGTTCTATGATGGTCCGAACCGAGCGGATTATAGCGAACCTCAAGATACGATGAATATCACGTTGGTTGGCTATGCCCCAGCTAAAAATCCTGAGGTCGCTTTTGCGGTCGTTGTTCCGTGGGCATACCAAGGACATTCAGGCCACAGCATGAGTAAAGAGATAGGTGAAGAAATCATGGATACTTATTTCGAACTGAAAAAAGAACGGGCTAAGAAGGACAAAGAAAATACCGAAACCTCGACTGATTTGAAAGTGGAGAATGGTAAAGACGTTCAAAAGGACCAAGCTGAAGTTAGAAAAAGCCAGGAAAATGAATAAAAGGTTAAAAACACGTTTTTGGGTAAAACCGGAAACGTGTTTTTTTGCATTTTAAGACCTAGATCAGTACAGTTCTTTCGTCTTTACAATTAGCACACAATTATTTACTGAATATTTACATTTGCTTCAAACGGAGTTTACAGTCTAAAAGTATGATGTGAGAGTAGGACAAAATATTCATATAAAATTCTTAGGGGGATTTACAAATGAGACGTTTCAAAGGTATGGCAATGACTGTAATGATGGGTGGAGTAATTGCAGTAGCGGCGGGTTGTGGATCCGATGACACTAAGACAAGCAGCGGTGAAGGAAAAGGATCTGGCCAACTGCAGGGAGAAGTAATTACGGATGGTTCTTCAACGGTCTTTCCGATCATGGAGGCAGTTGCAGAAGAATATATGGCTACACAGCCTGATGTGAAGGTTTCAGTGGGATCGTCAGGAACAGGTGGGGGATTCAAGAAATTCATCGCTGGTGATACGGACCTAGCCAATGCATCCCGCCCGGTCAAAGAAGAAGAAACTGCCTTACTTGATGAAAAGGGAGTTAAATATACAGAGTTGAAACTGGCATTTGACGGTATTTCAATCGTCGCCAATAAAGATAATGAATTCATCGATTCACTAACAGTTGAAGAACTTCAAAAACTGTGGATTGATAATGGAAAGGTGAAGAAATGGTCTGATATACGTCCTGAATGGCCGAACGAAGAAATTAAATTCTACTCTCCGGGAACAGATTCAGGCACATATGATTATTTCAATGAAGTGATCCTTGAAGAAAAACCGATGGTGGAAAATGCTACGCTTTCAGAAGATGATAATGTCCTTGTACAAGGTGTTGAAGGTGATAAAAATGCGATTGGTTTCTTCGGTTATGCCTACTACTCTGAAAATAAAGATAAGTTAAAGATCATTTCCATCGACAACGGCAAAGGTGCTGTAGAGCCAACACATGAAACGATTAAAAGTGGGGAGTATGCACCATTGTCACGTCCACTTTACACATATGTAGCTAATAAGTCGGTAGCTGAAAAAGAACAAGTTGCTGATTATACTCAATTCGTCATTGAAAATGCAGGAGAGCTTGCTGAAGAAGTGGGTTATATCAGCCTGCCGGAAGAAGAGTACCAGAAAGATCTTGATAAATTAAAAGAACTGGAAAAATAAACGATATTACAGGCTACTGAAATCCCGCCTTGACTCGATTAAGGCGGGGGTAACAGCTTGTAAATCCAAATATTGTGTGTCTGAAATGGAGGATGCAAGTTGGAACTTAGAAAAACAGATACCTATTCTGTACAGCAAATGATCCTGGAAAAGAAAAGTAAGAAAAAAATGAATATGGAAAAAGTCATCCCTAAGCTTTTGTTCCTTACGGCGGCAATTTCCGTTTTTACTACAATCGGGATCATCCTGACGCTTATATTTGAAACATTTATCTTTTTTGACAAAGTATCTATCGTCGAATTTTTTACAGAAGCTAAATGGCTGCCATTTGCATCTACACCGTCCTATGGGATTATGCCGCTTATCGTGGGAACATTGAAGATAACAGTCATAGCAGCGGTGGTTGCAGTTCCAGTAGGGCTTGCAACAGCCATTTTCTTGAGTGAATATGCATCAGAGAAAACACGCAGAATCATTAAGCCGATTTTAGAAGTTTTAGCTGGAATCCCTACTATCGTTTACGGCTTCTTTGCCTTAACTTTTGTAACACCGGTTTTGCGGGATTTATTTCCTTCCCTTGACATGTTCAATGCTCTAAGTCCTGGGATCGTTGTAGGAATCATGATCATGCCGATGATAGCCTCTTTGTCGGAAGATGCCCTTGTATCAGTACCGAAGTCGATTCGCGAAGGTGCGTATGCCTTAGGAGCAACGAAACTCGAAACGACAATTAAAGTGGTATTGCCAGCAGCCGTTTCAGGAATTGTGGCATCCATCGTTCTTGCTCTATCCAGAGCGATCGGGGAAACCATGATTGTGAGTGTTGCCGGCGGCTCGACCCCAAATATGAGCATGGATATCACTTCATCGATTCAAACGATGACCGCTTATATTGTACAGGTAAGTTCGGGGGATGCAGGATATGGGACAACGATTTACTACAGCATTTATGCGGTTGGAATGACACTGTTCGTCTTTACGCTTATCATGAATTTACTGGCGCAGTTCATCTCTCGCAAGTTCAGGGAGGAATACTAAGACATGAAACTGATAAACAAAAGTCATGTTGCAAAAAAAATGCCTGTTAGGCTGGCTGTTAACACGATTTGTAAAGGATTATTCTTCTTGGCAACATTGGTTGGCCTCCTCGTATTGGCCATCTTATTTTATCGGATATTCACTCAAGGAATTGGCAGTCTGAATGGGGATTTCCTTCAGAATTTCGCTTCCAGGAAACCTGAAGAGGCTGGTATAAAGGCAGCGTTGATCGGTTCAATTTGGTTGATGGTAGTGGTGGCCCCGGTTTCCCTGCTGCTTGGTGTTGGAACGGCCATTTATTTAGAGGAATATGCCCGGAAGAATTGGATTACCACTTTTATCAAAGTGAATATTTCCAATCTGGCAGGTGTCCCGTCAATAGTATTTGGACTTTTGGGTTTAACGGTTTTCGTTCGTGCCCTAGCCTTGGACCGGTCCATATTGGCAGCAGGCTTGACGATGAGCCTACTTGTTCTTCCTGTCATCATAGTGGCTGCCCAAGAGGCCATACGTGCCGTACCTCGTGATTTAAGGGAAGCTTCATTTGGAATGGGTGCAACAAAGTGGCAAACGATATTGAAAGTGGTCCTGCCTGCTGCGATACCTGGCATTTTAACTGGGGGGATACTTGCTTTATCACGTGCAATCGGTGAAACGGCTCCATTGGTGGTGGTTGGCATACCAATGTTCATCGCCTTTTTACCTCAAACGGTCATGGATACATTCACAGTGCTGCCGATGCAAATCTATAATTGGACATCCCGTCCACAGGAGGAATTCCAGCAGGTTGCTGCCGCGGGAATCATCGTTTTACTCATCCTGTTAATATTCATGAATTCAATAGCGGTTATAATTCGAAATAAATTCCAGAAAAGATACTGATAGGAGGAAGGAAGCATGAATATGACCTTAACGAGAGAAAAAGAGTCAACGGCAATCGGAATCGAAAATGTCGAATCAGCTGCCTTGACGGAAAAGGTGTATGAAACATCCAATCTCAATTTATGGTATGGAGAAAACCATGCTTTGAAAAATATTAATCTGGATATGCACCAAAATGAAGTGACCGCCATCATTGGGCCTTCAGGATGTGGGAAATCGACCTACATCAAAACATTGAACCGAATGATAGAGCTAGTCCCGGATGTGAAAACGACAGGCCAGATTAAATATAGAAACAGGAATATCCTCGATCAGTCCTATAAGGTGGAAGATTTAAGGACACAGGTGGGAATGGTTTTCCAAAAGCCTAATCCCTTTCCAAAATCAATTTATGAAAATGTTGTATACGGACCAAAAATCCATGGAATTAAAAATAAAAAAATTCTTGATGAGATCGTTGAAAAGAGTTTAAAAGGGGCAGCCATTTGGGATGAAGTGAAAGACCGACTGCATGAAAATGCATATGGACTTTCAGGTGGACAGCAACAGCGCCTTTGTATTGCCAGATGTTTGGCCATCGAACCTGATGTCATATTAATGGATGAACCGACTTCTGCTCTTGATCCGATATCCACTTTGAAAATAGAAGAATTGGTCCAAGAACTGAAAAAGGATTTCAGCATTATCATCGTTACCCATAACATGCAGCAGGCAGCACGTATCTCTGATAGAACAGCCTTCTTCTTAAATGGGGAAGTCATCGAATATTCTGATACAAACACCATCTTCTCTAATCCGAATGATAAAAGAACAGAAGATTACATTACCGGACGCTTCGGTTAAAGAGAAAGGGAGATGCGATAATGATCGTTCGTGAAAATTTCGAGCTTCAATTGAAAGAGTTACAGGAGAAAATCGTGAAGTTGGCTAATTTAGCTTCAAATGCCATATCAAAATCATATGCCGCATTGGAAAACAATAATGTAGAAGAGGCTCTTGAAGTTATTGATGATGACACAATCGCTGATTTACTGGAAGAGGAAATTAATGACTTTGCGATTTTGCTGATTGCTAAGCAGCAGCCGGTTGCGATTGATTTAAGGCGTATCATTGCTGCCATAAAAATCGCCTCTGATATTGAAAGGATGGCGGATTTTGGTGTGAATATCGCTAAATCAGCCATCCGAATCGGTGACCAGCCATTTATTCTGCCTTTAACACCATTAAAGCAGATGCATGATATTACATTAAAGATGATTCAACTTTCAATAGAAGCATTTGAGAAGGAAGATGTTGTTCTTTCAAGAGAGATCATTGAAATGGATGACGAGGTTGATAGCTTTTATGGAGATATGATTCGGAGTCTCCTTCGCCTTTCAGATGAAAAAAACCTTCAGCAGGTTACACAGCTTTCCTTAATAGCTCGATATTTGGAAAGGACAGCGGACCATACAACGAATATCGCAGAGAATATTTACTTCCTGGTAAGAGGGAGATATATCAGCAGGAATGAATGAACCGATCCTAATTGAAAAAAAGAGAGGCTTTTTTCGGACATCGTCCATTTAAAAGCCTCTCTTATTCATTAATGGGTCAAAGTATTGGCCAATTGTCTATATTTCATATTATTCGTAACAACAAAATCACCGATTTGTATTTTATTTGAGAAATCATGGTCATTCATGTATGCTTCAAATTCAGCAGCATCATCGATGATTTTTTCATTGGCAAGGCTATCTGCAATTTCGGTTGTGGTCATATTCGTTTTCACTTTAATTGTATAGGTGACGATGGAGGGATCTTTTTTTGAAGCCCCTTTCTCCATTGAATCCTTATCTGGATCCTTTGGTTGGACGGTCTTTTTAGCTTCCTCCATAGGGTGTGTAACGACGAATCCTTTCTTCACGAGCAATTCCTTAGCTTCCTCCTCAGTGGGAGTGGTGCCTTCGAATAATCCGGTGCCATAATGAAAGCCAGCAAAGATTGTTGTTGTAAAAATGATACCGGCGGAAAGACCTTGCAGTCTTGCTTTGTTCATTCTCATTCACCCCGCAATCTTTGCTGCTCGATCACTGAAATTGTTTTTTCCTTCGTTAATGAGGATTGTTTGGCGATCTGGTCCAAAGAAAGACCTTGACTATATAAAGATAGAACCTGGCTTTTTAAAATTTCATGAATGGGTTCGCTATCATTGGAATTGACAATTGATTTAACCTTTACAGAGGGAGCAGGATCGTCCTGGATAACGAATTCCTCTTCAAGAATCTTCACCTTCTTCTTTAATTGGTAGATATCCTGCATATACGTTAGTGTCATCTGCTCCAAATCTTCCTCTAATTTGGCAACTTTATCTTTACCGAAAAAGGAAATGATGAGAAGGACGATCGCTAAAGAAAAAAGAAGGATGATAAGTGTTTCCATGTTTTCACCTCAGAAGCTAATTTTCGACAATATATTTATATTTTACACATATTTTTAAAAAAATGGAGATTTTCATATTTTTATATTTTCCGAAATGGGCCGTAAACTTCATTTATTGTCTGTTTTGTTTCAAATATTGTCGAAAAGCTTAATGACCGTCGTTGAATAAAAAAAATCAGGCATTAAAATGGGAAAAAAACCTTTAAGAGATAACATACATAAAATTCGACAAAATGTGTTTATTGTCCATCAGCCAATTCAGTGCTAACATAAAGATAGAATAAATCGAAAAAACAAAATATTTTGAATAGTTAAAAATCGGTTGACTATAAGAAAATGGTGTGCAGATTCCAAAGTGGATAGATTCACTGTCAGCGCCTAACGATAAGCTATATATAAGGATAAAGAAGGGGAAGGGATGATTATATGAATTCGCTATTCGCGTATATGCCGCAGGATAACCAGGATATATTTCGTAAGGGGTTAAAGGCTGGGTTATGGATGGATGAGAGTTTTGATTGGTATCCTGAGGAAGATATGATGAGTCATCCGAATGGAGAGATCCGGACACTTTCACAAACATATACCCAAGGGCAGGTGACCTTTTCGAAGTTCACGATTAGAAATACATCATTCGAGACGAAGCGCCCAAAAGTGTTTTTTCACTATGAAAACGCTTTCGAAAGGCAGGCGGTGGCTTTTTACAGCCCTAATGAACGGGCGATTTTACATGTAGCTCCTCAGTCGATTGCTTTATTGGGTGGATTGGTGAAAGGAAAAAGCATCTCTCAATATTGTATCCAAGGTAAGGGAAGCCTATATCAAGAGGGATGCTTCAAATCATTGAAGGAGGGGCTCTTGGCTTATTCACCGCTCGCCAAAGGGGAAGTTACCAGTGTGTTTACGCTAGAGACTGAAATCTTGCCGAAGGAATGTGTGGAAGCTGTGGCCTGGGTCATTCATGCTGAAACGAAAGAAGAGGCGAAAGTCATAAATAATCAGCTCCTCCTGACGATGCAAAACGTAAACAATTAAGAATTCAAAAAAGTTAAAGTTGGATTTCCCAAAAAACATACTAGCAATTCGCATTGAATAATGCTATTATAGAAAAGTCCTATGTGAAAAAGTCAATATGTTTGGAGGGAAATACACAATGCGCGTAAATATTACATTAGCTTGCACTGAATGTGGAGACCGTAACTATATTTCTAAAAAAAATAAACGTAACAATCCAGACCGTCTTGAGCTTAAAAAATACTGCTCAAGAGAAAAACGCAGCACGACTCACCGCGAAACAAAGTAAGCAACAGGATTTTTCCTGTTGTTTTTTTTATGCATTTTTTTAATCCCTTCTTCCTCTCTTTCCTTTAGTGGTTATTTTCAGGTTGCATTAATGGATCGGCAATTTCCGACACCGTATTTTTCGTATATGAACAAATATTATGAGATAATGATAGAAGTAGACTAAAGGAGTCGGAAGAGATGAAAGAAAATAAAAAAAAGCTCCGCCAAGAAGCTAGGTCCCGTTTAATGGAGCTGACTAAAGAGGAACATGAGGAACTATCGAACCGAATCGCTGAAAACTTATTTTCACTGGAGGAATGGAAAAAAGCAAAAACCGTTGGCATCACCATCTCCATACCGCCCGAAGTTCCAACGGTACGTATCATCGAACAAGCATGGAGTGAAGGAAAAGAAGTGGCAGTACCAAAATGTGATCCTGAAAAAAGGACAATGGAATTCAAGAAAATCTCGTCCTTCAATCAGCTGGAGTCTGTTTATTACGGGTTGCTTGAACCAGTGGCTGAAACAGTCAAGGCTCGGAAAGAGGAATTGGATGCATTGATCGTACCCGGTCTTGCTTTTACCAAGGAAGGGTATCGCCTAGGCTTTGGAGGCGGCTATTATGACCGTTTCCTATCTTATTACCGAGGAGATACATTGGCCCTTACATACGAGCTTCAATTAATGGATGAACTCCCGATAGAGGTTCATGATATAGCGGTCGGCAAACTCATTACCCCATCCAGGGTAATACGTACGTACTCCCATTAGAAGAAGTTTATTAATTATCACTTTTAGCTCATAAAAATCCTGTCCTGTATCACACTATTGATAGGAGGGATTGTTATGCTTCGATTAATTATTCAAATCTTCTTGGTTGGTTTAGCTGTTTATGCAGGTTACAAAAACCGGTACCGCCTGATAAATGTTGCGCTGTCCAACGGCATTTTAAGAAGATTTCTAGTGACTAAATCCTTGGATATGCCAATGTTCAGGGATAAAATGATGCAAAGCATGTTCAGTCAGACCAAATGAGAAAGCCTGCATCTTAAAAAGGAACCTGATCAGGGGTTCCTTTTTTTATTTTTAAGGAGCGGGAAAGCAGTCTCCTTTTTTACTTTTTTCATGATTTCGTCTATAGTTTTAATTAAGAAACAGGAATTTCAGAAGCATAAGTTTCATTGGAAAGTGGGGAAGGCATTGGGATTTAAAGAGGATTATTTGTTTTGGGAAACCATAAGGGAGTTGTCTGCCCATTATGATTATCGAATGATCACTGTCACGGAAAACCATCAGGAGATTTGGCTAGAGAGCGATAAGAATAAAGAATTTCCAGTCATTAGACTCATTCGACATGATTTGGATTGGGCTAATTGGCTGAAACGCGATATCGACCGAACTTTGCAGAATGGGGAAAGGATCAGAAGGAAATTATACAAAAAGCCCATTGACATATTAAGTATCTATGTTAGTAAATTCGCCCCGGTGGATGATCATGACTTTAGCTCACGAGTGGCTTCCTTTAAAAAAACGAATGTTAACACGTTTCTTCTAACTTGTGAAAACTTTCATGATTCGTTGCAAAACCTTGAACATGTTTTGAAAAAACCACTGTCAATTCAAGTTCTTGAAGATAATGAAATAGATGAGGAAAAGATTCTTGCAGTGAAGAAAGACGCCATCTCTGAGTCAGTCAAAAAGGCTAAGGCTGAGCAGAAGGTATTTCAAAATGCCAATAAGCCATTCTTTACATATATATTCATGGCGTTACAAATAGCTATATTCATCTTGATGGAGTTTAATGGGGGCAGCACCAATTCCAAAACTTTGATTGAGTTTGGCGCTAAATTTTCCCCTTATATCATGCAAGGGGAATGGTGGCGGTTCTTTACACCGATGATCGTCCATATTGGGTTCATTCATTTATTGATGAATACATTTTCATTGTATTTGATCGGAGCAGAGGTTGAAAGGATTTACGGTAATGCCAGGTTCCTTTTCATCTATATATTCGCTGGTTTCGCTGGAACTCTAGGCAGCTTCATCATGACCCCGAATCTTTCCGCAGGGGCGAGCGGAGCCATTTTTGGCTGCTTTGGGGCACTTCTGTACTTCGGCATCGTCTATCCGAAATTATTCATGCGCTCGATGGGCTCATCGGTGATTGTGTTGATCATCATTAACTTAATATATGGTTTCACCGTAGCGGGAATTGATAATGCAGGGCATATCGGAGGTTTGATCGGAGGGTTCTTGGCTGCTGGAGTGGTGCATCTGCCAAAGTCCAGGAATATCTTACGGCAGCTGGCTTTTCTGATCGGGTCGGCAATACTGACCTATGCCCTTCTTAACTTTGGATTCAATCACCAGGAAAGTGCAGCTATGGATGATAATACGATGGCCATGATGGCCCAAAAGTATATTGATGATGATGAAGAGGATAAAGCGGAAGAGATGTTAAACAATTATGTTGATGCAAATCCTGATGCACCGCTATCGCTTTTTATGCTGGGAAATTTATCTTTTGATAATAAGGACATAAATAAAGCCAGGGATTATTATGAAAAAGCGATTGAAAGCAATCCGGATTTGCATGAAGCCCATTACAATCTTGCCTTAGTCTACATGAATCTCGAATCATTCGATCAAGCTAAGGAGCAAGCTGTTCAGGCTATTGAGCTTGCCCCGGATAATAAATCATATACAAAACTGCTGGCAGAAATTGAAAAGCGACTATAACTTTTGACGCAGCATGATTGGAGAACCGTCTTCCAGGGTAAACAAGACAAGTATTTCACTTTGATTTTTAGCCATAAGCAATAGGGGGATGGTGCTGCCTTGTGGACTCACAGTGGATCCATCCTCCTTTTTTATTCCCAACACGTAATTTTTGTAAAGTCCTTCCCACAGTTTTCCCACAATTTCTTCCCGTTTGAATTGGGGGAAGTCAGCAAGCCATTGATTTTTCTTTGACGGCAAATCTGTTAAAGAGATGATTTTGTACTGATCCAGATTAACCTGAAATGCTTGACCGGCTTTTTCCAAACCATTTCGAACCGTTTGATCTGTAAAGCCGTCCAGCGTTTTTTTCCACTGAACCTGTTCTTCCGAAAGGGGACGGTGGAAAAATTGAAAAACCGGTGTCGTTACTGTATAGAGTTTATCTTTACTGAGCTGCTGGGCACTGGTGAAAATTGTGTCACTCGGATGAACCTCGGCATAATGAAACGTTACCGCTTCATAACGACCACTCTCGGTTTCTTTAGTTTTCGCTTTTTGAGAGAGTTCTTGTTTATTTTGGCGCCAATTTTTTAAGGCTCCTGCCAATTTTCCATTTTTGTATAAAAGCGATACGTCTTGACGCAAGTAAGCTGTCTGGTCCAATGAAGAATCCACCCTCCAAGTGATGGTATAGGTTGAATCCCCGGTGCCCTCCGGTGTCAGGTTGGTGGAAGCATGTTCAAAATGAAGCGAGGAATCGATGGGAAAAAAAATGATGGTTTCCTCTGCCCTTTTATGATTTGATAAATATAGGATGACAAAAATGGTGGTCAAGACCAAAAAGACGGTATACTTCAATTGTACTTTCATTTTTCCCCTCCGTTTTCGCGCGTGATGAGTGGTTAAAAATATTAAGCTGTTGAACCAAATCGAAAGAGTCCACATTCTTGATATTTCATCATATGAATACAGTTGGACATGTATGAGGGGGATGGGGGAAATTATCAAAGGGGGAATTGGTCGCTTGTTACCAAAAGGCTGATTCGATATACTTTCCTAAAGAAAAGAGTAAAGAGGTTTACTATGAAAACATATTATGATCTTCAACAATACTTGAAAAGATTCGGTACATTTATCTATATTGGTGATCGCTTAGCCGAGCTTGAAATGATGGAGGCCGAAATAAGGGAAATCCACCGTATGCAGATGATGGATACGAAAGATTATCAAATGGCGATCCTTTTAATTAGACAGCAATTGTCTCTTGAAAGGGAAAAACAGAAAAAAAATTGATAAAAAAGGTGAGAATGATGGAAAAATGGCTGATGGGTGTGGATTTAGGCGGTACAACTACCAAACTGGCTCTGATCAATTTATACGGAGAGATCATTCATAAATGGGAAATCAGCACGGACATCTCCGAAAAGGGAAAATTCATTACGATTAATATAGCAAAAGCAATTGATGCGAAGCTCGTTGAACTTAATGAACCGAAGAGTAAGATAGTAGGGATAGGAATGGGTGCTCCAGGCCCCGTGAAATTTGTTAACGGTTCCATATATGAAGCCGTCAATTTAGGCTGGAAGGACTACCCCTTAAAAGATTTACTGGAAGTGGAGACATCTCTTCCAGCTGTGATCGATAATGATGCCAATATGGCAGCTTTGGGAGAAATGTGGAAAGGTGCCGGTAATGGAGCCAAAGACCTCGTTTGTGTCACTCTGGGAACGGGTGTAGGCGGCGGGATCATCCATAATGGGCAAATCGTCCATGGTACCAGTGGGGCTGCTGGAGAAATAGGGCATATAACGGTCGTAACGGACGGAGGGGCACCATGCAATTGTGGCAAGACTGGTTGTCTGGAAACGGTTGCTTCGGCAACGGGAATCGTCCGTATGGCTTTAGAAGCCTTGAATACCGCCGATGAAAAGTCATTGCTTCAGCAGAAAGTCGACGAGGGAAATACGGTTACTTCCAAACTGTTATTCCAATGCGCTGCAGCAGGTGATCCTATGTCCAAAGCTGTGGTGGATAAGGTGGGCAATTACTTGGGGCTGGCACTATCACATGTTGGGAATGTCATGAATCCAGATAAAATCGTCATTGGCGGGGGAGTTTCACAAGCGGGAGACATTTTGCTTGATCCTGTCCGTGCTGCCTTCGAAAAGTATGCATTCAAACGGGTTAGTAAATCAACGAAAATCAGCCTGGCCACACTAGGCAATGATGCAGGGGTTATAGGTGGAGCCTGGCTCATTAAAAGCCAAATGAATACGTGATGCCTTGCTGCCCTGTGCTAACAGGGGTATAAGAAAAAAAGATGGATTTTTGAAAAAATTTCCCCGCTTTGATGGGTGGGGCAATCGTTCCTGCATTTAAATAGAGGGGAGAACCATGACCCATGATTGAGGCGCTCAGGACCATGGCTCCAGCGCTTCTTCGATGAGGAGGGACCAAGATTGAAAAGGGTCTTCAAAAAACAGGGATATTCATTGTTTTGGGTCGTATTCATTTCACTTTGGCTTAAAACATATATTGCTTATAAGACAAGTTTTGAGATAGATATTGATAATTGGCTCCAGGAGTTCATACTATTCATCAATCCTTTCAGTTTCCTTTTGCTTACTCTTGGCGTGCACATATTTTTAAAAGAAAATAGAAGGACAGCATATTTATTGATCATGAGTTTTTCCATCACCTTCATCCTCTTTGCCAACCTTGTTTTTTTTCGCTTTTTCAATGACTTTTTAACGATTCCCGTTCTTTTTCAAACGAGCAATATGAACGATCTTGGAAGCAGTGTACATGAATTGATCAATCCGAGTGACCTATTGTATTTTGCCGATATCCTTTTCTTGCTGCTGCTGCTGAAATACAAACCAAAAACATTCCATGAATGTCGATATAATCCAAAGGATCGTAAATTCTTCATGTTAATCGCTTTAGGAGTGACATTTTTTAACTTAGCTTTAGCTGAAGCGGCGCGTCCTGAACTACTGACAAGAACGTTTGACCGCGAAATCCTCGTTAAGAATATCGGTACGTACCATTATCACCTCTATGATGCAATATTACAGACGAAATCATCAGCTCAACGTGCCCTTGCGGATGGCAGTGAATTGTCGGAAATTGAAAATTATGTCCGTGCCAATCAAAAAGAGGTTAATGATGATCTTTATGGGCTGGCAAAAGGCAAAAATGTGATCCTTGTATCATTGGAATCCACACAAAGCTTTGTCATCAATAAAACTGTCAACGGTGAAGAAATCACTCCTTTTCTGAACGAATTCATTAAAGAGAGCTATTATTTCAATAACTTTTATCACCAAACTGGCCAGGGAAAAACATCCGATTCAGAATTCATTATTGAGAATTCCCTATATCCTTTAGGCAGAGGTGCAGTATTTTTCACTCATGCCCAAAATGAATACAAAGCCACCCCCGAAATCTTATCGGAAGAAGGTTACTATACGGCTTCCTTGCATGCCAATAATAAAAGCTTTTGGAATCGTGACATAATGTACGATTCCCTAGGGTACCAGCGGTTTTATGACAGTGATGAATACAAAGTCTCTGAAGGGAATTCCATCAATTGGGGTTTGAATGATAAATCGTTCTTCAAACAATCAATCTCTCACCTGAAGAGGATGCCTGAGCCTTTTTATGCCAAGTTCATAACGTTAACCAATCATTTTCCATTCACTTTGAATGAGGAAGACCGGACATTGGAGCCGTACGATTCAAATTCCAAAACATTGAATCAATATTTTCCGACCGTACGTTATACGGACGAAGCCTTGGAACGATTTATCGGCGATTTGAAACGTGATGGATTATATGAGGATTCCATAATTGTGCTATATGGGGACCATTATGGAATTTCGGAAAATCACAACTCTGCCATGAGCCAGTTCCTTGGGAAGGAAATCACACCTTTCGAATCCATCCAGCTTCAGCGTGTCCCGCTCATCATACATATCCCCGGTCAGAAGGGAAAAACGATTTCCACCGTTTCCGGCCAAATTGATGTAAGGCCGACACTTCTTCATTTATTGGGGATTGAAAATGATGATTATATCGAATTCGGCAAAGATCTATTTTCTGAAGAGAAATTAGAATTCACCGTTCTTCGCGATAGCAGTTTCATCACGAAGGATTATCTCTATACGATGGATACCTGCTATGATAAAAAGACTGGGAGGGCGACTGAAAAGGGTTCCTGTGAGAAGTATTTGGAAAAGGCGAAACAGGAGCTTGATTACTCCGACAAAATCATTTACGGGGATTTGCTCCGATTTTATGAGCAACGTTGAAAAAAGAAACCTGGCGCAATCCAGGTTTCAATTTGTACACAAAAGGGTTCCGAGATGGGACCTTTTGATTCTTTATTGGAATTGAAGCAGGTATGGAGAAACAGTTGACCTCTCGTGATACTTCCACTTATTCTTGCCCATTATGACGTGTCACTACTTTTGATGATCTTTGTGCTAAAAAAAGAACTCGTTGCGCAATTATGTTTCGGTGATTGATACTCACGATAATAAGTAACTCGGTAATTGCAGGTGTTTTATAAGCTGCACGTGCGACAACAGCTTTCGGTTTTCCAACTCTTCCAATCAACTTTTCCGCTATAGACTTTTAGGATATTCCTATCATATCTCGTGTTACAATCGTGCCGACTACAAATCGTTCGATGGCATCAGTTGATCTAAAGTAATCATTTCAAGCCGATATCGCTGAATAGACTCAAGTTACATCAGTTTAAATACTAAAACAAAAAGACTGTAGACAATAGTGTCCTATCTAAAAGTTAAAACAAAGTTGATTGGAATGTAAGGTGCGCGGCTCCCTTGGACGCGGAAAGCGAGTGCCTGAAGAGGAAATCGACGTTCAAATTGTACAAACAAACTGTAGGTGATTTTCATCGAGTTTGTCTACTGATACCTGGCGCAATCCAGGTTTTTTTTGTTTCTTCAGGAAAATCAGTACCCATTACAATTATTGGAACACGTGAGACTTCCTGAACATCTTTCTGTCTTTCGCTTCATAAAGATAAAACAATGAAAGGGGCGGAGGCTGAATGAAAGTCGTGAGCAGAAGCGGGGATGATTTGGCATATTACAGTCAATTGTTCCAAATTCCCCGGGTTTTGATAGAGGATGCCAATCCCGCCATTACTGGCGGGGTTTTGCCAAATGGCATGGAAGTACAGATACCTGGATACATTGTTCAGGAAGAGTCCCGGTTAGATATCGATTTTGCCGAAATCGCATTACAATATCACCTGCCCATCGATGGGGTATCATTATTGAATCAAGGTGGACAAAAACCTTTTTCCGTGCCCGTCCGGGTCATGAATCCCATGATTGTCACCGACAAGCCCTATGATTATCAATCACTTCTTGACGATCTGGATACTCTATCTTTTCATTACCCCTTTATTAAGGTTGAATCGATCGGGAGGAGTGTGTTGGGAAAAGAACTCCTTGAGGTAAGGATCGGTCAAGGCGATAAGATCATACATTATAACGGTTCATTCCATGCTAATGAATGGATCACTTCGGCGGTTTTGATGAAATGGCTGAATGATTTTCTGCTGGCAGTAACAAATGATTGTACACTTTGCGGAATGGATTGTATGCCCTTCTATCGGGATATGACCATTTCGATTGTTCCAATGGTGAATCCGGATGGAGTCGAGCTTGTCCTGAAGGGGGAGGAGGCGGCAGAGGGGAAGGTCGATGTTTTAAAAATAAACAATGGCAACCCTGCCTTTTATGCTTGGAAAGCCAATATCCGCGGTGTAGACCTGAATAATCAATATCCTGCCAATTGGGAGATTGAAAAGCGTAGAAAGATTCCAAAAGCCCCTGCTCCAAGAGATTTTCCAGGAGAGTCCGCGTTATCAGAACCAGAAGCATTGGCCATGAAGGAGCTGGCAATGAGGCGGAATTTCGAAAGAGTGCTTGCACTTCACACCCAGGGAAAAGAATTCTATTGGGGATATGAGGGACATGAACCTGAAGAGGCAGCGAATGTTGCAAGGGAGTTTGAGGAACGCAGCGGATATCGGTCCGTACAATACGTTGACAGCCATGCCGGGTATAAAGATTGGTTCATTCAGGAATTCAAACGCGGCGGTTTCACAATCGAATTGGGAAAGGGCATCAATCCGCTTCCGCTATCCCATTTGCCGGGTATATATGAAGATACCGTCAAGATATTGGTGGCAGGCCTTTATATGTGATACATTTCCCTCTAAGGGATATACTTCCAAAAAAATATAAGATCATTATTCGCCACATTTTCTCTTTTTTACTTTATAATGAAAGTCGTAAGGATTCGATTGGTTAATCCTTACTCTCTTTCTAATGTCTCGCTCACATATGCCAGGCGTTTTAGTTTTGAAGAGGGAGGTGTGTGGAGATTAAAGTATCCAAAGCAGCATTTTGTATGCGGCTTTCCATTTGTAAGATGTTGTGTATCATCCCATTATTTATCTCCACTATCCTTCTTATCTCGGCTTGTGAGCCTTCCAAGGACCTTAGTAAACCCGTAAATGATACGGAAAAAGAACACTCCCAATCAAACCTTGAAACTTCAGTAAGCAATTTAAAGGTCCCGACTGCAGAAACGGATAAAATCGAAGCCATTGTAGGATGGCTGGATTCCAAAACCATTTTATATTCTGTGAAGCGGGATGGTAATGAATTATCCCAGCTGATGGCATGGAATTTGGAAACGAATGATACTTCCGTTTTCTATCAGCCGGCTTTTGAGTTTTCTGAAGTATCGATCAGTCCGTCTGGTACGCATGTTTTGTTATCGTCCTTCACCTCTTCGGGTAAAGCATCCATCACAATACTCGATAAAACGGGAAATCCACTGTATTCCGTGGCGATTCCAGCCTATGAATTAGCTTATGAGTGGAATTCATTTAAAGATGGCCGGTTGTTTTTATCGAGTTTTTATGAAGATTGGACATACAACAGTTATGTGTTGAATCCAGATGAACAAACAATGGAAACTCTGGACTTTCCACAGCCCTTTGCTCAATGGGCAAGTGAAAAAGATTTGATGTTTCTCGATTGGGACAGGGAAGAACCTGCTTTGACGGCACCCCTAGAAAGAAAAGCGCTTAATGGGGATGGAACGGACAGCCTTATGCTCGATGTCATTCACTTTAAAAAAATGAAACAAGTGCTGATGACGATTCAAGTGGAGACAGAAAATCAAGATCGGGGTACATATGCATTTTATGATCCATCAAACAAGCCGATCCATTCTTTTTCCGTACCACTATTGAAAAGCTTTTCAGATTGGGTGATTCCATCCTATGATTTCATTGAAAAAGACAAGGAATTGATAACGTTTATTCCTAATGAATCAAAAGATGCGGACCAATATAAGGGAAGGTTTACCTTAACTAAATTTAATTGGGAAAAAGGCACACAAGAAGAATTGATGAAGGACATGGAAAATGAACCATTAAGCTGTTCGCTTGATGGCAACTTCTGCTTATATGGATATCAATTTGAGAAAATCATTGATATGAAAACCCATCAAATACAAAGATTGTTCAAACAAACATGATGACCTAAAACAAAAGCTCGCCGGATGGCGAGCTTTTTTCTTCAATGGGCAACTGGAAAACCGCTGTTGATGACAGTCATGACAGTGAACCAGCCAAACACGACTGCACTGCCGGCAGCAAAAATAAATCCTAAGAAGTTTCTCTTTTTTAATGAGGTAAACACAGCTACTACTCCTAATATAGCCACAAGACCGAAAACTACCATTAATATCATGTCAAAACCCCCTTTTCGTAATGAATACTTAATCCCTAATAATATACCCAGAGAATAAAGCAACTACCAAAAATATGTAGAAAAGATTGCATTTGTTAATATCTTAATATTTTTTCAATTATTTGTCGAGGTTTAATAGGTGACACTTCTATGACTTGAGTAAACTGGATTAACATTAGCAGCCTAATTAGTGTAAGATGAAGATAGAAAATCATATTGGAGCTGATGGAAATGAAATGGACACAAATACCTCTAGGCCCGCTGCAAACGAATTGTTATGTAGTTTCCGATGGACAGGATTGCATCATTTTCGATCCGGGTGAAGAGCCGCAGAAAATCATACAGTACATACAAACAAAAAATTTAAAGCCTTTGGCGATTTTATTGACACATGCACATTTTGACCATATCGGTGCTCTTGATGCTATTCGGGAACATTATGGGATACCTGCATATATTCATGAAAAAGAGGCCAAGTGGCTACTTGATCCCGCATTGAATGGTTCTCAAAACTGGTTCCCTGAAAATCCAATGCGCATGAAGCCTGCCGATCACTTCCTGGCAAATGAGCAAGAACTTACTATTGGGGGATTCACTTTCGAAGTATTCGAAACTCCCGGACACTCACCAGGGAGCGTTTCGTATTATGCCAAGGAGCAACGGCTCCTATTTTCAGGGGACGTCTTGTTCCAAGGAAGCGTAGGCAGAACCGATTTAATAGGCGGAAGCGAGGCAGTGCTGTTAAATAGCATTGAAACGAAGCTGCTGTCACTTTCTGATGATACGATCGTATTTCCTGGTCATGGGCCTGTCACGACCATTCTGGATGAAAAGAATACTAATCCCTTTTTGAGATAATGACCTTTGCAGGTGCCGTATGGCACCTGTTTTTTTTAGCTCTTAATTATGTAAAAATATTGAAATGGGTCATTTCCAGAACTATACTGAATATAAAAACAGGGGCCTTGCCTTGTGTGCATGACTTTGATTCAGCTCTGAACTAAGATTTGTCGAAAACATTCATTATGTAATGATGGCACGCTTATGACTGTAAGATGAAAAAATTGAACATTTTGTGAACTTATGTGTTTTGTAAAGAAAAGGACCATTTAATTTTCATATGTTTGAAGATCATGGAGACGGAGGCATTGTGTTGAAAAATCACTTAAAGGAATTGATTGCAGGAAGCCCCCAAAAAAGAATTTCCTATCATGACTATATGGAAGCTGTTTTATATGCGCCAAATATAGGCTACTATGTACGCGAAAAAAAGAAGATTGGCTCCAGAGGGGATTTTTATACGTCTGGCAATGTTGGGGATGCATTTGGGAGATCTTTGGCCAGATGGTTCGTTTATTTAATAAAAAGCTGCGGAGTTTCACCAAAAATCATCGAGGTCGGCGCAGGTGATGGTAAGCTCGCTTATGATATCCTCGTTTCCATGAAGGAATTGGAACCGCAGATATGGGACTCTTTGACTTATATCCTTGTGGATGAAAGTCCATTTCATAGAAGGCTTCAGCAAGAACGTATAGGGATGTTCAAACAGGCAGTTTCCGCTGCCAGTTTGGAAAAATGGACGAAGGTAAATGGTATCCTCTTTTCAAATGAACTTTTCGACGCGTTGCCTGTACATGTGATCGAAAAGTATAAGGGAGCCCTCGTAGAGGTTTTCGTCACTGAAAAGGAAGGAGATTTTGTAGAGATGAGGGAACCTTTGGACAACCCTGACATTCTATCTTACCTTACAGAACGAACTATCACCTTAAATGAAAGACAACGATATGAAGTTCCGTTAAAAATGGTCCGTGAATATGAGAAGATCGTTTCCTGTATCGAATCGGGTATACTCCTTACAATTGATTATGGCTATACCGAAAGGGAATGGAAGGAGCCAGCTCATCTTCAAGGGAGCTTGAGGGGCTATTATGAGCACCAAATGATTAAAGATCCACTTATGTATCCTGGTGATATGGATCTGACGACACATATCCATTTTGACACATTAATCGAGATTGGAAAAAGAAAGGATCTTTCCAATCATGGGCTTTTTCTTCAAAATGAATTCTTGCTTAAGGCAGGAATATTAGAGGAATTGAGGGACCATCAAGGAACTGATCCATTCTCGAAAACGGCGAAGCGTAATCGTGCAATTCGCGGGCTAATCGTTCCAGGGGGATTTAGTGAACATTTCAAAGTGTTGCTTCAATCGAAGAATTTAGCAGACGATGTAAGGATCTTTCCTGAATGGTGACAAGTAAAAACCCATGAATCAAAATTCATGGGTTATGTAATATTGCTTGTTCTTAATGCGCAGTACCAGGAGTCATCATAAATACGCTCCAGTAGGAAAATCCTGCAAAGAAAACGGTAAGATAGGCGCCGAAAACATAAATATACATGCGCTCAGATAATTTCAAATAACTTAAAAGAACAAAAAAGATCGTTTGTGCAAAGAAAAGCAAAGACGTTTGATGCATATGGCCAAGATAAAAGAAAATTGCCATAATTCCTGTCCAAAATCCACATACTCTGAACATGCGTTCCATCCGAATCCCTCCTTATGTCTAGTCGTGTACATTCTAAATAATTATAAATGAAATTGTAAGGTAATGTAAAGGATGCCTTTTGTTTCTATGTGAGAACCGAAGCCTGGTATGAGCATGCTGTACAATTGGACATCATGTTTTCTAATTCCACAATATTGACATTATCAAACAAGGCTTCGAACATACCTTCTAAAAATGAATTGTGCATGGAGCAGATTGTCCCTGGCTCCACTTCAGTAACTTCCTTAAACGGGCAATTGAAGATACGAAAGTATATTTTATTTTCTTCTTCGCTTGCTTGTATTTCAGGAGATAACCCTGCGATGGTAGCCGCATTTTTAAGCATGCTGACTTTTTCCTCAAAAGCAATTCGATCGATCGACTTCGAGTTCAGGGCTAGTTGCTGCTTTATCAGTTCCTCCCCGTAGCCTTTTCCCGTTTCATAAAGAGCCTGTTTTCCATGTTCCCCTAATGTCATCATCGTCTGAATTGCAATCCTGGAAAGCAGCTGATAGTTCCTATATGGAAAATGAAGCTGAATGACTTTATCGGATAATCGATAAAGCCGGCTCGGGCGACCACCTTTACCCGTCCTTCGGGCATCCGAGGTCAACATTTCGATATCTTCAAGTTTTGACAAATGTAAACGTGCAACATTTGGATGGATGTTAAAAGAATCGGCAATTTGCTGTACCGAAACATCGCCATGGTTTTTCACAATATGCTGATATATATAATATCTGGTGGGATCTGCTAACACGTTTGTTATTTTTAACGTTTGTTCCATTACACCCTCCTGTATTCCATAGTTTACCTATGTTCATTATAATGCAGGCAGAAAAAAATGGAATAATAGAAAGCGCTAACTCCCTTTAGTTTAAAAAAAGTTCACAATTTAAACTGTTTTATAATGCAAAAAAATATACATCGGTTGTACAAATATTGTACAATCATTATATATATTATAATTGTATACAAAATGTGAACGGGGAGTGATTAGTATGGCACAGTTAACTTTCTTTTCGTACCCAAGTTGTACATCTTGCCGAAAAACAAAAAAATGGTTAAGGGCCAATCATGTTTCCTTCGATGAACGGCATTTATTCAGAGAAACTCCAACTGCAGCAGAGTTAAAAAGAATACTTGAATTGACAACGGAAGGACTTGATGAAGTCTTGGCAACAAGAAGTGAAGCTTACAAAGACTTACAAGTTAATATTGACGAAATGATGCTTTCTGATGTCATCCAATTATTAACAAAAGAACCGAAGTTATTAAGAAGACCCATCCTCATGGACGGGGAAAAGCTGGTGATAGGTCATAATGTAGACGCTTTAAGAAATTTGGTTTCCCAAAGGCTTGAATTGAAAGTGAGCATGTAAGATGATTCTCGAAGTTCTTTTCGGGAATTTTTTTTATTCTGGAGCAGGAATTTGTCGTGGATTGTCGAATCCTTACAACAAGAAATATAGGAGGTGATGAATGAATTGATATCGATTGAAAAGACCGCAGAAAAAATATTAACCCGTGCCATTCAGGAATCTGCATCGGATATCCACATTTTTTTTCGGAGGGAGGGACCTCTCATCCAATTCAGGATAGACAATAAGCTTGTACCCCAGGAAACATTATCATTCTTTGAAGCTGAAAGGCTGATCGCTCATTTGAAGTTCCTTGCCTCGATGGATATAGGGGAGAAAAGGAGGCCCCAGAGTGGTGCCCTCACCATTAATTTGGCTAACCAGGTTGTCGGGCTCCGCCTTTCCACTTTACCCACTGCCCATCTCGAAAGTTTGGTCATCCGCTTAATACCCCAACAGAATATCCTTCCTCTCGAACAGTTATCCTTATTTCCAAATACCGTCCAAAAATTGATTGCACTCCTGAAGCATTCCCATGGCATGCTCATATTTACCGGTCCGACTGGCAGTGGAAAAACCACGACATTATATTCCCTGCTTCACCATGCCTACGAAATGATCAATCGAAATATCATTACACTTGAAGATCCCATTGAAAATGTATCCGAAAAGGTACTGCAAGTCCAAATCAATGAAAAGGCGGGTATTACGTATTCTGTCGGTCTAAAAGCCGTCCTGAGGCATGACCCCGACGTGATCATGGTTGGGGAAGTCAGGGATGCAGAAACTGCCAAAATTGCAGTGCGTGCCGCATTAACCGGTCATTTGATACTTACAACCATGCATACAAGGGATGCCAAGGGCGCCATCTCCAGGTTACTGGAATTTGGTGTCAGCTTGCTTGAGGTTGAACAGAGCTTGATTGGCGTGACAGCACAGCGGCTGGTTGAATTGCGATGTCTTCCATGTAAAGGGGACTGTACTTTTGCTTGCAAGATGACTGCCAGGAATAAAAGGGCCAGTGTATATGAATTGCTCCATGGAAAAAGCCTGGCTGAGGTTCTCAGGATAATGGGAGATGAAAAAGGAATGGCAACGGTCAGCTACCGCCAATTGAAGGATGAAATTGGAAAAGCGGTTGCGATGGGCTATGTGGATTCAGAGGAATATGAACGGCTGGTATACCATGAAACCAAAAAGTAAATGGAGGGTAAAAGAGCAGGCGGTTTTTATTTCGAAGCTAGGTGAATTATTGAAGCATGGTTATCCCTTGGCGGAGGCTCTGCATTTTCTTGAATTTCAGGAATCAAAGAAGAAAGCGGAAGACTTCACTCAGGCTAAAGCCGATTTAAGGAACGGTTTCCCGCTGCACTTGGTGCTGACCCATCTGAATTTTCATCCGCAGCTTGTAAGTTATATATTTTATGGAGAACAATACGGCGACCTGGAACGGGCGTTGATAGAAGGAGGGCGATATTGGAAGAAAAGAACCGAGGATATGGATAAAGTAAAAAAGTTAATGGTGTATCCTGTGTTCTTAGTCTTTTTTGTAGGTATTGTTTTTTATATTCTTCAGAGTGTTCTCCTTCCTAAATTCCAGACAATCTATTTCACGATGGATGTCGATCAGCATACACTCTTGAGATTAATATCAGCTTCCACATTCATTCTTCCAGCACTCCCCTTCTTTTTACTCGGATTGCTCCTATTCTTGTATGTACTCAAACGATTTTGGTTTAACGGATTGTGCCCATTAAGGCAGCGGAGGATTTTGATGAGAATTCCGATATTCGGGAACTTCATCAAATTATACGAAACTTATTTTTTTGCAAGCCAATTAAGTGGCTTACTCTCCGGAGGGCTATCGATTAACGATAGCATTAAATTATTCTCGATAAACCAACAGCAGCCCTTTTACCAAAAACTATGCAATATCATTAAGGATGATCTGATTGAGGGCAGATCACTTGAATTGATTTTTCGGGAGCTTCCATATTTTGATGGTAATTTGCCGGTGGTCGCTGCAAATGGTCAAAAATATGGCAGACTTGATGCGGAGCTACTTCATTACAGTCGTTTTATACTGGAGAAAATTGAAGAGAGAATGAATGCAATCTTAAAAATCATTCAGCCTCTCATGTTTTCACTGATAGGTCTGTTGATCGTGTCCATTTATTTGGCGGTTTTGCTGCCGATGTTCTCACTGCTCGAAAGTATATAGGATTTTATTATTGTATTCCGGAGGTGAAAATGCTCGAAGCCATCTAGTATTCAGGTGGTTCAGGAGCATGATGGATATGTTGAAGAACGTGATGAATGAACGTGGGTTTACACTAATTGAAATGCTTATTGTTTTACTGGTAATTTCCATCCTTTTGATTATAACAATCCCCAATATCACAAAGAACCAATCTACGATTCAGTCCAAAGGTTGTGAAGCATTCGTGAAGATGGCCCAAGCACAGGTACAGGCTTATGAGATTGATAATGCTAAACTGCCCGGAAGTATCGGTGAATTGGAAAGTCAAGGCTATCTCAAACAGACATCCTGTCCTAATGGGGATGATATTAGTTTGGATAGTAAAGGAAAGATAACGGTCGTTGAGTAGGAGAGAAGTGAATATACGGCAGTCCAATGGGGGGTATACATTATCTGAAACCCTTATTGTCCTCGTTATTTTTGTACTACTGATTTCCATCGGTCCTAATCTATATCCTAGCTTCACTAAAGGCATGGAAAATAGGCTATTTCTTTCTCAATTCCATGAAGATATCTTCTATGCACAGCAGTATGCCATCAGTCATGAGAGCTTGATCTACCTTCATATTAATAATGCCAAAAAGGTTTATACCGTGTCATCTTATAAGGAAGGAATCGTTCTAGAGAGGAGCATACCAAAGGATATTCAGTTTTTAAGTGGCACTTTGGGGTTTAGCTTCCATTTTAATCAGTATGGAAATGCTTCAAAAGCCGGAACGATTATGATTGACACGTCAAAAGGAATGTACAAATTGGTCCTCAATATCGGTAAAGGGAGGTTCAGGATTGAGAAATTGTAAAGGTTACGTTTACCTTGAGCTGATGGCCGCATTTTCCATTTGTATTTTCCTGGTACTTGCCATTTTACCGATTCTTGAAGAGTTAATGACGCATCGGAAAGATATTGCCGTAAGGACAGAAGCCCACCATTTATTATATGAAAGATTGACGGCGTTCATGGATGGGGAAATACAAGCAATTGGTCAGGAAATCATTTACAAAAGAAGATCCTATGAATTGGTTTGGAAGGACAATGGGGATTTCCCGGGGATGATTGAAGGGTGTGTACGTTATGAAGATGAATCGGGTAATCTTGAATCCATTTGTGATGCTGCGAAAAAATGATGGCTTTACGATGATCGAAATGCTTTTTTCTTTAATGATATTAATGACGACGTCCCTTTTTGTTCTACAGCTTTTTTCAATCATTCACACCCAGATGGGGTCCGTTGATAAATTGCATCCTAAAGAGTGGGAGGTCTTTACCATGCAAATGAAGCAGGAGGTCCGGAGTTCCAAAGCTCAGGATGTAATGGGAAATAAATTATATTTGATGCTTTCAGATGAACAATTATCATCGTTTGAACAATATGAAGATAAGGTCCGAAGACGAGTGAATGGTATGGGGCATGAGGTCATCTTACAGAACATTTCGAAATTCCGGGTTGAGAAGGATGGCAGTGTCATTGTTATAAATATAACGGATAAAGCAGGGACTACTTTCAGTCGAAGATTTCATCCTTTCTTTAGGAATGTCACGAAAGTCGATGAATAATCAAAAAGGAGTCGTTTTCCCGATGGTCATGATTGTAGCGAGTGTTTTCATCATGTTCACAATACTAATGATCGATCAGTTTATCATTGATAAAAAATTTTATAAAGAAGTGGAAGAATCGCTTGTGGCCGACCATCTTGTCCATTTAGCGATCAAGGATGTGACGGCAGAGTGGGGCGAAGAGATCCCAAAAATCATCCAGGGGGAAATTTCATACCCTAATGGTGTGGTGCGGTATTCCGTAATGAAAGAAGAAGGTCCTTATGTCTATATCGAGTTCTCTTCCACGACTAAAAATGACCGCGAGGGAAGGGTCATCATTCAATACGATAAAGAAGCTGGGAAAGTGAAAGAATGGTTGGAAAAGCAGGCTGTTTAATACGCAAAATCAACATTCCTTTAAGTCAGGTACACGTGTTCAGGGAACAAGCAAAGGAATAAAAGCTGCGTAAACGGGGCATACTTTTCATAGGGTGATTATTTTATATGTCTACAAACGCTTATATTAAATATCTGACTCAGCAGCTTGTCGAGTATTTTAATCTGACGAAAAAAGAACGAAAAGAAAAGCGCCGTCACAGAAAAGAGGATAAAAATCATGGTATGTCCCATTGGTTTGGCATTGTCCCTTTTGCTTTGTCGATGTTCGTAAGGAAAAATATCAAAAAATAAAACAGATGTCCTGAATTTAGGGCATCTGTTTTTTTATTGTTCTTACTTATCCCAATGCCCTATCAGAAAGGTAAAATAACCCTCCGTTGATGATGGATATTCGGATGTTGGGTTCATATTGAGCTTTTAAGGCATCTTTTTCGGTAAAATAGCTCTCACTTTTTTCTTCCATATCCTTGTAAAAATGCTCCAATAAATTCAAGTCATTCTGCCAGCGAAGCATTGCTTCCTCTGCCCAGGAATGGTCATCATCCTCGAAACTGGTCCTAATGTATGTATCCAGTCTTGCCAATCCGCTCTTGGGCATTATGAGCGGTGAAAGCGTAAAGGAGTAATCCGGTATTTTGGGGGTGACCTTTATCGGTAAAACCCGATGGTGAAACCTTTCCATGATCTCACCTGAGATTAAATTCAAACCGATCGACATGAAGGTATCCTTTTTACGATCGCATTGATAGGATATTTTCACATTCAGGGTCAGCCAAGGAAACAAAGGATTATTTCCCCCTTTTGATGGAGGGGTATCCTCAAAAAGTCTAGTATATCCTGCCAGCTTTTTGGTAGATTGAATAATCTGGTGAAGGCGAGGGGAGCCAAAATGAATCATTTCTCCCTTTAAATCGGATGGAGCTAGTTCTGGATCGGTAATGAAAGTCATCTGTGCTGGGTTTGGAACGCCGCCTGTTTTTTCTAGATAATGCCAATAAAAGGGTCTGTTCATTAATTCTTTATCCATATCAATCGTCAATTGGACTGTAAGGTGGGTTGGTGCATTATCCAGTATTTCACAATCATTGGCTTTAAAGTAAGTTATTAAAAAATCATGAATTTCCCGTTGCTGCATGAACCTCACCTTCCTTCATTGATTGGGCGAATTGGATTAACGATGAAAAATTATCCATCTTGATTTTCATTTCGCCCTCTGTTTTGGATTCGCCGACTACATCAATCAAATATTCTTCAATGTTGTTAATATCCAGTTTGGTTAGAATATCATCCAATTCGCCGATTACTTTCTCGAATAAATTTATTTTTTCATATAGTAACTTTAGAATATGTTCTTCCACTGTATTTTTCGTGGCAAAGTTATAAATCATCACATCTTCTTCCTGACCAAGGCGGTGTATCCGTCCGATTCTCTGTTCGAGCCTCATCGGGTTCCATGGCAGGTCAAAATTAATCAAGTGATGGCAAAACTGAAGGTTTATCCCTTCCCCGCCAGCTTCTGTTGCAATCAATACCTGTATATTTTTTTGGAATAATTCTCGCATCCAGTCTTTCTTTCCGCGCTTAAAACCGCCTCGGAAAGGAACTGAAGAAATTCCATTCTGCTGTAGGTACCATTGTAGATATAGCTGAGTCGCCCGGTATTCGGTAAAGATAATGACTTTATCATCAATTTTCTTGATCAGTTCCAAAGCTTTTTCAGCCTTTGAGTTCTGAACCGTTTCATTCACTTTAGAAAATAAATCATCAAGCTTTGCCAAAAAGTCAGGGGAAGGCTGATCATATTTATTTTTCATATTCTTTAATGTATAAAAGACCGCCTCTCTGCTGCTGCATGCTTCCCTTTGGAGAGTGAGAGCCGAAAAGGCGCTTCCTTTAGAACCATCCGAAATAGGTTTGAATTTGGAAACAGCATCGTACAATGCTTGTTCCGTTGGAGAAAATTCAATGGTGATGGTCTCCACATGCCGTTTTGTCCATTCAATGCCAGTATCGGCCCGCCGGTTTCGAATCATGACAGTGTTGACAAGTTCCTTTAGGTGTTCATCTTCAATAATGTTCCGGCCTTTCCCTTTATACTTTTCTGAAAAAAGTGAGGCATTTCCCAAGTGGCCTGGTTTCAATAACGAAACGAGGTGGAAAATTTCCTCGACTTTATTTTGAATCGGAGTGGCTGTCAGGAGTAAACAAAATTTCTTTTTCAGATTTTGGACGAATTCATAGTTCTTCGTCTTATTATTTTTAAGTTTATGAGCTTCATCAATAATGATGAAGTCGTATTCCTGCTTGAAAATGATATCTCGATGTGGAGCTCGTTTCGCTGTATCAATGGATGAAATGACCACATCACAGGAGTCCCAAACATAGCTTTTTCTCTGAACGACTGCCGGTATATGAAACTTGGTATTCAATTCAAAAGCCCATTGTGTGACAAGGGAAGCCGGAACAAGGATCAAAACTTTTTTTACAAGGCCCCTAATCATATACTCTTTTAGGATCAATCCAGCTTCAATTGTTTTTCCGAGCCCTACCTCATCAGCTAAAATGGCCTTTCCATTCATCTTTTCCACCACTTGCTTGGCTGCTTCCAATTGATGGGGAAGCGGGGTTAACTGCGGAAGGTGCTTGGGCGCCTGTAAACCTTCAAAATCAGGGATGATAAGATTTTCCTCCATTTGAACCGCGAGCTTATAAAGCTCCCAGTTTCCCCATGGACCGTCATTTTCCATCTTTTGCAGAAACTCGTCATTCCATTCAGAATTAAAGGATATATTGATTTTCATAGAAATAACTCCCTCTTAAATCATATTTTCCTTAATAAAAGGTCAAAACCCGAACATTTCATATGTGAAGTAAGAAAAATATTTCTCTTCAAAAGATATTGCAGAGATAAGTTTCTTAGGGTAGGATATAAGTATATTTAGAAAATTCCAATTTCCCAACGCTACAAAGAATCTTTGTACATCGATTTTGCAGTTCGCGTTTTCTTAGTATGGGCTATAGACTTCTAATTTATCCAAGATTACTGAAGGAGACCAATCAAACGGTTTCTGAGGTTTCAGGAGAATTGGCAGAGAATGCATTCCACGATGCTCAGGGGTTTTACCGATGTTTGGTGGCTTATTCGCTTCCTTTCATTGGTAGACCATTTATATGCGGGTGAAGATAAGGGGAGAGACTACGGATGTAGCGCCGAAGGAGCAAACTTAGCAGTGAATCTCTCAGGCAAAAGAACTCTTATTGGACGCAACTCTGGAGAGCGCCGCCCGTTTTGGGACGGCCACCAAAGGGGAAAACCTATTACATAGGTAAACTTTCAGGTTTCAGGACAGAGAAAAAGCTCAAACGGGCTTTCTCTGTCCTTTTTTGTGCTTTTTTCACATCATGAATCAGGATATATCTGATGCGTAATGACAAGAAGCTTTTGATAATGAAGCCAATTAATTTAAAAAAATCTGAAGGGGGTCATTTTTTGACCGATTTAAAAAGAACACCACTATTTGAGGTTTATCGTGAATACGGAGGTAAAACGATTGATTTTGGCGGCTGGGAACTTCCTGTCCAATTTTCGGGTATAAAGGACGAACATGAAGCCGTACGTACAAAAGCGGGGTTATTCGATGTTTCCCATATGGGTGAAGTCGATGTTAAGGGTCCTGGGAGCCTTTCCTTTTTACAAAAGATGCTGACTAATGATATATCAAAGCTGAAACAGGGCGGTGCCCAATATTCCGCCATGTGTTATGAAAACGGAGGCACGGTTGATGATCTAATCGTGTATAAAAGGTCTGAGGATGACTATCTGCTCGTGGTCAATGCAGCGAACACAGAAAAAGATTTCAATTGGCTGCAAGCTCATTTATCGGAAGATGTCCAAATCAAGAATGTATCTAGTGACTATACACAGCTGGCACTTCAAGGGCCAGCTGCAGAGAAGATTTTACAAAAACTATCGGGAAATACTGCTTTAAGTGAAATTGGATTTTTCAAGTTCAAGGAAAATGTCATGATTAACGGTATCTCCACGATGGTATCCCGTACTGGATACACTGGTGAGGATGGCTTTGAGATATATAGTGACAGTGAAAATGGTCCAGCCCTTTGGAAGGCGATTATGGATGCCGGAAACGAAGAGGGAGTTCAGCCGATTGGTTTAGGTGCTCGTGATACCCTGCGTTTTGAAGCGAAACTGCCGTTGTATGGGCAGGAGCTTTCAGCAGACATCACCCCGATAGAAGCCGGGATTGGTTTTGCAGTAAAAGTCGATAAGGAAGTTGATTTTTTCGGGAAAGCCGTTCTTGCTGAGCAAAAGGAGAAAGGAGCTCCTCGCAAGCTTGTGGGAATTGAAATGATAGACCGTGGCATTCCACGTCATGGGTATAAGGTCTACAGCGGTGATAAAGTCATTGGCGAGGTCACGACCGGTACCCAATCACCAACGTTGAAGAAAAACGTGGGTTTGGTACTTATCGATAAGGAATTTTCAGTGCTGGATGCGGAAGTCGAAGTGGAGATCCGTTCCAAACGTTTGAAAGCCGTTATAATACAAACACCTTTTTATAAAAAACCACGTAAATAGAGGGGAATGGTCATTAGATGAAACATCGTTATTTACCCATGACAGAGCAAGATAAACAAGAAATGCTGAAAGCGATAGGGGTATCCACTGCTGAAGAACTTTTCAATGATATCCCTGAGAGCGTTCGTTTTCAAGGAGAATACGATATCAAGCCTGCTAAATCGGAACCAGCATTAATGAAAGAATTATCAAGGCTTGCTGCCAAGAATGCGGATCTTAAAAACTATGCCTCCTTCCTTGGTGCGGGTGTCTATGACCATTATGCACCGGTCATCGTCGATCATGTTCTATCCCGTTCTGAATTTTACACGGCTTATACACCCTATCAGCCTGAAATTTCACAGGGAGAGCTTCAAGCAATCTTTGAATATCAAACGATGATATGTGAATTGACGGGCATGGATGTGGCTAACTCCTCCATGTATGACGGCGGGACAGCGCTGGCTGAAGCAGCCATGCTTGCTTCAGGACAGACACGCCGCAAGAAGATTCTCATTTCAGGAACCGTTCATCCTGAATCAAGAGAAGTCGTGAAGACATATGCGAAAGGGCAACGCGTGGAAGTGATCGAAATTCCTTATAAAGACGGTGTGACGGACTTAGCTGCTTTAAAGGAATTGGCGAATGAGGACATTGCAGGAGTGATCGTGCAATATCCGAACTTTTTTGGCCGGATCGAGCCATTGAAGGAAATGGAAGAAATCATTCATGGCGTCAAATCCATGTTTATCGTTTCCAGTAATCCGCTTGCATTGGGAGCTTTGACATCCCCTGGTGCACTCGGTGCAGATATCGTAACGGGGGATGCTCAGCCATTCGGCATTCCAGCGGCATTCGGTGGACCTCATTGTGGATATTTTGCGGTTACTAATAAACTTGTTCGGAAAGTTCCGGGCCGACTCGTCGGTCAAACCGTGGATGAAAATGGTAAAAGGGGATTTGTACTAACGCTACAAGCTCGTGAACAGCACATTCGCCGTGACAAAGCCACATCCAACATTTGTTCCAATCAAGCTTTGAATGCGTTGGCAGCTTCTGTTGCAATGACCGCCCTTGGGAAAAAGGGTGTCAAGGAAATGGCCGTGCAAAATATTCAAAAAGCACATTATGCGAAAAAAGCAATTATGGCAGTAGGGGTGGAAGTGATATTCGACGGTCCTTCGTTCAATGAATTTATCATTAAACTGCCTGCTTCGTTTTCAGAAATCAATAAAAGCCTTTTTGAAAAAGGGATGATCGGCGGCTTTGATTTAGGGACGGTTTATCCTGAGCTGAAAGACCATATGCTGGTTGCGGTAACTGAACTTAGAACAAAAGAAGAAATTGATGCACTTGCGCAGGAATTGGGGGATCAACATGAATAATCAAGATCAATCACTCATTTTTGAAATCAGTACTTCCGGTCGAATCGGGTACAGTCTGCCAGAAATGGATGTTGCAACTATTCCGCTCGAAGAAATTCTTCCTGCCGACTACATCCGTGAAGAAGAGGCAGAACTGCCTGAGGTGTCCGAACTGGATATCATGCGTCACTATACAGCACTCTCCAAACGGAATCATGGGGTGGATTCGGGTTTTTATCCGCTGGGTTCATGCACGATGAAATATAATCCGAAAATAAATGAAAACGTGGCACGTTTCAACGGCTTTGCCCATATCCATCCATATCAAGATCCGGCTACCGTTCAGGGAGCATTGGGACTCTTATTTGATTTGCAGGAACACTTAACTGAAATCACCGGGATGGACCAAGTGACATTACAGCCTGCAGCAGGTGCACATGGTGAGTGGACAGGGTTGATGATGATTCGCGCTTTTCACGAAGCGAATGGCGATACAGAACGGACGAAAGTGATTGTACCTGATTCTGCACACGGTACGAATCCTGCCTCTGCCACTGTTGCCGGACTTGAAACGATTACAGTGAAATCCGATGAAAATGGATTAGTCGACCTTGAAGATTTAAAGCGTGTTGTCGGACCTGATACGGCGGCCTTGATGCTGACGAACCCCAATACATTGGGATTATTTGAAGAAAACATCTTGGAAATGGCACAACTTGTCCATGATGCAGGTGGGAAGCTTTATTATGACGGAGCCAATCTGAATGCAGTCCTTTCAAAAGCACGCCCGGGTGACATGGGCTTTGATGTGGTTCACTTAAATCTCCATAAAACATTCACGGGTCCGCATGGCGGCGGCGGTCCGGGTTCTGGTCCTGTAGGTGTGAAGTCGGACTTGATTCCTTACTTGCCTAAACCACTTATAATTAAACAAGGTGAGCAATTCGCTCTTGATTATGATCGTCCGCAATCCATTGGCAGGGTAAAACCTTATTATGGTAATTTCGGGATTAACGTGAGGGCATATACGTACATTCGTTCAATGGGGCCTGATGGCCTTAAAGCCGTCACCGAAAATGCGGTCATCAATGCCAATTATATGATGCGCAAGTTGGAACCTTATTTTGACTTACCATATAATCGTCATTGTAAGCACGAATTCGTATTAAGCGGACGCCGGCAAAAGAAATTGGGGGTTAGGACTCTTGATATAGCCAAAAGATTACTGGATTTCGGGTATCATCCTCCAACCATTTACTTCCCGTTGAACGTGGAGGAAGGAATGATGATAGAACCGACTGAAACCGAGTCAAAAGAAACGCTGGATGCGTTCATCGATGCGATGATCCAGATTGCCAAGGAAGCGGAAGAAACCCCGGAAATCGTTCAGGAAGCTCCGCATACAACCGTTATAAAGCGGCTTGATGAAACTCTTGCTGCAAGAAAACCTGTTCTGCGTTATCAAGCCTAGATTGATAGCTTATACGAAAAAAATCCCTGCCTGCCGGCGGGGATTTTTCATGTTTATGTAAGATTTCATTAAAGTCCAGCAGTTAACTTTCTTTTCCTTGAGCTATTGAATTAAAAAGAGCCCATGCGGAGATGGGGTCTTATTTCTTTGCTTTGATTTTCCCAGTCCACATTTTGAAACCGCCCTTTAGGTGAAAAAGTTCCCTGTAGCCCTTTTTGTATAGCATGGCTGCAGCTCTGCCGCTGATGATTTCGCTTTGAGCGTACAAATATACAGGCTTGTCCGGCCTAATTTCGACCAAGCGTGTTTTCATTTGAGTCATAGGGATGTTTCTTGCGCCTAAGATATGGCCATTATCGAAATCATTCGGTTCCCGCACATCGATTAGCTGCACTTTTCTGTAGTTAGCGATAAATTCGTCCTGTGTTAGTGTTTTAACGATTTTACGCTGGCGGTACCAATTAAAAAGTGAATACGCAATAACCACTCCTAAGATGATGAGCAGTGTATATAATATTTCCAAACATAAAAACTCCCTTCTACCTTAACGAATACAGACAATCTTTATTATATAATTGCTTTACCCAATAATCAAAAAGAATTTTCATCAAATTCTTCATGGACTTGATGGTACTTTCTTTTTTAGAGTGTTAAAGTCTGTTAAACTACTACATGTGAGTTTTTTGTGGGGTATTGAAAAACAGTCTATCGAAACGAGGGGTAAGGATGGCTAAAGATAAATGGGGTTTTATAGATTCGGGGTATTGTTCACCGGCTTTTAATATGGCACTGGACGAAGCTCTGTTAAACTGGCAAAGCAAAGGGGAAATTCCGCCAATCATACGCTTTTACGGCTGGGATCCAGCTACATTGTCGATCGGTTATTTTCAAAAGGCGGAAGCGGAAATTGATATCGAAGAGGTCAAAAGGCAGGGCCTTGGTTTTGTACGCAGGCCAACAGGAGGACGAGCGGTCCTGCACGAGCATGAATTGACTTATAGCGTAATCGTTCCAGAATCCTATCCGGGAATGCCGACTACCGTTACTGAAGCATATCGTGTCATTTCTGAAGGAATATTAATGGGATTCAGGAATCTGGGATTGGAAGCTTATTTTGCCGTGCCTCGAACCGATCAGGAAAAAGCGGCTTTAAAATCGCCCAGGTCTTCGGTTTGCTTTGATGCTCCAAGCTGGTATGAACTGGTCGTTGAGGGCAGGAAGGTCGCTGGCAGCGCTCAAACCAGGCAAAAAGGCGTCATCCTTCAGCACGGATCCATTTTGCTTGAACTTGATGATGATAAGCTTTTTAGCGTATTTAAATTCTCAAATGACAGGGTTAAAGAGAGAATGCAAAAAAACCTAAAAAACAAAGCTGTGGCCATAAATGATATTGCAGGGAGAAAGATTACCATCCCTGAAGCGAAAGAAGCTTTTGAAAAAGGTTTTGCCGAAGGACTTTCGGTCGATTTAGAGCCATACGTCCTCACCGAAAAGCAATTGCTGGAAGTGAAGTCCATTGCAGAAAGCAAATATGAAAGCGATGATTGGAATTTCATGAGATAGAGGAAGCATAATTAGAGTGGATAATAAAAAAGTTTTTTCAGATTTGTTTGACCAAATAACGCATCCCTTGCAGGGATAAGCCCTAAAAGGGATGGGGAAAAAGCAAGGTCCAAATTAATTGAAATCTGATGAAAAATTATTGTAAATCGACATTTTCCTCCCTTTTGCTAACTATATTAATTGATTTATCGTTTGACAAAATTAAAAGTTATTCAAAAGAAACACAATATATAGTAGTTGAAATATTTAATGCGACACTATATGTTGATTTTTGAGTTTCGCTATGATAAATTTAGGGTACTTGTTAAGCGAAACGGACATGTAAGGTTACATAAGGATTTTTGCGGCAGCAAGAACGGATCTTGAAACATATAAAGGAGAGGGAATTATGTCGGTTGTAATAAAAGAAGCTTTAAAGGTTGATCTAGAAAGGTTGAATAAGGATATTTCTTTATTTCCCCAGGTTCACCCTGTAACTGCTGATATGAAAATGGCGCATAAGGGAGTGTCCCGTCTAGTCATGCTTGACCGCTATTCTTTTAAGGATACTGAAAAAATCACACTCTCGGCAGGCGATTTCGTCGTGTTGACGATTAAGGAAGATCCGAAATTCCCGGCAAGGGGTCTCGGTTACATCGTTGAAATAGATTGGGAAACCAAAAAAGCGAAGGTTTTGGTGGATGAAGAGTTCCGTGGCGTTCTGGATAATCCGGAAGAAATGGAGACTGGAATTGTAAACCGTCCTTTGGATATTATCGAAAAGCCGCTTGAAATATACTATGAACAAATTGCGAAACGTAATGCAACGGGATTGGCATCAGTGGAAACCACGGAAGAAAAAAGAACGGAATGGTTCAATAAATTCTATGAAGAATTAAAGAACCTTAATTTCGTCCCGGCAGGACGAGTATTATATGGTGCAGGTTCCAATACGGATGTTACTTATTTCAACTGTTATGTAATGCCATTCGTACCGGATTCACGTGAAGGTATTTCAGAACATAGGAAACAAGTGATGGAAATCATGAGCCGCGGCGGCGGAGTGGGAACGAACGGGTCGACACTGCGTCCAAGAAACACTCTGGCAAAAGGCGTAAACGGAAAATCCTCGGGTTCTGTGTCGTGGCTTGACGATATTGCGAAACTGACGCATCTTGTTGAACAGGGCGGTAGCAGACGCGGCGCGCAAATGATCATGCTTGCTGATTGGCATCCTGATATTGCAGAGTTCATCATTTCTAAAATGCAAAACCCAAGGATTCTGCGATACCTAGTGGAAAATACTAAAGACGAAGCGATCAAGAAATATGCGACGGATAAATTGAAATTCACGCCGCACACGGAACAGGAAACGGCTATGTATCAAGGGATCATCAATTATAAGGAGATTCCTGGCCAAGGTGGATTCAGCGAGAAAATCATTAGGGATGCAGAGGAAAAGCTCCGTACAGGGGGAACATACAGTGTCCATAATTCTGATTTTCTGACTGGAGCCAACATCTCGATTTGCCTGACTAAGGAATTCATGGAAGCGGCGGAACAAGATGCGGAATACGAATTGCGTTTTCCTGATGTTGAAAGCTATAATGCCGAAGAAATGGCCATTTACAATGAAGAATGGCATAATGTCGGCGATGTTCGCGAATGGGAGAAAATGGGTCACAAAGTCCGTGTTTACCGTAAAATCCGCGCTAAAGAGCTTTGGAATTTAATAAATATTTGTGCAACGTATTCTGCTGAACCAGGTATTTTCTTTATCGATAATGCTAATGAAATGACGAATGCCAAAGCATACGGTCAACAGGTCGTAGCGACGAACCCTTGTGGAGAACAGCCATTGGCCCCATATTCAGTATGTAACCTTGCGGCAGTCAATCTTGCTGAGATGGCTGATAAAGAAAGCAAAACCGTTAATTTCGAGAAACTTAAGCAGACTGTCGAAGTCGGTGTGCGTATGCAGGACAATGTCATTGACGCAACTCCTTATTTCTTGGAAGAAAACAAAAAACAGGCACTGGGCGAGCGACGGGTTGGACTTGGTGTAATGGGTCTGCATGACCTTTTGATCTACTGTGAGACGGAATATGGCTCTGAAGAAGGAAATATCCTGGTTGACAAGGTGTTTGAAACGATTGCGACGACAGCTTACAGGGCTTCCGTGGAACTTGCTAAAGAAAAAGGCAGTTTCCCGTTCCTGATCGGGTCAACGGACAAAGAAACCGATGAGCTTAGAACACGTTTCACACAAACCGGATTTATGGAAAAAATGCCTGAAGATATCAGGGAAAGTGTTGCTGCACATGGCATCCGTAACTCTCATTTATTGACAGTTGCTCCTACAGGAAGCACAGGAACTATGGTCGGGGTATCAACAGGTCTTGAACCATATTTCTCCTTCACGTATTTCCGCAGCGGCCGTCTTGGTAAATTCATTGAAGTTAAGGCTGACATTGTACAGGAATACTTGGACCGTCATCCAGAAGCCGATACAGAAGAGCTTCCAAAATGGTTCATTTCCGCTATGGAATTAGCTCCAGAAGCACATGCTGATGTTCAATGCATCATTCAACGCTGGATTGACAGCTCGATCAGTAAAACGGTAAATGCTCCAAAAGGATATACTGTCGAACAAGTTGAAAAAGTATATGAACGTCTATACAAAGGCGGAGCAAAAGGCGGTACTGTATATGTGGATGGCAGCCGTGACAGTCAGGTTCTTACGCTCAAAGCGGAAGAAAACCAAATGGACGAGCAGCTTGAAATGGATGAATTGACAGATGTGGAAGTAAAGAAAAAAGTCGTATTGGTCGATACGATAAATGAACTGCGTTCGACTAACGTTACGATTGGGTCGGAAGTGGGCAACACTTGTCCGGTGTGCCGTAAAGGCGAAGTCCAGGAAATGGGCGGATGCAATACTTGCACGAATTGCGGAGCACAATTAAAATGCGGGCTATAAGCTGATGTAAGGGAAGCCGTTAAGTATGCTGCAAAGCCTATCTTAACGGCTTTTTTTAGTGTCTTAAATGTTTGTTAGTTACCGTCTGTTCAATTACAAACCAATAGAGAAGACCGAATCATCGTAAATTCGGTCTTCTTTTTGCGTTCAATCAACCATTTTCATTTTGCTGCCCTATTTCCTTCTCGGCTAGATATTGGTTTCCATCTTTCAATACCGAAAATTCATCGACTGAGTCTCCAGGTATATTCCTTGGATTTGGATATTTATTATCTGTTTGGACGGTGATCGCTTGTTTCCCCGTTCCATTTGTCAAGAAATCTCGTTTTTTATTAGCCATATGGCACCTCCTTCATTTTGAATTTCCAAGTAAAAACAATCATGATGATAACAGAATTAAGAAAAACTATCCTTATGAATTAGATTGTGTAGTTCGATTAAAAGTATGAACAGAATGGAGAACGGAATGAAACCATTTATGCCACAATTAGTGTATATAGAGCCCAGGGCACTGGAATACCCTCTTGGCCGGGAATTGAAGAAGAAATTCGAAGATTTGAACATTGAAATCCGGGAGACCACATCCCATAACCAAATTAGGGACCTTCCTGGGGAAAACGATTTGCAAAAATATCGCGTCGCCAAATCGACGCTTGTGGTAGGAATAAGAAAAACATTGAAATTCGATTCCTCAAAACCATCTGCTGAATATGCCATCCCTCTTGCTACAGGGTGTATGGGGCACTGTCACTATTGCTATTTACAGACGACACTCGGATCGAAACCATATATTAGGACATATGTGAATCTTGACGAGATTTTCGAGGCAGCCGAAAAATATATAAATGAGAGAAAGCCTGAAATCACACGTTTTGAGGCAGCTTGTACATCGGACATTGTCGGAATTGACCATTTGACACATTCTTTAAAAAGGGCCATAGAATATTTTGGCAAAAGTGAATATGGGGTTTTAAGGTTCGTAACTAAATTTCATCATGTCGACCATCTGTTGGATGCTGAACATAATGGAAAAACGAGATTTCGGTTCAGTATAAATTCGCGTTTTGTGATAAAGAATTTCGAGCCAGGCACATCGAGCTTCGAGGAAAGGATGGAAGCGGCACGAAAAGTGGCAGGTGCCGGATATCCTCTGGGTTTTATCGTAGCTCCCATATATCGTCATGAAGCATGGAAGGATGGCTATCACGAATTATTCGAACGATTAAGCGAGGCGTTAAAAGGGGTGGATATACCGGATTTGACTTTTGAATTAATCCAGCATCGGTTCACTGGTCCAGCAAAAAAAGTGATTCAAAAAAACTACCCGAAAACAAAATTGGAACTGGACGAAACGAAGCGTAAATATAAATGGGGCAGATATGGCATTGGTAAATATGTTTACCAAACCGAAGAAGCCGCAGAACTGGAAACGACCATTCGTGGGTATATCGCGGAATTTTTCCCGAAAGCGGAAATTCAGTATTTTACCTGATGAAGGTAATTTTCTATTTAAAACTGTCATAAATCCCTCTAATCCTGCTTAGAAATGTAAAGACCGGATTAGGGGAGGGCAGCTATGATTATTGACGGCGTTTTTTCCGGAGGCGGGATTAAAGGCTATGGTTTAGTGGGAGCCCTGCAGGAATTAGAAGAACGGGGATTTGTATTCCATCGTACAGCAGGTACAAGTGCAGGATCCATAATTGCAGCTTTCGTGGCAGCTGGGTACACCGGAAAAGAAATGGAAAAGCTATTTCTTGATATAGATTTAAGCGGCCTGCTGGATAAAAGGCGTGGTCTTTTGCCTATCCCGCTTGCCAAATGGCTCCTTGTATACTGGAAACTTGGCCTTTATAAAGGCGACGCATTGGAAGGTTGGATTGCCAGCAAACTTGCCGAAAGGAATGTAGTCACCTTTAAGGATGTACGACCGAAATCCCTTCGTATCATAACCTCTGACATCACAAATGGGAAATTGGTGGTTCTGCCTGATGATCTGCCGAACTATGGCATTGATCCAATCACTTTTCCAGTTGCAAAGGCAGTAAGAATGAGTTGTAGCATTCCTTATTTCTTTGAACCAGTCAAACTCGATGTCGGAAAAAGCAAGTTCCTTTTTGTTGATGGAGGTGTTTTGAGCAATTTTCCTATGTGGTTATTCAATTCAGATCATGTAAGGAAGGAACGGCCGGTCATAGGCTTGCGGCTGAGTGTCGATGAGATATGGAAACCGCATGAGGTGGATAATGCGGTTGAATTGTTCTCCGCACTATTCAAAACGATGAAAGATGCCCATGATGCACGATATATCTCCAAGAAACACGTCCATAATATTGTATTTATTCCGATGAAGGGAGTTTCTGCGATGGATTTCAATCTGAATGATGAACAAAAGGGTGATTTGATGAAACGGGGCAGGCAGTGCACGAAAGAATTTCTTAAAAAATGGACTTATTGATAATAAATAAAAAAATCGGGCTCTTAAAAAGAAGCCCGATTTTTCTTTTTATTCTTTTTCCCTTCGATAACGGTTAAGTGACTATCCGTTTTCTTTCTCCATTTTATTTTCTTGGATGATTTTGCTGCAGAGAAGCTAGCCACATTATCTTTTTTCGAAGTTCGGTTTTTTAGCCTTTTTTTCGACTGGCGGGCAGCCTTTCGGAATGCTTGCTGCTCTTTCTTAACTGGTTTTCCCTTTGTTAATCCGGTATAAATCATATAAATAATCCCTGCGACAATGGCTATTATGAGAATGTTTCTAAAAAAGCCAATCGGGTCATTAAATAGTCGGCTCAATAGTCCGAGGACTCCGAGGGCGATGATTCCGTATATCATGAAAGATATGAAACGTTTCAACAAAGACACCTCCTTAAGAGCATCATAAGCATTTTTAGCTTATTTTAAACATTCTTCATGTAAAATATTTGAAAAAAATGAAGGTCATTCCCTTAGTTTAGTATATGATTTTTCATAATCAAAATGTGTATAGATGTTTTACACAATTACATCCGATTCTAAACCTTTTTTGGTCTCTTTTTCCATCCTTAACAGTTCTTGAAATGAGGCTAATGCGACTTCGACTTGATCATCTGTCGGGGCTTTGGTTGTCAATAACTGAAGCCAAAGGCCGGGATAGCCAAGGTAACGCAGAATGGGAATATCCCTTACTTTGTTGGTCAACTGCAATACCTCGAAGGCTATGCCAAGCACGACGGGGATAAGCAAAACGCGATCCACGACACGGAGCCATAATGGGTCGGTCGGAACCAACATATAGACGAACATGCCTACTATGACTGTAAATAAAATAAAGCTGCTGCCACAGCGATAATGAAGGCGTGAACTTGCCTGCACATTCGCTACGGTCAATTCTTTTCCGCTTTCAAAGCAATTGATCACTTTATGCTCTGCTCCGTGATACTGAAAGACCCGCTTGATCAATGGCGTCATGGATACTACGTAAATGTATACCAGCAATAATATCAACTTGAACAAGCTTTCCATTAAAACCTGGGCCATATGGCCGCTGAAGATTGGTCTTGTCAACTCTGCAAGAAAGACTGGAATCAAAGTGAAAAGCAGCTTCCCGAATAGGAAGGAAAGTACGCCAATTACGGCAACTCCAAGCCATACACCCATTTTAGAAGATTCTTTCGTTTCGTTTTTCTTTTCTTCCTGTTTTTCCCCATCTTCCTCTTCATACTGTTCAGTTGAAAAGTTCAGATGTTTCGAGCCGGTGGCACTTGACTGAACCAGTGATACGATACCCCGTAGAAACGGTACTCTTTTTAAGCTGTTGACAACAGGTTTCGATTCACGAGGCAGATGATAATATACAATCGACGAATCTTTGCGGCGTACCGCAGTGACTGTGTGATGTTTGCCGCCGAACATGACGCCTTCCACAACAGCCTGCCCTCCGTAAACGGGTTTTTGAACCTCAGACATTTCTACACCAACCTAATAGTTATTCACGTAGCTCTCTCAAGGGTGCTAACATGTTTATTATCAAGCATCACAAGGGTAAAGGCGCTCCTCCAAAATTGAATGGAAGCTTTAACCCTGCAATTACTTTATGAATGTTGAATCACAGGAAGCTAGTATCCCGTGTACATTATAAACTTCAACAGAGGATGGGTATTTTCCTCTGAAAAAAGCAGATTATTTATGATTTAATCATACAGAATAAATCCCAAAACCTCTAGTGATTCTCCTTCCTAAGAATAAAAAAAAATAGTTCTATTTAACAAAGGGCATACTACGTAGCGGAGGTGATTGATATGTCTTCTAATGAAAAAGGACAAATTCAACAGGAATATCAAAGCATGTTAATCTACAATGTACTTGCTGTCGGTTTTGTTGGGGGGGCTTTAGCCAGTTTTATCGGAATCATAGCCCATTATATTAACTTTATGGATTTTAGCCCAAAATTCATACTTACCTCGTGGTCCAATATGACCTGGATCGATCATTGGCTCGGTACGGTGATGACCATAATTTTGTTCGGAATTCTATCCGTGGGGATCGCTTTTATATACTATAGTCTTTTTAAAAGGATGAAGAGTATTTTTCCGGGTATTATTTTGGGGGTGGTTTGCTGGGCTTTGCTGGTATTTATCCTGAAACCGATGTTCGTCGATTTGCCAACCTTTTCTAAAATGTCAGCAAATACGGTTATAACTAGTGTATGCATTTTTATTATATACGGTCTTTTTGTAGGATTTTCTATTTCATACGATCAACAGGAATATATCCGTCAAAAAAACAAAGCCGAGAAGCAATCGGAAAGCTGATTGCTTCTTGGTTGTAAAAAAGTAGTAAGACAATTTGTAATTATGATAGAATGTTCATGGAAAGGCATTCTTTTAACATGAGCAGGTGTTTGATGATGACAAAAATCTTACTAATCAATGGACCGAATTTAAATCGCTTGGGGAAGCGTGAACCTGCGCATTATGGATCCTCGACGCTTGCGGATGTGGAAGCGCAATTAATGCAGCAAGCACAAGGGTTAGAAGTGGAATTGACTTCTTTTCAAACGAACCATGAAGGAGCGATTATCGACAAGCTCCATTGGTCAGAGGATCATGGGATCGACGGGATTATCATTAATCCTGGAGCTTTTACTCATTATAGCTATGCGATTCGTGATGCAATAGCCGGAATTGATGTTCCAGTGGTGGAAGTGCATATTTCGAACATACATGCCCGTGAAAGCTTTCGGCATGAATCAGTGACCGCACCGGTAACGGCGGGACAGATTGTCGGCTTGGGGATACACGGATATGAATTGGCGTTGCAGGCGATCACAAAGATTGCAAAGGGGAGAAATTAAATGAATAAACTAATGCGCTTAAGAGCCTCAATGGAAAAGGCGGGCATTGATGGTTTTTTGATTACCAGTACATATAACCGTCGATTCATGACCAACTTTACGGGAAGTGCAGGCGTTGTACTTATTTCCCAAAAAGAAGCTAAATTCATCACTGATTTCAGATACGTGGAACAAGCGGGCAAGCAGGCCCCGGACTATGAGGTCGTTCAACATAAAGGAACCATCATCGAAGAAGTCGGCAAGCAGGCTAAAGCGATGAATATCGGCAAGCTGGGCTTTGAACAAGAACACCTGACTTATGCTACATATAAGGCATACGAAGCGGCCATTGATGGACAACTTTTGCCGGTGTCGGGGGTTATTGAGAATTTACGCTTGATAAAGACTTCTTCAGAGATTAAGATATTAAAGGAAGCGGCTGCTATTGCTGATGCTGCGTTTACACATATTCTCGATTTCCTGCGTCCAGGGATCTCGGAACTGGATGTATCCAATGAACTTGAGTTCTTTATGAGGAAACAAGGGGCAACTTCTTCTTCCTTTGATATTATTGTAGCATCCGGCTTAAGGTCCGCACTTCCGCATGGAGTGGCTACGGATAAAATCATTGAAAAAGGCGATTTCGTCACATTGGATTACGGGGCATACTATAATGGGTATGTGTCTGACATCACTCGGACATTAGCGGTTGGCAAGCCAAGTGAAGAACTTATTAATATTTATGACATTGTTTTAGAAGCTCAACTGCGAGGAATGGCTGGGATCAAACCTGGTATGACTGGCAAGGAAGCGGATGCACTAACTCGAAATCTAATTGAAGAAAAGGGATACGGGCAGTATTTTGGACATTCGACTGGACATGGTATCGGTCTTGAAGTTCATGAAGGTCCAGCATTATCCTTTAGGTCTGATATCATTTTAGAACCAGGTATGGCCGTAACCGTTGAACCGGGCATTTACTTACCGGGGGTAGGCGGAGTGCGGATTGAAGATGATACAATCGTTACACATGATGGTAACGAAGCACTTACTCATTCAACTAAAGAGTTAATCATTCTGTAAACATGTACATGTAGGAGGACAAATTTATGATTTCTGTAAACGATTTTCGCACGGGTGTTACGATTGAAGTAGATAATGGAATTTGGCAGGTTATCGAGTTCCAACACGTTAAACCTGGTAAAGGTGCAGCTTTTGTACGTTCTAAACTTCGTAACCTTCGTACGGGTTCAATCCAAGAGAAAACATTCCGTGCTGGTGAAAAAGTTGCTAAAGCACATATCGAAAACCGCAAGATGCAGTACCTTTATGCAAGTGGGGATAGCCATGTATTCATGGATAACGAAACATATGACCAAATCGAGCTGCCTGCATCAAGCATTGAACGTGAACTTAAATTCCTTAAGGAAAATATGGAAGTGCATATCATGACTTTCCAAGCGGAAACACTTGGGGTCGAGCTTCCAAACACAGTGGAACTTGAAGTGGCGGAAACGGAGCCGGGAATTAAAGGCGATACATCTTCAGGCGGCACGAAGTCAGCCGTACTTGAGACGGGCCTTTCGGTTCAAGTTCCATTCTTCATCAACCAAGGTGACAAACTATTGATCAATACAAATGAAGGATCATACGTATCACGTGCATAATTGAAAGACGACCGAGATGAAGATCTCGGTTTCAGTTTGTAGACAAAAAGGTTTCGGAATGAGTCCATTCCGAAACCTTTTTGATTTTTTAGTGGATTTGGCTTCTTGATGACGCAGATGATTCCATATATTCTTGCCGAATATGGCGTGTCACCACTATCTGGTGGTCTTTATTTTCTGTACACTGTAGGATTTGTACTCACGATAGCCCTTTTTATTTGTTGTTGTGTACTTACAAGCTGGAACCAGTTGGTCTAAAGTAATCATTTCAAGCTGATCTCGCTGAATAGAATCATGTTAAAAAAGAAAACACATCACTCAAGTTTTAATAATTCTATTTTAAAACAATAAAGACTTTAGGTAAAAGGGATCTATCTAAAAGTTAAAAAAAGTTGATTGGAGCGGGTGTTCGAGACTCCTGCGGGAAAACCGCGTCCAGGTGAGAACCCACAGGCGGCAATGCCGCCAAGGGCGGACCGCCAGCGGAAAGCGAGTGCCCCTACGTTATAATCAACTTCCAAATTGTACAAGCCATAAAAACCTGTGGGCAAACTCGCTTTGTTCGAATTTTTTTACAGCCTGAGACCGAGATTAATTTCTCGGCTTTTTTTTGTGTGTTTTTTAGACCCCGAAGTATAAAAAAATCAATAAATGGTCTGTTTCTTTAATAGCCTGTCATCATTGCAGGCTGGTCGGCATATATTTTATTGAAAGTGGTGTATACAGGAGGATTGTCAAAATGGAAACGATTCTTTCTTTTTTACCGAAAAAAATATGTGAGCAACTCCGGGGTATGACACCGATGATGATCGATAAGATGGAAGAGCTGAGAATTCGGGTTGGAAGGCCGCTTGAGGTCATTGTAGGTGGGGAACCATACTTCTTTTCCTATGAAGTGACCCATTCGGATGCGGATCAATTATTGAATCAAATAGGTCAATTTTCGTTATATACACTTGAGGAAGAATTAAAGCGAGGTTATATAACCATAGCAGGCGGACATCGGGTGGGGCTTGCTGGCAAGGTGATTTTGGAAAATGGATCTGTCAAAGCGATCAGGGATATTTCCTCCTTCAATATTCGGGTTGCACGTGAAAAAATAGGTGCAGCTGAACCGCTCACTTCTTACTTATATGACGGGGAATGGCAGCATACAATGTTGATCGGTGCTCCGCAAACGGGAAAAACGACCATATTACGTGATATTGCAAGAATGATATCCAGTGGTAATGAAAAACACGGCATTGCCCCTCAAAAGGTGGGGATAGTGGACGAGCGCTCGGAAATTGCCGGATGTGTTCATGGAGTGCCGCAGCTCCAATTTGGAACAAGGGTTGATGTGCTCGATGGATGTCCTAAAGCGGAAGGGATGATGATGATGATCCGTTCGATGTCCCCGGATGTATTGATCGTGGATGAAATAGGCCGCGCGGCGGATACGCAGGCTGTGCTGGAAGCGGTGAACGCAGGTATTAAACTCATGATAACTACACATGGCCATACACTGGATGAAATTAAGAAGCGACCTTTTATAGCCGAAATATTAAAGCAAAACATCTTTGAACGTTTTATAGAATTACAGAGATGTAAATCAGGTAAGAGGAGCTACAAAGTCCTTGATGCTGCTGGAGTTCCCATTTTCTTAGGGGAAGGTGTGAACCCGCATGTTTAAGTTAATAGGAGCTGCGATCATTATTATTGCAACGACATGGGCAGGTTTCGAAGCTGCGAAAAAATTAAGTATGAGGCCTCGTCAACTGAGACAGCTGAAAGTCGCCATGCAATCGCTTGAAGCCGAAATAATGTTTGGTCATACACCTTTGAAAGAAGCGGCGAGGAAACTTTCTAAACAGATGGCCAAACCTTTATCCATCTTTTTCGATGCATTTGCAAACCGGCTCGAGTCCGGAGAGACCACCGTCAAGGAAGCATGGGATGATAGTTTGAAGAAAATATGGCAATCCCTTGCTTTAAAACAGGGAGAATTCGAGATTCTTTCACAGTTTGGGGAGACGCTTGGAAAAAGCGATAAATATCATCAGCAAAAGCAAATCATGCTAACGATGGCACACTTGGAACGGGAAGAGAGCGATGCACTCGACCGACAGGGGAAATATGAAAAAATGATGAAAAGTCTTGGTTTTTTATCAGGGCTATTATTGATCATCTTGCTGATGTAGGAATATGTGGGGGGAATGAAAATGGGCATTGATGTGGACATCATATTTAAAATAGCGGGTGTAGGGCTAGTAGTGGCATTTCTTCACACGATACTCGATCAGGTTGGGAAGAAGGAATATGCCCAGTGGGTGACACTTTTCGGATTCATCTATATTTTATTCATGGTAGCTTCTGTAGTAGAGGATTTATTTCAAAAAATTAAATCTGTATTTCTATTTCAGTAAGGGAGGGATTCGCGATTGAAATCATAAAAATCGTGGCCATTGCCCTAGTTGCCACCTTCTTGGCACTGATCGTCAAAGAGCAAAAACCAAATTTAGCATTCCTGCTTGTCGTTTTTGTAGGATGTTCCATTTTTCTTTTTTTAGCTGACAAAATATACGAAATTATTTTAATGTTAGAAAAAATTGCGGTTAATGCAAATGTAAATACCGTGTATCTAGAGACCATCTTAAAAATAATCGGAATTGCCTATATTGCAGAATTCGCTTCTCAAATTACAAAAGATGCAGGGCAAGGTTCCCTCGCTTCCAAAATAGAATTAAGCGGAAAAATCTTGATACTTGCCATGGCGATTCCGATTTTAACGGTCATTATCGAAACGATTATACAGATGCTCCCAAGTTAACGGATTACTCCTACTAGTCAATGAGGTGAATGTATGAAGCAGCGGATGCCTTACTTATCCATTCTATTCGTTTTACTCTTTTTTTTGCATGCATCTATTGGACAAGCTGCCGAAAATCCTGAAAATGGTGAAATCGAACAAGAGCCCATCATGCAGTCCGAGCTGGTACAAGCCCAAATAGAAAGGCTGGGTGTCGATGAGCTCAAACAATATTGGGATGACATCGTTACGGAATATGGAGGATTTCTACCGGAAAGCCAGAAAGGGAGCTTTATGGACTTCGTAAGCGGCGACAAGAAATTTTCCTTTGAGCAATGGATGAAGGGAATGACAAAATTCATTTTTCATGAACTGCTCGTGAATGGAAAGCTGCTGGGATCACTCATTTTATTAACCGTTTTCAGCATGTTCCTCCAGTCTTTGCAGAATGCGTTCGAGCAAAGCTCCGTGAGTAAGGTCGCTTATGCAATCGTTTATATGGTGCTGATCATTTTGGCTCTTAACAGTTTTCATGTGGCGATTGAATATACAAAAGATACGATAGATTTGATGATTTCCTTTTTAATGGCACTCATCCCTTTACTCTTGGCATTGATAGCTGCTTCAGGGGGACTTGTATCGGCAGCTTTCTTTCATCCGGTTTTGATGTTTTTGATGAATACAAGCGGTATCTTGATCCAGTTTGTCGTCCTTCCGTTATTATTCTTTGCAGCGATTTTAAGCATTGTCAGTACGCTGACGGAACATTACAAAGTGACACAGCTGGCACAGCTTCTCCGTAATTTTGCTATCGGTATCCTTGGGGCTTTCATGACCATATTTCTTGGTGTGATATCCGTTCAGGGGGCATCATCTGCTGTAGCTGACGGAGTGACGATCAGGACGGCCAAATTCGTGACAGGTAACTTTATACCGGTAATAGGGCGCATGTTTACCGATGCAACGGATACGGTCATAAGTGCCTCCGTTCTATTGAAGAATACAGTCGGCTTGTCTGGCGTCATCATACTCTTGCTCATTACCACGTTTCCCGCCATAAAAATCCTGATGATTTCTTTTGTCTATAAATTGGCAGCGAGCCTTTTGCAGCCGCTTGGCGGAGGACCTGTAATAAAATGCCTAGACATTATTAGTAAAAGCATGATTTATATTTTCGCTGCATTGGCCATTGTCTCACTCATGTTTTTTTTAAGTATCACGGTAATTATCGCCTCTGGAAACATTACCTTGATGGTTCGTTAGAAAGGAGGAGGGCTTGGTGAGTTTTTTAGCTGGCTGGGTATCCAACATCATCATATTTGTATTGCTGGCTACTGTGATCGATATGCTTCTTCCGAATTCGGCTTTACAGAAGTATGCCAAAATGGTAATCGGACTTTTACTGATTGCGATCATCATCACTCCTATATTGGGATTATTCAATAAGGACTTCGACGAAATCCTCTCTGCGGCTACTAGTGAATTTGAGGATCAGAAAAAAAAAGATTTAGGAAATTTGACAGAAATGAAGAAAAAAGAAATACAAGCAGCACAGGGTGCATATATTTTAGAACAAATGGCTGTCCAATTACAGACAGAAGTGGAAGAGGAGCTGATGGTGGATTATAACATGAAGATTAGTTCAATTGATGTAGGGGTCAAGAATGAGGAAGAACCTGGTGTTGATGATCTGCAGAACATAACCATCTCATTGGAAAAGGCAGAAGGGAAAGAAAACTCGGAGATAGAGGCAGTAGCGAAGGTTGATATTAATGCAGATAGCCCATCCACTTCAAATGATGCCAATCTGGATGCTGTCAAAAGGTTTCTGGCAACAAGTTGGTCCGTTGATGAAGAGATCATTGAAATCGCCGGGGAAAGGAAGTGACTGAGTATTGAACAAAGACAAAGGTCCATTATCCTGGCTGCAAAAACTATTAAATAAAGACCCTGACCAAAAAGAGCCTAAGGAAAAAAAACCTTCCCTGTATGTCTATGCTCTAATAGTTGTCCTTTTGGGATCGGGAATCATGATGGCCGGGAATTTGTTAACCACCAACCAGACGGGACAAACATCTGAAGTGACGACTGTATTCAATAATGATAAACAGCAGGATGATGAAGAGGATGTTGAAACATTCGGTCAGAAGAAATCAGAATTCAAGACTACAAAAGACTATGAAATATATCTACAGAATGAAATGAAGGAAGCGCTTGAATCCATTGCAGGTGTCAAGGATGTAAAAGTCGTAATCTACGTCGATGCATCCGAGAAGAAAGTATATGAACGAAACAAAGTCACCCAAAAACAAGTCACCGAAGAAACCGACCAGGAAGGCGGCAAAAGGACGGTCGAAGACACATCGGTTGATGAACAGCTCGTTTTGGTCAAGAGCGGTGAGAAAGAAGGACCGATCATTTCGGAAACGAAAAAACCTAGTGTACGAGGAGTCCTGGTAGTCGCAAAAGGGGCCGAAAACATTCAAATAAAGAAGTGGATCATCGAGGCTGTCACACGCTCACTTGATGTACCGAGTCATAGGGTTTCTGTCATGCCTAAAAAATAAGGGGGAAAATCTACATGTTATTAAAAAAACAAACCGTTTGGTTATTGACTATGCTAAGTTTGGTCGTTGTGCTTTCAGTCTATTATTTAACCGCTCCGGAAGAAAATGCCGCCGATATGACGTCAACAGAGCAAATGGAAAAGGAAGAAAATAAAACTGAAAGCAAAACAGAGAACAAAGCGGATACAAAAGGGGAAACTAAAAGTGAAAAAGAAACGTCCAAAAATACAGAAGGTTCCTCTGTAACCATTGCATCTGGAGATGAGTTCGAATCTTTAAGGATGCAGATTGAAGATGAACGGGCGAAGCTGAATGAAGAATTGACTGCAAAGATGGGCAACACAGAATTATCAGCTGAAGAACGAGACGAGGCTTATGCAAAAATCGAACAATTAAGTGAAACGAAAGTAAAAGAAAATATCATCGAAAACTTAATTGTTGCCATGGATTACAATGCCGCACTGGTCAGGGTGGACGGAACGGATGTAAAGGTGAGTGTCAAGGCCGATAAACAAACGAAAACAGAGGCTAATAACATTATCCGCCTCGTAAGGAAAGAAGTGAGCGATGCGCAAAATGTAGTGGTCGATTTCCAACCGGAAAAGTGATGACACATACAGAACGCTGATACAGAACAGTGCAACATCCAAAAAATTAGAAAGCCCTCCTTAATAAAAAAAGGGAGGCTTTTTATTATGATTTTTTTAAATAGCTTAAACCGGGAAACTTTAGAGGAAAAGTTTTTTTATGTCAATTGATATCAGGAACTCAAATAGAATCGGTGATAATGATCCACCGAAATATTCTAGAAAAGTAATTATAGTGGATATTATTGCTGATTTTCTACGAATGAAATGCAAAATTCAAGAGAAAGCGTTAAGGTGCCCCAGTTGAAAAATATTCACAATATTATAATAAAGGTGTAATATAAAAGTATGGATAACAAGTTACAACTAATCTATCATTGAATTTGTATAAGCTAATATTGTATGATGTTAGAAGCTGGTCATAAACTTTTCAATTCTCTAAGGGAAACAATATTTTGAGAAAGTGAAATATCTGTTATAATACAGATGAGGTTTGTATTCAGTTTATTCGCATTCGCATAAAGAAAGCGGCTACTTTGTGCAGTATTGGACAAAGTAGGATAAGCTAAGGGTAAGGTTACATAAAATATTATTGCCTCACAAACTCATATTAAATTAGACAAGGGGTGCCACAAAATGAAAGTGCAAGAAATTCGTGAAATTATTAAGCTAGTCGATCAATCAAATATCAGTGAATTCGTTTTTGAAAATGAAGGAACGAAAATTAAATTGAAAAAAACTGAAACGGGTACAGTATTACACCAAGCAGCAGCTCCAGCAGTTGTTCAAACCAATGCAGCTGTAGAGGTCAAGCCCGCAGCGGCCCCTGCCCCTGAAGTGCCGAAAGCTGTTGAACCTGCAAAACCGGCTGCAGCAGACACTGAAAATTTACATAAAATCACTTCTCCGATGGTTGGGACATTCTACCAATCTCCTGCACCGGATTCACCTGCATACGTAAAAACAGGCGATAAAGTAACGGGGGATTCCATCGTCTGCATCGTGGAAGCCATGAAGCTTTTCAATGAAATTGAAGCCGAAGTAAGCGGTGAAATCGTTGAAGTCCTTGTAAAAGAAGGCCAGCTTGTAGAATATGGTCAACCATTATTTTTAGTAAAGCCGGAATGAGGAGCTGTTTCTAAATGATTAAAAAGGTATTAATTGCCAATCGCGGGGAAATTGCTGTCCGAATCATCCGGGCATGCAAGGAATTAGGAATCGAGACTGTTGCGGTCTATTCAGAAGCTGATAAAGAAGCATTACATGTCCAGCTTGCGGATGAAGCATATTGCATCGGTCCTAAATTATCAAAAGACAGTTATTTAAATACAACGAACATTATCAGCACAGCCAAGAAAACCGGATCCGATGCGATTCACCCAGGATATGGCTTCCTTGCTGAAAATGCTGACTTTGCTGAGCTATGCCGTGAATGCAATATCATTTTCATCGGTCCTAGCCCCGAAGCTATCAATAAAATGGGAACAAAGGACGTAGCAAGGGAAACCATGCGTAAAGCTGGTGTACCGATCGTTCCAGGTTCTAAAGGCATAATCAAGGATACGGATGAGGGTGTAGCTTTAGCTAATGAAATGGGCTATCCAGTCATCATCAAAGCTACTGCCGGCGGGGGCGGTAAAGGTATCCGCGTCGCAAGGACGGAAGAAGAGCTAATTAAAGGCATTAACATCACACAACAGGAAGCCGCGACGGCATTTGGGAATCCAGGCGTGTATATTGAAAAGTTCATCGAGGACTTCCGACACGTTGAAATACAGGTCATGGCAGATAATCATGGCAATGCCATCCATTTAGGTGAGCGTGATTGTACGGTCCAGCGACGTTTGCAAAAGCTTGTTGAAGAAACCCCTTCACCGGCATTGGATGGTGAAACACGTGCGGAAATGGGGCAGGCTGCAGTAACGGCAGCACTTGCCGTTAATTATTCAGGTGCCGGAACAGTAGAATTTATTTATGACTATGTGAATAGAAAATACTACTTTATGGAAATGAATACACGTATCCAGGTTGAACACCCTGTTACAGAAATGGTAACGGGCGTGGATTTGATTAAAGAACAGATCAAAGTTGCTTCAGGCAGCAAACTATCGCTTTCGCAAGAGGATGTCACTTATAACGGATGGTCTATCGAATGCCGGATCAATGCTGAAAATCCAGAAAAGAATTTCATGCCTTCCGCAGGTAAGATTCAAATGTATTTACCGCCAGGCGGCTACGGAGTTCGTGTTGATTCCGCGGCATACCCTGGGTACTCGATACCGCCGTATTACGATTCCATGATCGCTAAATTGATTGTCCATGCACCTACTAGGGAAGAGGCAATCGAAAAGATGAAACGCGCCTTAGGTGAGTTTGTCATTGAAGGGATCAGTACCACAATTCCTTTCCATATTAAGTTACTTCAGCATGAACAATTTGTTTCCGGAGAATTTAATACCAAATTCCTTGAAATATATGATGTAATGAACTCATAATGTAAAGGAAGACAGGAGGTGCTTTTGAATGAGTGAAATGGAAGGCCAATTACTCGAAATGAATGATTATAATAGTGGGCTGGGCAAAGTGGAGATCGCACCTGAGGTAATAGAGGTGATTGCGGGTATCGCTGCATCGGAAGTTGAAGGTGTTGCACATATGCGCGGGAATTTCGCCACGGGTGTGGTTGAAAAGCTTGGGAAAAAGAACCACGGTAAAGGTGTTAAAGTGGACTTAACGGGAGAATCCATCAAAGTCGAACTTTATTGTGTCATGAAGTTTGGTGTTTCAATTCCGAAAGTTGCTCAGGAAGTGCAAGATAACATTCGTGAAGCTTTGTTGAATATGACCGCTATCGACGCGGGCGAAGTGAACATTCATGTAGTGGGCATTGCGTTTGAAAACGCTAAACAAGAAGCGGATTACGAACAAGAAGTGTAAGTGGCTTCATTCGATTCGCACCTGCAAAAACCCGGCAAAAGCCGGGTTTTTGTTTTTTTGAATGTTAACTCCAGATACCCCGTTTTTGAGGCCTGCTTATAATATTAAATTTAAATGAACATAATAAGGCGGTGTCTGGAAGTTTCCCTTTAATTCAAGGGTGATTTCTGTTAGAGTGTAAAAGGTGAAATATGAGCATGAAAGCTAGGCATGAGCTTTTTGACACTTTCAAAAAGTATGGGACTGTGTTGGCCGTTTAATTCCGAATGTAATCTTGTATTGTTATCCTGAATCAAGATATTTGAGTCTTTTGGCCTTAATTTTAGTGGGATTTAGCTTATTTTTTTAATAATATAGCGAAAATCTTAATATTTTTGAAAAAATGTTATTTAATGTTCGTTTGTTCTAGCATTTTCATATATAATAGTAGATGTTAAAGGAGTAAGATTATGAAAAGAAGAGAAGCCCGTGAAAAATCCCTTCAAGCACTATATCAAATAGATATTGCCAACTCGAATGCAGAAGAAGCAATGGAAAGCGTACTGGATGGTGCTCCTACTGATGAATACTTCAAGAAATTAGTAATGGGGATAACGGAAAATCGTGAACAAATTGATGGAATGATCAGGGACAATTTAGAGAATTGGACGTTGGAAAGACTGGCGAACATTGATCGGAATTTACTGCGTATCGCGGTTTATGAAATGATTCACAGTGAAGATGTTCCTGTAAGTGTTGCAATGAATGAAGCTATTGAAATTGCTAAGAAATTCGGTGATGATCAATCGAGCAGCTTTGTAAATGCCGTTTTATCCAAAGTAAAGGTGAAAAGCGGCAGCTAAAGCTGCAGCCTTGAGCAAGGATTCTCTCAGCAATTTCTTTAGCAAAATTAACTTGGGAGGAATAAACACATGTCAGCTCAAATCATTAATGGTAAAGAAATTGCAGAGTCAGTTAGGCAGGAAATCAGTAAGGAAGTTCAACAGTTACGTGAAAAAAATATCGTTCCAGGTTTGGCTGTAATCCTGGTGGGTGACAATCAAGCATCACAAACCTATGTGCGCAATAAGCAAAAGGCCTGTGAGGACTTGGGCATGCATTCCGTATTAATTAAAAAGCCTGCGGAGCTCTCTCAGGAGGAATTAATTCAGAGCATTGCTGAATTAAACCAGGATGACAGCATTCATGGTATATTGGTGCAGCTGCCATTGCCTGGACATATTCAGGAAAAAGCGATCATTGAAGCGATTTCCCCTGAAAAGGATGTAGATGGTTTCCACCCGATTAATATTGGGCGGATGATGACGGGACAGGATGCATTTTTACCTTGTACCCCATACGGCGTCATGGTGATGCTTGAGTATATCGACTATGACCTTGAAGGTAAGCATGTTGTCATCGTAGGGAGAAGTAATATCGTCGGAAAACCAGCCGGACAATTGTTCTTGAATGCAAATGCAACCGTTACTTACTGTCATTCACGGACAAAGGATCTTGCATATTATACCAAGCAAGCCGATGTCGTTGTGGCAGCTGTCGGAAAGAGGGACACGATCACGAGTGACCATATTAAAGAAGGCGCAGTCGTCATTGACGTCGGAATGAACAGGAATGATGAAGGGAAGCTTTGCGGTGATGTGGCGTTTGATGAAGTGAAAAATAAGGCTTCATACATTACACCTGTTCCTAAAGGCGTTGGTCCCATGACGATTACGATGCTTATGAAGAATACGGTCAAATCTGCTCAAAAAGCACTTGAACTGAACAAGCAAGCATTAAAAAGCTGAAAAAAACGTTAAATTATTTTAAAGAAGCGGACCTCTTGTTTTATAATAACGGGAGACCGCTTTTTTTCCATTCATGGATCCATAGGTGAGTTTTCTTTAAATCCGATTTCAATCGGAAGGAGACATTATATGAGCAACCAACAATATTTGAGTGTGTCGGCTTTAACTAAGTACATCAAAAGGAAATTCGATGCCGACCCCCATTTGCAAAATGTATACATAAAAGGTGAAATTTCGAATTTTAAACAACATACAAGCGGACATATGTATTTTACTTTAAAGGATGAGAAGGCCCGACTTCTTTCCGTTATGTTTGCCGCCAATAATAAAGGGATGAAATTCCTGCCCGAAAATGGTATGAAGGTACTTGTTAAGGGCGATATATCATTATATGAAGCTGGGGGACAGTATCAGCTTTATGTGAAAAGCATGGCCCCTGATGGTGTGGGGGATTTGTATCTTGCTTATGAACAGCTGAAGAAAAAGCTGGAGGCGGCAGGTTTGTTTTTGGCCGAACATAAGAAGCCGATCCCACAGTACCCTAAGTCTGTAGGAGTCATAACATCCCCGACCGGAGCTGCATTAAGAGATATCCTTATAACCATCAAGCGGAGATATCCAATCGCCAGGATTATCGTTTATCCGGCACTTGTACAAGGGAATAATGCCGCTAAATCGATTGCCAAGGCAATTTCAATGGCTAACGCAAGGGCGGAAAGTGATGTTCTCATTGTTGGAAGGGGCGGCGGGTCGATCGAGGAGCTATGGGCCTTTAATGAGGAGATAGTGGCTGAATCGATTTATGATTCCGATATACCGGTAATTTCTGCTGTCGGTCACGAAACCGATTTTACAATTGCTGATTTTGTCGCCGATATGCGTGCTCCTACACCGACTGGTGCAGCGGAGTTAGCGGTTCCTCACTTAAATGAAATACTCGAACGCCTGATGAACCGCAAAAATCGGTTGACCCGCTCCATTCAAGAAGCGGTCAATTTTGAACGAACCCGTTTGACCAGGATGGAGAGGTCTTATGCTTTCCGTTATCCGCATAAAATGTATGAACAGAAGCTGGAACAGCTAGACAAGACGATGGACAGGCTAGGGAGGACCAGCACGCGATATTTCATGAAAAAGAGAGATGAGCTGAATCAGCTGAACGAAATTCTGAAAAAGCAGCATCCTGAACAAGCGGTGAAAAATGCGAAAGATGAATTGCAGCAGCATGCAAAGGTTTTACGTAGGGCCATGGAAGCCATCTATCGGCAAAAATCACAGCAATTCGTTCATATTACAGCCACTTTGTCTGCCCTCAGTCCACTAAAAATCATGGAACGGGGCTATGGATTGGTTTTTGCTGAAGATGAGACATTAGTGAAAAGTACACAGCAAGTATCCAAAGGGGATAAGATAGCGGTTTCGATTAAAGATGGAACCCTTGAATGTGAAATTAAAGAAATAAAGGAGCGGATTGAACCATGACAAAAAAACAAGAAGCTACATTTGAAGAAGCGATGGAGAATCTCGAAAAAATTGTGGAACAGTTGGAAGAAGGCGATGTGCCCTTGGAAGAAGCCATCTCCATATATAAACAAGGAATGGATTTATCAAGGCTTTGCCATTCAAAGCTTAAGGCTGTTGAAGATCAGTTGACTCAAATTTTACGCGAAGATGGGGAACTTGAAAACTTCGCTGTACAGGAGGAAGAATGACATGGGTACGGCGTCCTTTGAAATGTTTTCTAAAGAATATAAAACGGTTATAGAACGGGAAATCGTAGAATATGTCAATAAACTTAAAGCACCGGCAGTGGTCAAAGAAGCCATGATCTATTCGCTGGAGGCAGGGGGTAAACGGATTCGCCCGTTATTGGTCTTTGCGGTTCTGGAGGCCTTTGGGAAAAGCTTGAGGATCGGGATACCTGCAGCGGCTGCCATTGAAATGATCCATACATATTCTTTGATTCATGATGATCTTCCAGCGATGGATGATGATGATCTCCGCCGCGGAAAACCGACTAACCATAAAGTGTTCGGTGAAGCGGTTGCAATATTGGCAGGTGACGCGCTTCTTACATACAGCTTTCAATTGGTGACGGATATGATCGATCCCGAGGTGACGGCTGAAATGAAGCTGAACCTTGTAAGTGAAATTGCGAAGTCTGCCGGAGCCGAAGGAATGGTTGGAGGTCAAGTTGCCGATATGGAAGGTGAAAATAAACAGCTGACCCTTCAGGAATTGGAGTATATCCATGAACATAAAACAGGGAAGTTATTGAATGCAAGCATCCTTTCCGGTGCTATATTATCCGGAGCGAATGAAGAACAGCAACTCCATTTACGTGACTTTGCATACCACCTGGGGCTTGCATTTCAAATTCGGGATGATATTCTGGATATTGAAGGGTCCGTCGAGTTGATCGGCAAGCCGGTTGGCAGTGATGTGGGTAATCATAAAAGCACATATCCTTCTTTACTTACGCTTCAAGGGGCAAAGGAAAAGTTGGAGCATCATATAGAACTTGCCCATGCCGCTTTAGGAAAAACAACCCTACAAACGGGTTTGTTGAATGAACTAACCGATTTAATAGCGAACCGTAACCATTGATTGAGCTAAATTTGTTATCAATTGAGGTTTTATGGTATACTCATTGTGCAAAAATATGTGAAAATCATAATGAATTTTTTAATTGAGATACGTGATAAAATAGGTATATTAAGCCGCCGAAATCACCTGGGTGTTGGCGGCTATTTTTTAACTTAAAACCAATTTTTCGGTCAAGTCCCCCATAGCCCTCTTTCATGAGGCTTTGTTTATGCTTACAACCGAAAATGACAGAAAGTGAGTGGTCCTGTTTGGATCTTCTATCTATAAAAGACCCTTCTTTTTTGAAGAAGATGAATAATGAAGAACTTGTCGAGTTAAGTGTGGAAGTACGTAAATTCCTTGTGGAAAAATTATCGGTGACAGGTGGGCATATTGGTCCGAATTTAGGTGTCGTCGAGTTGACTATAGCCTTGCATAAAGAATTCGACAGTCCGAATGATAAAATTTTATGGGATGTCGGACACCAATCCTATGTCCATAAGATCCTGACTGGCAGAGCAGGGGAGTTCGATACCTTAAAGAAATACAAAGGTCTTTGCGGTTTTCCTAAAATGATTGAAAGCCCCCATGATGTTTGGGAAACCGGTCACAGTTCGACTTCCCTTTCAGCTGCAATGGGAATGGCGGCTGCCCGTGATATCAAAGGTGAAAACAGTTTTATTTTGCCAGTGATCGGGGACGGTGCCCTAACAGGCGGAATGGCGCTTGAAGCGTTAAATCATATCGGTGATGAAAAAAAGGACATGATCGTTATCCTGAATGATAATGAAATGTCCATAGCCCCTAACGTAGGTGCCCTGCACACGATATTGGGAAGATTGCGTACAGCAGGCAAATATAACTGGGCAAAAGATGAATTGGAGCTGCTTTTGAAAAAAATCCCTGCAGTCGGTGGCAAACTTGCAGCTACAGCTGAACGCCTGAAGGATAGCATGAAGTACTTATTGGTTTCAGGAATCTTTTTCGAGGAGCTCGGTTTCACATACCTAGGACCAGTGGATGGTCATAATTATGAAGAATTGCTGGAGAATTTAAGATATGCCAAGAAAACGAAGGGACCTGTACTGCTGCATGTCATCACGAAAAAAGGCAAGGGCTATTCACCTGCCGAGCTGGATACAACAGGAAACTGGCATGGGACAGGCCCATACAAAATCGAGACAGGCGATTTCGTGAAATCCCCTAGTAAAGGTCCTGCTTGGAGCGCTCTTGTAAGCGATACTGTCAGCAGGCTAGCCCGTGACGATGAACGGATTGTCGCGATTACACCTGCAATGCCCGTAGGTTCGAAATTGGTGGGCTTTTCCCAAGAGTTTCCAGGGCGTTTCTATGATGTAGGGATTGCCGAGCAGCATGCTGCAACTTTTGCAGCCGGATTGGCAACTCAAAAAATGAAACCTTTCCTGGCTATATATTCAACATTCCTGCAAAGGGCTTATGACCAGGTGGTGCATGATATCTGCCGTCAGAATTTGAACGTATTCATCGGGATCGACCGTGCCGGATTGGTTGGCTCCGATGGTGAAACGCATCAAGGCGTTTTCGACATTGCTTTCTTACGCCATGTACCGAATATGGTATTGATGATGCCGAAAGATGAAAACGAAGGTCAGCATATGGTCAATACGGCCTTAAACTATAATGATGGTCCGATTGCTATGCGTTTCCCTCGTGGGAATGGTTGGGGAGTTGTGATGGATACTGAATTACAGCAGATTCCAATCGGTTCGTGGGAAGTTCTTAAAGAAGGAACGGATGCCGCCATCTTAACGTTCGGTACAACGATTCCGATGGCTCTTGAAGCGGCAGAACTGCTCGAGAAAGAGGATTATTCAGTTAAGGTGATCAATGCCCGCTTCATTAAGCCTTTGGATGAGAACATGCTAAGCAGTCTCCTTGGTGAAAAAATGCCGATTTTGACAATAGAAGAAGCGGTTCTTCAAGGTGGTTTTGGTAGTTCAGTACTTGAATATGCCCATGATCAAGGATTTTATGGGGCAATTATAGATCGAATGGGGATACCTGATTATTTCATTGAACATGGAAGTGTCGATGAACTGCTTGAAGAAATCGGTTTAACGACTGAGACCGCGATCAAAAAGATTAAAATGATAACACCCAAAAAAGAAAAAAGGGCCTGACAATATGAAAGTGATGAAAGAAAGAGTAGATGTATTACTTGTAGAACAAGGCTTGGCCGATACACGTGAAAAAGCGAAGCGTATGGTCATGGCAGGCCTTGTCTACGCGAATGAAGAAAGGTACGAAAAACCGGGGGAAAAAGTGCCGGTCGATCTCGAATTCACGATCAAAGGAAAAGTCATGCCTTACGTTTCAAGAGGCGGTCTTAAACTTGAGAAGGCATTAAGGGAATTCGATTTACAAGTGAATGGAAAAGTACTGCTTGATATCGGTTCATCGACTGGTGGGTTCACGGATTGTGCGTTGCAAAATGGCGCTCTCATGTCATATGCGCTTGATGTGGGCTATAATCAACTTGCCTGGAAGCTCAGGCAGGATGAGCGGGTTAAGGTAATGGAACGAACCAATTTCCGTTATGTTACACCCGCCGATCTCGATGGGGAGATGCCAAACTTTGCAAGCATTGATGTTTCTTTCATCTCGCTTACGTTAATTTTACCTGTGCTAAAGACCTTGCTCGTCCCGAATAGTGATGTCGTTGCATTGGTTAAACCGCAATTCGAAGCTGGAAAGGATCAAGTGGGTAAAAAGGGGATTGTTCGCGATCCCAAAATTCATAAACAAGTATTGGATAAGATCATTTCTTTTTCTATAAAGGAAGGCTATGATATTAAGGATGCCTCCTTCTCACCGATTACAGGCGGTGATGGGAATATTGAATTCTTACTTCATTTACACTGGCAAGGGTCGAAGGATGATGGAGCGATATTGCTTTCGAAAACGGTTGATGACATCGTTGGAGAGGCCCATGCTCAATTTAAAAAAGAATAGTTAGTACTTGTATGGGCTCCTTTGGCTGAATGGTTGGCTAAAGGAGCTTTTTAACTTTACATTGTGGTCATCCCATTGAATCATTTAAGGGTGCATACATAAAATAGGTACGTACAAAAAATAGACTTGTATTCATTTTTAGAGAAAAAGTTGTACAATTGCATAAAAATCCGATAACATTAATATTAGCCACTTTCTAAAGCGGCCTATTTGCACGTACTGAAGATAACGAGCAATCCCATATTGGGGCAGCTTGCTTAAGTGAAAAATGAAAGTGATACCAATTACCATTAATATGAGCAACAGTTGAGAAGAGGTGCTTCTACTTATGAATAAAGGACAACGACATATAAAAATAAGGGACATCATAACGAATAATGATATCGAAACCCAGGATGAGTTAGTTGAAGAATTGAAATTAGCTGGATACAATGTAACTCAAGCTACTGTTTCAAGGGATATTAAAGAGCTTCACCTTGTAAAGGTTCCATTGACGGATGGAAGGTATAAATACAGTCTGCCGGCCGACCAGCGCTTCAATCCACTTCAAAAATTAAAGAGAATCCTTGTCGATGCATTTGTACGCATTGACTCAGCCAACAATTTACTGGTTATGAAGATGCTCCCAGGTAATGCCCAGGCAATCTGCGCATTGATTGATAATTTAAATTGGCAAGAAATACTCGGGACGATCGGCGGCGACGATACTTGTTTGATTATCTGCCGTTCTGAGGAAGATGCAAAGATCATTTCCGGCAAATTCTTGGACATGCTCTAATAATGTTGTGAGGTGACCTAGTTTGTTAACAGAACTATCGATTAGGAATTTTGCGATCATAGACAGCCTGTCCGTTTCATTTGAGAAAGGCTTGACGGTCTTGACAGGAGAAACAGGGGCAGGGAAGTCAATCATAATAGATGCCGTTCATCTTTTGGTTGGGGGACGTGGTTCAGCAGAGTTCATTCGGCATGGAGAGTCTAAGGCCGAAATAGAAGGATTATTCCAAATTGAAGATGAAAAACACCCGGTCTTTGCCAAAGCGGAAGAGTTTGGCCTGGATATGAATGATGGGATGGCGATACTTCGAAGGGACATCTCACAAAGCGGCAAAAGCGTTTGCAGGGTGAATGGTAAGCTTGTAACGATTTCCACTTTACGCGAGATAGGCCGGACATTGATAGATATCCATGGTCAGCATGAGCATCAGGAATTAATGGATGAACGACTCCATCTTCCACTGCTCGATCAATTCGGCGGTGAAAAAATCGCATCTGCGCTCACTGAATACCAAAAGCTATTTAAACGTTATGAAACCGCTTCTAAACAATTGAATGGCTTGAGCCAAAATGAACAGCAAATGGTCCATCGCCTTGATTTGATCCAATTTCAATTCGATGAAATCCAAAAAGCTGATTTGAAGTTACGCGAAGATGAAGAATTGATGGAAGAGCGGAAGAAAATTAATAATTTCGAAAAAATTCATGAAGCGCTGCAAACCAGTTATAATGCTTTAAATGGTGAGCAGCATGCAATTGATTGGCTTTCCGTAGCCATGAATAATTTAGAGGAAGCTGCAGGGCTTGATGAGGGTTTAAAGAATAGCTCTGAAACCGTTTCAAATAGCTACTTCCTGCTTGAAGAGGCCGTGTCAAACATCCGAGACCAATTAGACTCCTTGGATTATGATACAGAACGTGTGGAATTCATTGAAGGCCGCCTTAATGAAATAAATCAATTAAAGCGGAAATACGGGCGGACCATCGAGGAAATCCTGGAATATGGAGCCGCTATAGAAGAAGAAGTCGAAAAACTGCAAAATAGGGAAACCCATATAGCGAAGCTCGAAAAGGAAATGAAATCCATCAAGGCAGATTTAATTGTCGAAGCAAAGAATCTTTCTGAACTTCGCCAGAAATTCGCTCAGCAGTTAACCAAAAAGATCCATCAGGAATTAAAAGATTTATACATGGAAAAGACAATTTTCGAACCACATTTCCTTCAAACGGCTTATACTTTCGATGAATTGTCAGATAGGGGCATTAATCAGTCAGGTCTGGATTCAATGGAATTTTATATTTCCACCAATCCAGGTGAACCGTTAAAACCTCTTTCCAAAATCGCATCTGGGGGAGAACTGTCGAGGATCATGCTGGCTTTGAAAAGCATTTTCTCCAAGCATCAAGGCATAACATCCATTATATTTGATGAAGTTGACACAGGTGTGAGCGGACGGGTTGCACAATCCATTGCCGAAAAGATCTATAAAGTGGCAACTGGATCACAAGTATTGTGCATATCCCATTTGCCACAAGTGGCCGCTATGGCGGATACCCATCTTTTTATAGCGAAAAATGTAAGGGCCGGACGCACGAATACCTCGGTCAAGCCGCTAATTGAAACCGAAAAAGTAAAAGAAATCGGCAGGATGATTTCAGGAGTCGAGATAACGGATTTGACGAAGCAGCATGCCAATGAATTAATCCAGCTGGCCAAAAGGCTGAAGATTACATCATGAAGGGCCGGTAAGAACATTATTTAAACTTATCATAAGCATTCATTGTAAAGCTATCCAAAAACGGATAGCTTTTATTTTTTGCACCTGTTATAAATGATTGTCATGAGGGCTAAATTAAAGGTGTAGCCATAAAGTTTCAGAGAGCGAGGAGAGTGAATGGATTGAAATTTATATGGATAAACAGGATCATCGGTGGAATTCTCCTTGTTTCGCTATTAACATTAGGGTTATACCAGCCATCTCGTGAATATTTTTTAATTCCAAATCATCTTGTACTATTTGAAGGAAGTCAATATAGTATTTCCAAATCATTGCCTGTTACTGCAAAAACTTCGGGATCCAGTGATGGAATTTCGCTTCATGATGAACAAGCCTCGATTACACTTGGTGCTGAGAAACCAGGTACGAATGAAGTGTTACTCGATGTAGCAGGCTTACCTGCCAAAAAGGTCGACATCAGGGTGTTAAAAGACTTTAAGGTCATGCCTGGAGGCCAATCCATTGGAGTAAAGCTTAATACTCTTGGGGTTCTCGTAGTAGGTCATCATCTTATTGATACTGCGCAGGGGAAAAAATCACCGGGAGAAAAAGCAAAAATTGAAATCGGTGATATTATTACAGAAATCAATGGTCAGACGATAAAGAAGATGGGGGATGTAACCCCTTTTGTTCAGCAGGCAGGTGAAAAGGGTGAGGCGTTGAATCTTGTCATTAACCGTGATAATGAAGTGCTTCACAGTACCCTATTACCTCTAAAAGATAAGAATGAAGGAACTTACAAATTGGGTTTGTATATCCGTGATTCGGCAGCTGGCATCGGAACGATGACGTTTTATCACCCGGATTCGAAAAAATACGGGGCTTTGGGACATGTCATATCCGATATGGATACAAAGAAGCCGATTGTTGTAAAGGACGGACAGATTGTTCAATCGACGGTCACATCCATCGAAAAGGGAAGCAATGGTGATCCGGGAGAAAAACTTGCACGCTTTTCTTCCAATAAAGAAAAAATAGGAAATATCAATCGCAATAGTCCCTTTGGAATTTTTGGGAAGTTAAATCAAGATTTTAAAAATGGAATTAACGATAAGCCACTCCCCATCACCCTTTCCCATGAGGTAAAGGAAGGACCAGCAAAAATCCTTACAGTGGTGGATGGTTCTGAAGTGGAGGAATTCGATGTTGAAATCGTCAGTTCCATACCACAGAAGTTCCCCGCAATTAAGGGAATGGTCTTAAAAGTGACGGATAAGGAATTGCTTCAAAAAACGGGTGGGATCGTTCAAGGTATGAGCGGCAGTCCTATCATACAAAATGGGAAATTAATCGGTGCAGTCACCCATGTATTCGTTAATGATCCTACAAGTGGGTATGGAGTCCATATCGAATGGATGTTAAACGAAGCCGGTATTAATATATACGACAAAGATAATTATGAAAAGGCAAGCTAAGAATCCGGGTATCCTTTTGGATGCCCCTTTTTAATGGAAAGTTATGATTAGCATAGATTTTGGGTAGGAATTAAATTGATTTCTTCGAAAAATAGAGGTTTTTTTGAAACGATGTGATAAAATGATAACGAAATGAAGATTTTTCGACAATCGCTTTATTCGAATAGCAAACGAAGTCGAAAACAAGAGATATCCGGAGAATAATATTGAATTCCTTATATTTTTTCAAAAATAAAAGGAATTTAGTTTCCATTGTCGAAAAGTTCAATTACAATAGAATTTAGTCATATAGAAAAAAAGACCAATTGTAGTTGAGGAGGAAATCAAGCGTGAAAAAAATTAAGGTGTGCGTTGTAGATGATAATAGAGAACTTGTTGGCCTTCTGGAAGAATACATTTCTGCACAGGATGACATGGAAGTAATTGGGGTGGCACATAACGGTCAAGATTGCCTGGGTATGCTTGAAAGCGTTGACCCGGATATATTGATCCTCGATATTATCATGCCTCATTTAGATGGGTTAGGTGTGCTAGAAAAACTTCGTGAAGTAAAACGGGGTGCCATGCCTAATGTGATTATGCTTACTGCCTTTGGTCAAGAAGATGTAACGAAAAAAGCTGTTGATTTGGGTGCGTCTTACTTTATCCTGAAGCCATTTGATATGGAAAATCTGGCCAATCACATACGTCAGGTAAGCAGTAAAGGTCAGGCAGTTTTAAAAAATCATAGTCAGTTTAGCTATCGTCCCCAAAATGAATCCAAGCCGAAGAACCTCGATGCCAGCATCACAAGCATCATACACGAGATTGGAGTCCCTGCACATATAAAGGGCTATTTGTATTTAAGGGAAGCCATATCCATGGTATATAATGATATTGAACTATTGGGCTCCATCACCAAAGTTTTATATCCGGATATCGCAAAAAAATACAATACTACGGCGAGCCGTGTTGAACGTGCTATCAGGCATGCGATTGAAGTGGCCTGGAGCCGTGGCAATATAGAATCCATTTCATCCCTTTTCGGATATACCGTAAGCATGACTAAGGCAAAACCTACAAATTCCGAATTCATTGCCATGGTTGCCGATAAGCTGCGCCTCGAACACAAAGCTTCTTGACAAGTGTAGGATCGTTGATTTGACGGCAATTTGGACGGGAATTTAACCGTGAATTTATCGCTAATCCGATAAACTTTCCGGTGGAATATCAATAAAGACTGATCGTATTTTGCGGATAAACGGCATCGTTACGAGTCAGTATATAGGAAAATTCCGCAGTCGTCCAAACTGGGCGGCTATTATTTTTGTATAGGGGCCTGGTATTTATGTCAATCCGTATCGATTGAAAGAATGACGTCATGACCATCGTATGACCCGAACGGAATTTGCGCAATTATAGGGCTAAGCGTATATCAGTATAACCGCTACGAAAAAGAGGCCAGTGAACCTTTTAACAATGCAAAGCTCATTAGTGAAAGGAAATCACGGTCAATCAAATATTTTATAGGGAAGAGTCATGACGTCCATTGTTGGGCGTTTTTTTTATGATTTCGACTTGCCGACTTCGTTTGTAAATTTGTAAGGTCAGGCATCTTTATACGCACATTTTCAAACACTCGACTATGCGCATTGCAACACAGTTGGAAAATAGTTGCGTAATAATGTCGGTTATTTTACCTTTCGATTCCGTAACAGATTCAACTCAGTTAATAAAGTGGACTTAAACGAGTGATAAAGCTGGTGTAATGGGAATCCGGAAACCTGTTAGAAAAGGACCGGAGGGGAGAAATGTTTAAAAAAGTAGAAGAAGCTCGTTAAAAAAGAAGCATAGTTTAATCTTAAGTTATAAAGTTCAGAGGCGCAAAACATATTGGAGGTTTTCCATTTTGGACAATCTTTTTTTGTACACTATTGAAACGGATATTAAACTAAATTTATGATATTTTTTGGTAAAATTTCTTTCAGGTTATTTATAGACGCTGATTGAGGAATTGGGAAGACAAAATATGTTTCAATAATAATGAAACTTGAATCAATAATGAAAAGCTTGAAGTGTATCAAACGCCTCTTGGAGAATTGACTTGTGAGCAAAATTTTCAATATGAACAAACAGGAAATCAATACGAGAGGTTGATGGTTCAAATATATATATTGGATGAAAAACGGAAGTCAATCATGGATATGCTTGAATCAAAAGGGGGAGGGGAAATTACGATTGGTCAAATGGCTTTTCCGGATGCTTGCTTGCAAATCAAAAGCATGCAAAAAAAATTGAGTGATTTGACGAAAGGAACCTTCTATGCAGAAAATAATCAACTGCATTTTATTAAAGTATTGAACTAGATGAAAATAATTTGCTGTTTCTGTTCATAACATTGGGATATAACCATTATTGAGAGAGGCGGCGTTTCTCCATGACCTTAATCTTTGCACATCGAGGCTCAGCAGGAACACATCCGGAAAATACGATGTCGGCGTTCAAAGAAGCTGCCCGTGTCGGGGCGGACGGTATTGAAACGGATGTCCAGCTCTCAAAAGATGGGGAAGTGGTCATCATTCACGATGAAAAGCTCGATCGGACCACGAATGCCTCGGGATATGTAAAAGACAGGACCTTGAAGGAGTTGAAAAACCTTAATGCTTCTTCAAACTATAATGGTAAATTGGGTAAAGAAAAGATTCCGACACTTGAAGAACTATTCATTTGGCTTGACGATAATCAGCTTTTTTGCAACATTGAGTTAAAAAATACACTTTTTTTGTATCCAGGCTTAGAAGAGAAAGTCATCCGACTCATCCGTACTTACGATATGGAGGAAAGGATTATCCTTTCTTCTTTCAATCATTATAGCTTGGTCAATTGCCATCAATTGGCACCTGAATTGGAAACCGCACCGCTTTATAGGGATGGTCTATACATGCCTTGGATATATGCCAAGGCAATAGGAGGAAGTGCAATCCATCCAAATATCCGGGTTGTCCCTGATGCGCTCATTCAAACATCTGTGAGTATGGGTGTTCCTGTACGGCCATATACCATTAATAAAGAAGCCGAGATGAAGAGGCTATTCAAATTGGGGTGCAGCGGCATCATAACCGATTTTCCCGAGGCAGCCGTACGGGTCAGGGAAGGATTGAAATCAAGATAAAGAAAGAAGGTGCCATATGATACATGGCACCTTCTTTTTGCGTTTAAAATTTATTGAACCTGCTTTGGACCTTATTTTGTTTTCGATCTCGATGAAGGACGAAGCCGGCGATGAAGGCTATTCCGCCAATCGTAATGAGAAGTCCTATTAAAAATTGCAGCCAAAGGACTGGATAGGGAGGCTGTAGAATACCGAACACCATGTCCCTCATTATTTTTATGCCATAGGCAGCAAAGGCACCGGGTATAAAAAGAATCAAAAAAGCGATTAAACGTTTCATGCAGTCAAATCCCTTCCGAAAATTCCGTCTTTAAAAAATGATAAAGGATATAAATTATTTGTCAAGTTTCGGGAATGTAGATAATGGCTGGGAGTTGGTGGCTGTTTTTAAAGGGAGCCGATATGGTAAAATGGTGTGAAGTATGAAAAAAATTGCATAGATTGATCTAATAAAAGGGGTAATTATATCTTAAGGGGGATGGCTCATGCAAAAGGTCATGATAGTAGGGGGAGGAGTGGGAGGGACAACCGTGTTGAAACTCCTATCGGAAAGTGAAGTATTCTCCATTGTTTGTATGGCTGATAAGAATGAATCCGCTGAAGGGATGCTTGCTGCAAAGGAACGAGGGATCCCTTCAGTGACTAATTGGAGCCTTGGATTGGAGCGGGATTTGGACATCATTTTTGATACGACCGGAGACCCGTCTGTCTATAAAAGGATAAAAAGGGACATGGACGAACAAACGATTCTCATTCCTGGAAGTGTCGCCCTCATTATGACTAAGTTGTTTGAAGAGAAAAATCGTTTAATAAGTAAATTGGAGAATACCTCGGCAAAAATGGACTTGATCCTTAATACGACCAGTGAAGGGATGGTGGTGATTGATCATGGAGGATTCATCATCATGTTCAATGATAGTGCCGAACGAGCAACTGACACAAAGCGCGAGGATGTGATAGGCAGACATATCAAAGATTTCATCCCTTCAACTGGATTGCTGCGAGTGATGCAAACAAACCAAAAAGAAGTGAATCAGGAAATCACCCTTAGCAATGGAATGGAACTCATAACGACAAGGATACCTCTTGTGAATGCCGATAAGGAAATCATAGGGGCTTTTTCAGTGTTTAGGAATAAAACGGAAGCTGTACAATTGGCGGAGCAGATCACCGATTTAAAAGAGATACAGACGATGCTTCAGGCGATCATTCAATCCAGTGATGAAGCCATATCCGTTGTGGATGATCAAGGCAGGGGGCTTTTGATCAATCCGGCATATACAAGAATCACGGGATTAACAAAGACCCAAGTGATCGGTAAGCCGGCTTCCATCGATATTTATGAAGGTGAAAGTATGCATATGAAAGTACTTCAGACAAAAAAGCCTGTTCGGGGTGTCAATATGCGTGTCGGCCCAAAACATAAGGAAGTGATCGTGAATGTTGCTCCAATCATTGTGGACGGGTGCCTGAAAGGGAGCGTTGGCGTCATTCATGATGTATCGGAAATTCAAGCCCTGACCCACGAACTGAATCGGGCAAGACAGATCATCCGGACATTGCAGGCTAAATATTCCTTTGATGATATAATCGGGGCTTCCGAAGAGATGAAGCTTCCCATTGAACAGGCGAAATTATCGGCAAGAACACCTGCTACTGTCTTATTAAGAGGGGAATCAGGGACTGGCAAAGAGTTATTTGCACATGCCATCCATAATGCGAGCGATAGGAAATTCAATAAATTCGTTCGTGTAAATTGTGCGGCCATCTCGGAATCATTACTTGAAAGTGAACTGTTCGGTTATGATGAAGGAGCCTTTACAGGAGCAAATAGGGGCGGAAAGGTCGGTTTTTTTGAAGAGGCAAATCAAGGGAGTATCTTTTTGGACGAAATTGGTGAATTACCAGCCAACATCCAAGCTAAGTTACTTCGAGTTTTACAAGAAAAGGAAATCGTCAGAGTGGGGGGGACGAAGCCGATTCCCATCAATGTCCGGGTCATAGCCGCTACGAATATCAATCTCGAAGAGGCAATCGCAAACGGATCATTCAGGGAAGACTTATATTTCAGGCTGAACCGCATGCCTATTTTCATTGCTCCATTAAGAAAGAGAAAAGAGGATTTGAGAGAATTGGCGGAGCATTTGATTAATAAAATCAATCAGGAGTATGGACGAAGCATAGAGGGAATTACAGCAGCAGCTATACATAAAATGCAAATCTACAACTGGCCAGGTAATGTTAGGGAACTGGAAAATATCTTAGGACGGGCAATCATTTTCATGAAATTGAACGAGACGATCATTGATATACAGCATATTCCGGATTTTATCGAAGAGATTCCAGTAAAGCAAGAGAAATTATTAATGCACCCTTCTGGCTACGTATCGGGGAAACCGCTCTCGGAGATAATAGACCAGTATGAAGCCGATATCATTCAGCAAGCGTTCCATACCCACAAGGGAAATAAAACACTTACGGCAAAAGCTCTTGGGATATCTGTCAGAAATCTATATTACAAAATGGAAAAACTAAAACTGTGAAATTTTTTGCACGCAAGTAATTGCGCACTATGAAAAAAACTGCACGGAATTTTCTGATTTATTTTAATTTAAGCGAGACTCCACTTCTAACATGAAATTTTTTTCAATTTGTTATAGGCTATAGTTGCCCAACATATAAACCAGCATCTCCTTATTTTGGATAAAAACGCTCTCATTATGTATTTTATTGGCATGTTATTTGCATATTTAAAGGTGTATGGATTTTTCAAGGGAACCATTCCCCATAGGGAAAATATCATGTGAGTAGCGGATTTTATTTAAAATGAACGTGGGAACAAGTAGGAATGAGGAGAAATTCAGTGTCCTCATATCTGACATGTATTAAAACATCTAGGGAGGATTCCTTTATGGAAATTTTTAAATATCTTGAGAAGTATGATTACGAGCAACTGCTATTCTGTCAGGACAAACAATCGGGTTTGAAAGCGATTATTGCCATTCATGATACAACATTAGGGCCTGCGCTTGGAGGCACAAGGATGTGGACGTACGCATCTGAAGAAGATGCCATTGAAGATGCCTTAAGGCTTTCGAGAGGAATGACATATAAGAACGCCGCTGCAGGTTTGAATTTAGGCGGGGGGAAGACCGTCATCATCGGCGACCCGCGTAAGGATAAAAATGAAGAGATGTTCCGTGCATTCGGAAGATATATCCAAGGGCTGAATGGGCGTTATATAACAGCTGAAGATGTAGGTACAACGGTTGAGGATATGGATCTCATTCATGAGGAGACGGATTTTGTCACTGGGATTTCCCCTGCATTCGGTTCTTCGGGTAATCCTTCCCCTGTAACTGCATATGGGGTATACCGAGGTATGAAGGCTGCTGCAAAAGAGGCATTCGGAACTGATTCTTTAGAAGGTAAGGTGGTTGCGGTCCAAGGCGTCGGGAATGTTTCTTATAACTTATGCCGTCACCTTCATGAGGAGGGCGCCAAGCTGATCGTTACGGATATCAATAAAGAAAGCGTGGCCCGTGCGGTTGAATCCTTTGGGGCGTCCGCAGTTAATCCAGATGAAATTTATGGAGTCGACTGTGATATCTATGCACCTTGTGCTTTAGGGGCTGTCATAAATGATCAAACAATCAATCAAATCAAGGCGAAGGTCATTGCAGGTGCGGCCAATAATCAGTTAAAAGAAACTGTTCATGGCGATCAAATTCATGAAAAAGGTATTATATACGCCCCTGATTATGTTATTAATGCAGGTGGAGTCATAAACGTGGCCGATGAGCTTTTAGGGTATAATCGGGAAAGAGCCCTTAAGAAAGTGGAAACGGTTTATGATACAATTGAAAGAGTCATCGAGATTGCAAAACGTGATCAAATCCCAACTTATAAAGCCGCGGATAGGATGGCAGAGGAGCGAATTGCTCGCATGAGGAATTCAAGGAGCCAATTCTTGCAAAATGAAAAACATATCTTGAATGGAAGAAAATGAATGTAGTTTTACAAGATTAGATTCCTGTGTTTTTTTTAATAAACACAGGAATTTTCAACATGGATAACGTAATAAACATAGGACAAGTAAAAATGGTGACAAACTGTATGTATTTGTGAGGAGGAGTGGTTTTGGCTGAAGAATTTGACCTCGTTATCCTCGGAGGAGGAACAGGCGGGTATGTGGCGGCAATAAGGGCTGCTCAATTAGGATTGAAAACGGCTGTCGTGGAGAAAGGCAAGCTCGGCGGAACGTGTCTACATAAAGGCTGTATCCCTTCGAAAGCACTTTTAAGGAGTGCGGAAGTTTATCAGACTGCAGTGAAAAGTGAGGAATTCGGTATTGTTACCGGGGATGTAAAGGTAGATTTCCTTAAGGTGCAGGAAAGAAAGAATAAAGTGGTCGATCAACTCTATAAAGGTGTTCAGCACTTGATGAAACAAGGAAAGATAACGGTTTATGAAGGGTTAGGGCGTATACTGGGTCCTTCTATATTTTCACCGATGCCTGGGACAATTTCCGTGGAAATGAATGATGGCAGTGAAAATGAAATGCTCATTCCCCAGAATGTCATCATTGCAACGGGTTCGCGTCCAAAGACACTGCCCGGTTTAGCGATTGATGGGGAATTGGTGCTTACATCGGATGAAGCTCTAAAGCTTGAGAGCCTGCCAAAATCAATGATTATTGTAGGCGGTGGAGTTATCGGCATTGAATGGGCTTCGATGCTTAATGATTTTGGTGTGGAAGTGACAGTACTCGAATATGCAGATAGAATCATCCCGACTGAAGACCATGATATTTCCAGTGAAATGCTTCGTCTCCTAACGAAAAAAGGCGTCAAGTTCGTTACAGGTGCCAAGGTATTGCCTGAAACCCTGAAAACGGATGCTTCAGTAACCATTTCTGCTGAAGTCAAAGGTTCGGTAGAGGAATTCATAGCTGAAAAAATGTTGGTGTCCGTAGGCAGATCAGCAAATGTTGAAGGGATCGGCCTTGAAAATACGGAAATTGTGAAAGAAAAAGGTTTTATTGAAACCAATGACTTCTTCCAAACGAAGGAAACACATATTTATGCGATCGGTGATTGCATCGGCGGTCTGCAATTGGCTCACGTTGCCTCCCATGAAGGCATTACGGCCGTTGAACATATCGCAGGCCAAAAACCGGAACGGCTGGATTATTCGCTCATTTCAAAATGTGTGTATTCAAGCCCTGAAGCTGCAAGTGTCGGTTTGACGGAAGAACAGGCAAACAAGGAAGGCTTTGATCTTAAAATTGGGAAATTCCCATTCCGTGCAGTTGGTAAGGCCCTTGTTTTCGGGGAAGCGGATGGTTTTGTCAAAATCATCGCCGATAAGAAAACGGATGATATACTGGGCGTTCATATGATCGGGCCACATGTTACGGATATGATTTCTGAAGCGGGACTTGCTAAAGTGCTTGATGCGACACCTTGGGAGATAGGCAAGACAATCCATCCGCACCCAAGTCTTTCTGAAGCAATCGGAGAGGCGGCCCTTGCTGTCGATGGACGTGCCATACATTCTTAAAGAATAAGGTCAGGAGGTTTTATGATGGTAGAAAAACGTCATGAACAATTAGGCTTAAATGAGGAAACGGTTTTAGATATGTACCGGACAATGCTTTTGTCCCGCAGAATTGATGAGCGCATGTGGCTTTTAAACCGATCCGGGAAAATTCCCTTCGTGATTTCCTGCCAGGGGCAAGAAGCTGCACAGGTTGGGGCAGCGTTTGCGCTAGATCGGCAAAAGGATTATGTACTGCCTTATTATCGGGATGTAGGTGTGGTACTTACCTTCGGAATGACCGCTAAAGACTTGATGCTTTCCGGTTTCGCCAAAGAGGAAGATCCCAATTCCGGCGGGCGCCAGATGCCTGGTCATTTCGGTCAAAAGAAAAATAGGATTGTCACTGGATCATCACCTGTAACGACACAGGTCCCGCATGCTGTTGGAATTGCCCTTGCAGGGAAGATGGAAGGTAAGGATTTGGTAACATTCGTAACGTTTGGGGAAGGTTCATCCAATCAGGGCGATTTTCATGAAGGGGCCAACTTTGCAGGTGTGCATAAGCTACCGGTCATTTTCATGTGTGAAAATAATAAATATGCGATTTCCGTTCCTATTTCGAAACAGCTATCGTGTGAAAATGTTTCCGACAGGGCGATTGGCTATGGGATGCCTGGAATAACGGTGGATGGCAATGATCCATTGGAAGTGTATGCAGCGGTGAAAGAAGCGGCTGACCGTGCACGAAGGGGAGAAGGTCCTACACTGGTAGAAACCGTTTCATACAGGCTCACACCTCATTCAAGTGATGATGATGACCGAAGCTACCGGACGGCAGACGAAGTGGCCGAAGCCAAAACGAAGGATTCCATAATGACATTTGGAGCGTATTTAAAAGAAGTGGGAATCATGGATGATGACCTAGAGAAACAAATGAATGATGAAGTCATGAAGATAGTCAACGAAGCAACCGATTATGCTGAAAATGCTCCATATCCGAAGGCTGAAAGTGCTATGAATCATGTGTATGCACAAAAGTAAGGGGGTAATAGAATGCCAGTGATTTCATATATAGATGCCGTGACAATGGCAATGAGGGAAGAGATGGAACGTGATTCCCGTGTATTCGTATTGGGTGAGGATGTAGGAAAAAAAGGTGGGGTCTTTAAAGCCACTAATGGCTTATACGACCAATTCGGTGAAGCCAGGGTCATCGATACCCCGCTCGCTGAATCTGCAATTGCAGGAGTGGGAATTGGAGCCGCCATGTATGGGCTTCGGCCGATAGCTGAGATGCAATTCGCTGATTTCATCATGCCTGCCATTAACCAAATCGTTTCAGAGGCAGCCAAAATTAGATATCGTTCTAATAATGACTGGAGCTGTCCAATGGTAATCCGTGCTCCATATGGCGGAGGGATTCATGGAGCTCTTTATCATTCACAATCGGTTGAAGCAATCTTTGCCAATCAGCCGGGTTTGAAAATAGTGATGCCTTCCACTCCTTATGATGTAAAGGGTTTGCTTAAAGCTGCCATTCGCGACGAAGATCCAGTGCTTTTCTTTGAACATAAACGCGCGTACCGCTTGATCAAGGGTGAGGTACCCACTGAAGATTATGTACTTCCCATCGGTAAGGCGGATGTGAAAAGGGAAGGGGAAGACATTACTGTCATCTCCTATGGCCTTTGTGTGCATTTTGCCCTTCAGGCAGCAGAAAAATTAGCTGCAGATGGAATTTCTGCACATGTTCTTGACTTGCGTACCGTCTATCCTTTGGATAAGGATGCTATCATAGAAGCGGCTTCTAAAACGGGGAAAGTATTACTGGTTACGGAAGATAATAAAGAAGGAAGCATCATGAGTGAGGTCGCAGCCATCATTGCCGAGCATTGCCTTTTTGATTTGGATGCCCCTGTAAAACGATTGGCCGGACCTGATGTACCAGCCATGCCATATGCGCCTACGATGGAAAAACAATTTATGGTGAATCCTGATAAAGTGGAAAAAGCAATGAGGGAATTGGCTGAGTATTAATGACTGTTAAGAAGGAGGAACGATTTATGGCTATGGAATTAATGAAGATGCCTCAACTAGGAGAAAGTGTCACAGAGGGAACCATCAGTAAATGGCTAGTGAAGCCTGGGGATCATGTCACGAAATACGATCCGCTAGCTGAAGTGATGACGGATAAAGTAAATGCTGAGGTTCCTTCTTCCTTTACGGGCATCATCAAGGAATTGAAAGCGGATGAGAATCAAACATTGGCAGTCGGGGAAGTCATTTGCTCGATTGAAGTCGAAACGGCAAAGACGGATAACGATAATGCTGAGCAAGCTGTTTCTCAGAATGAGGAAAATGTTGATGCACCTGTTACAAGAGAAGTGCAGCAAGCGGCCGAACCATCAAGGAAAGCTCGCTATTCGCCTGCCGTGTTAAAACTTTCCCAGGAGCATGGAATCGATCTTTCAAAGGTTAAAGGAACGGGGAATGAGGGACGGATCACCCGTAAAGATTTACTGAAACTTGTTGAATCAGGGAATCTTCCTAAGGCGGATGAGCCTTCCGTGATATCCGATCCGGCTCCAAAAGAGGTCGCCCCTCAAGTTAGTCGTCAAACCAGTCCAGTAACAAATGTGCCGACTGCTGCTGGTGACAAGGAAATACCCGTTACCGGAATCCGTAAGGCAATTGCGTCCAATATGTTGAAAAGTAAGCACGAAATCCCGCATGCTTGGACGATGGTGGAAGTTGACGCAAGCAATATGGTGAAATTGCGTGATAATCTAAAATCCGACTTTAAACAAAAAGAAGGCTATAATTTAACGTACTTTGCCTTTTTCGTAAAAGCGGTTGCTCAAGCCCTTACGGAATTTCCAGAGCTCAATTCGATGTGGGCAGGCGAAAAAATCATACAAAAGAAAGAAATCAATATATCGATAGCCGTTGCAACTGAAGATGCATTATTTGTACCGGTCATTAAAAATGCAGATGAAAAATCAATCAAAGGTATAGCAAGGGAGATACAGGAACTTGCATCCAAAGTGAAGTCAGGTAAGTTAAAAGCAGAGGATATGCAAGGTGGTACGTTCACTATTAATAACACTGGCTCATTCGGCTCTGTCCAGTCCATGGGAATCATCAATTATCCACAGGCGGCCATTTTACAAGTTGAAACGATTGTAAAACGGCCAGTGGTCATAAATGACATGATTGCAGTACGAGATATGGTAAATCTCTGTTTATCACTTGATCATCGTGTTTTGGACGGACTGGTATGCGGACGATTCCTCGCGAGGGTTAAAGAAATCATCGAAAAGATTTCCAAAGATAACACTTCCATATACTAAAATGAAAAAAAGGAAGGCCGAGGGTTATTCCTTTAGACTGTAGGCAAACTCGATGAATCGAGTTTGCCTACAGTTTTTTTATGATTGCTACAATTTGAACGTTGTTTGGAACTCCAGGCATGGGGTTCCACTGGACGCGCTCTTCCAAGCAGGAGTCTCGCAAACCCGTTTCAATCACCATTGTTTTAAAATTTTGAAACCATACCTAAGGTGATGAGGGTGGTTCCTGAACTTCATTTAGTCTAGCAGTTATCGATTTCCCTTTCACTTTTGATTTAGTCAAAGATGAAGTATGCCGATTCGTTCGCCAAAGTTTAACCCAGTCATTTCTCTTTTCCGTAGAAAAACATCGACAAAAATTTTATTTTTGCTATTATTTTATTAAGAGCTGTTCTAATACAGATCAGGGCTGTACTTGATTTATAAAGAGGCGAAATAGGCTAGTGTTTTCCCTTATAACAGATTTGCTAATTTCTATTGTCTTAAATTTAAAGAAAAATATGGTAGAATGTTAGTATAATCCAGATTAAATTGACGGGAGGGTGGTTTTCTTATCCAAAACTGACTGAGCGTTCGTTCTCCGAATGAAGGGACAGGGCGTATGAGGCGGCAAAAGATAAGAAAGCGATTACAGATGGAACTGAAAGATGTAAAAAACATAACCTTTCCTAAGCCTTCTTTTGAAGAGTGGAAAGAAGCTGCGGAAGCAAGTTTAAAAGGGAAAAGTGTAGAAAAGCTAAAAACGAATACATATGAGGGCATTACTTTATATCCGCTCTATACAGAAAAGGCGGAATCAACGGAAAAAGTAGCCGAATTGCCAGGATTCTTCCCTTTCACCCGAGGAACGTCCCCAACGGGATATCATGAGAAACCTTGGCTTGTCGTTCAACCTGTAAGCGGTATCACGGCTGAAGAAGCAAATGAAAAGATGAAGGCTTCATTCAAGCGCGGTCAAAATGTCGTGGCATACCCTGCACGATTGCTTGCCGAGGGAGCAAGGGCTGAAAAATTGTTTAAGGATATCCCATTAAAAGAAATACCGGTTTTCATTGACCTTAAGGGGAAACAAAAAGGATTATTCCCTCAATTCAAAGCGGTTGCCGAAGCACAAAATACCCAAATGACAGGCGTTATTGCTGAAGATCCCATTGCAGAATGGCTCATTTGCGGTCAGCTGCCAGAAGATACGGATAACTATTTTGCAGACTGGCTGAAGACAATCCAAGATTATCAGAAGGTAGGCAGGGATTTAAAAACAGTTTTGATTAATACGGCAGTCTACCATAATGGAGGAGCCAATGCCGTACAAGAAATAGCTTACGGATTATCGGCAGCGGTCCAATATCTATTGGAAGGGCAAAAGCAAGGGCTTCCTATTGCTTCGGTTTCCGAAAGAATAGTATTCTCTTTTGCTGTGGATTCGAATTACTTCATGTCCATCGCTAAGCTACGGGCTGCAAGAAGGCTCTGGGCAGGTCTTGCAGAAGCTTTCGATACAGCATCTGACCATTTTAAAATGGCGATACATGCCGTTACTTCCGAGTTGACAGAAACGCTATATGATCAGCACGTCAATATTCTTCGGACAACAAACCAAGCTTTCGCTGCCGCAATTGGAGGCATTCAATATCTTCAAATTCATCCATTCACACACGCAACTGGTGAAACCGATGATTTCTCAGAAAGAATTGCCCGTAATACTCACTTGATTTTAAAAGAAGAAACAAATATCACAACAGTGGTCGATCCTGCTGGCGGTTCATGGTATGTTGAGCAACTAACGGATGAATTGGCTGAAAAGGCTTGGGCGGAATTCCTTGAAATCGATGCAGCTGGAGGGATTCTTGAGCTAATTAAACAAGGCACCCTTCAGAAGGAAATAGCTGAAGTTTACCAAGAAAAGGTTCAAAATGCGGCTTTCAGAAAAGAAAGTATCATCGGAACGAATGTATATCCGAATCCTGCTGATAAGATTAAAACCACGACACGGGATAACCATGTGTCATATATGAAAGTTGAGAAGCCGGTTGGCATTACACCACTTTACTTGGATCGGGTATCCATTCAGTTCGAACAGTTAAGGCTACGCAGTGAAAAGTATAAAGAAATAAGTGGAACGGCCCCAACTATTGGTTTAATTAATTTGAAAAATCTCAAATCTTATAAACCTCGTGCAGATTTCGTTACAAGTCTTGCTGCAGCAGGTGGTATTGAAACAACCGGCAGTAAGGGGTGTCAAACCGTTGAGGAAGCAGTCGATTATGTAGCTGCGACCAAGCTCCCTATCTATTGTGTTTGCGGCAGTGATGGTGACTATTCGGAATTGGCGCCAGTCACCATTAAAGAAATTAAAAAGCAATTCCCTGAAATCACTATTTATAGTGCCGGCAAGCAGCAAGAAGAATTTGAGATTACACTAAGTGAAGCCGGAGTCAAAGATTTTATCCATGTCAAAACGAATGCAATAGCCATTTTATCGGAATTATTGCAGAAGCTGGGGGTGAACTGAAATGAAAAAACCGAATTTTTCTGCTATAAATCCTGCTAAGTCTGAGGTTAAAGGTACGGTGGAGGCATGGAAAAAGGAAGCCGAAAAAGCCGTTGGGAAAAACATTGAGGATCTTTTGTTTGAAACCAATGAACAAATAAAAATCAAACCGCTTTATATTGAGAAAGATAATCGTGACTTGGAGCATATGGAAAGTGTGCCAGGCATCGCTCCTTTTACAAGGGGACCTTATCCTTCGATGTATGTCAATCGTCCTTGGACGGTACGTCAGTATGCAGGTTTTTCGACTGCTGAGGAATCCAATGCGTTTTACAGACGTAACCTTGCGATGGGGCAAAAAGGGCTCTCAGTTGCCTTTGATTTAGCTACACACCGCGGTTATGACTCCGATCATCCACGCGTTGTCGGTGATGTGGGGAAGGCGGGAGTTGCCATTGATTCAATTCTTGACATGAAAATCCTATTTGACGGCATTCCGCTTGATCAAATGTCCGTGTCAATGACGATGAACGGCGCAGTATTACCCATACTTGCATTTTATATCGTGACAGCTGAAGAACAAGGCGTAACACAGGATAAGCTTTCAGGCACGATTCAAAATGACATCTTAAAGGAATACATGGTTCGGAATACGTATATCTACCCACCTGAAATGTCCATGAAAATCATAGCTGATATATTTGAGTATACATCCAAATATATGCCCAAATTCAATTCCATTTCCATCTCCGGTTATCATCTGCAAGAAGCGGGGGCACCGGCTGATATCGAACTTGCCTATACGTTGGCGGATGGGCTTGAGTATGCACGTACCGGAATGAAAGCAGGTATTGATATCGATAAGTTCGCACCACGACTGTCATTCTTCTGGGCTGTAGGAATGAACTATTTCATGGAAGTCTCGAAAATGCGGGCGGCTCGTTTCATTTGGTCAAAGCTGATGAAACAATTCGAGCCGAAAAATAATAAAGCGATGGCATTGAGAACCCATTCCCAAACCTCCGGCTGGAGCCTCTCCGAGCAGGATCCGTTTAACAATGTCGCAAGGACCCTTATTGAAGCGCATGCCGCTGCACTTGGGCATACACAGTCCCTGCATACGAACGCATTGGATGAGGCCATTGCCCTGCCAACGGATTTCTCGGCACGAATTGCACGTAACACACAGTTATATCTGCAGGAGGAAACGGGGATCACAAAAGTAATCGATCCATGGGCGGGTTCATACTATGTAGAATCACTCACAAATGAATTGATCGAACGGGCTTGGGCTCACATAGAAGAAATCGAAGGCCTTGGCGGAATGGCGAAGGCTATTGAAACCGGCCTTCCAAAAATGAGGATCGAGGAAGCCGCTGCAAAGCGTCAGGCTAAAATCGATTCTCAGGATGAAACGATCGTAGGTGTAAATAAGTATCGTTTGAAAAAAGAAGATCCGATTGAAATACTGGAGATTGATAATACAGCAGTTCGCGAAAGTCAGCTTAAGCGTTTGAGCGAATTAAAAGCGAAACGTGATCAGGAAAAGGTGGATGAAGCCCTTCAAGCGCTATCCATGGCTGCCAGAACTGGCGAAGGCAATCTTCTTGAACTGGCTGTGCAAGCTGCAAGAGTACGGGCTTCATTAGGTGAAATCTCCGATGCGATTGAGGAGGTTGCTGGACGTCACAAAGCAACGATCCGTTCTATCAGCGGTGTATACAGCTCGGCATACTCAAAGGAAGCGGAAATTGAAGAAGTCGTCCGCATGACGGAAGAGTTTCTTGAAAATGAAGGAAGAAGACCGCGATTGTTAATGGCTAAAATGGGTCAGGACGGTCATGATCGTGGAGCTAAAGTAGTCGGAACGGGGTTTGCGGATTTGGGCTATGATGTAGATATCGGTCCATTATTCCAAACACCGAAAGAAACCGCCATCCAGGCCGTGGAAAATGATGTGCATGTAGTCGGAATGAGTTCGCTTGCTGCCGGCCATAAAACATTGTTGCCGCAGCTTATGACGGAACTGAAGAACTTGGGACGTGAGGACATTATAGTGATCGTAGGCGGGGTCATCCCTGCACAGGATTATGATTACCTAATGGAAAATGGCGCTACAGCCATTTTTGGACCTGGTACGGTCATTCCGCAGGCAGCAAAGAAAGTGCTTCAGGAAATATACAATCGCCTTGGATATGAGGAAGTGGCTCAATAATGAGTGAAGACAAGAAGCCCGAATGGGTCGATCATAACAATCAGGAAGGTTTTGCTTCTTCATTAAAGCCAGGTGTAGAATTAGCAGCAAGCCATAACAAACCTTCTAAAAGCAAATTCGTCAAAAAACATAATGTAAACATACCGGTCCATGAACTTAAAGAGGGAATCATAAAAGGTGACAGGGCCAAGCTAGCTAAAGGGATTACATTGGTTGAAAGCAATGCATCCCACCACTTGGATCATGCACAGGAATTATTGCATAGCATCCTTCCTCATACAGGAAATTCGATTCGCATCGGGATTTCCGGAGTGCCCGGTGCCGGAAAAAGTACCTTCATCGAGACGTTCGGAACCTATTTGTGTGACAGGGGCCATAAGGTTGCCGTTCTAGCCGTCGATCCAAGCTCTTCGATCAATGGCGGAAGTATACTAGGCGATAAGACAAGGATGGAGGAGTTGGCAAGAAACCCCCATGCCTTCATAAGACCCTCTCCATCCGAAGGCACTCTAGGAGGAGTTCACCGCAAAACGAGGGAAACGATGTTGCTTTGTGAAGCGGCAGGATTTGATGTGATACTGATTGAAACGGTCGGTGTCGGTCAGAGTGAAGCTATAGTTCGAAGTATGGTCGACTTCTTCATGCTCCTTGTCCTTACAGGTGCCGGAGATGAATTACAAGGGATGAAAAAAGGGATTCTGGAACTTGTGGACGGAATTGTGGTCAATAAAGCCGATGGAGAGAACATTCCGCTGGCGATTAGGACGAAGTCCGAATATAGCAGAATCTTGCACTTCCTTCAGCCAGCAACAAAGGGTTGGGCAGGAAAGGCATATACTTGTTCAGCGATAACCGGTAAAGGAATTCCTGAGCTTTGGGATGTAATGAATGAATTTTCCGATTTGACCAAGGAATCGGGTGTTTTTCAAGAACGGAGAAGAATGCAATCTAAGGAATGGCTTTATTCATTGATGGATCACCAGCTTAAAACGATGTTTTATAAAAATGAAACCGTCAAGAATCTTCTCCCAATTCTCGAGAACCAAGTGATGTCAGGGAATAAAACGGTCACTGCTGCTGTTAAGCAGGCCTTTCAATCTTTTACCGATACATTTAAGTCAAATTAAAAAGAAATGGGATGGGGCAGGCGTGGATTGTCTCCCACGCCTGCCCCATCCTTTTGTAAGTCTTGTTGTTACACACATGATTCCCGCATACCTTTCGTTTTAAACGTGTTCGGAAATGGTTTATGCAGTTTTGACAGGTAAATTTATTGAATCACGAAGTGGCAATTGTTATGATAGGATTGAAGAGAAAACTTGGAAGGAGCACATGCCATGAATATGGATTTTAATTTTTTAATGAACGACGTAGTCAAACAGGCTCGCGATGAGATAAAGACTGCTGGATATACAGAATTGACTACTCCCGAGGAAGTTGAGGAAGTATTTGCACAAAAAGGAACGACACTTGTTATGGTCAATTCCGTTTGTGGCTGCGCTGGGGGAATAGCTAGACCTGCAGCGGCACATGCAATCCATAATGATAAACGCCCAGATCAGCTTGTAACCGTTTTTGCTGGGCAAGATAAAGAGGCGACGGAGAAAGCCCGTGATTATTTCGAAGGATATCCGCCGTCATCTCCATCATTTGCATTGCTGAAGGATGGAAAAATCATCACGATGATAGAGCGCCATGAAATTGAAGGACACCACCCGATGTCTGTAGTGGAAAAATTACAAGACTACTTCGATCAATATTGCGAAGAAGTTTAATCCATAGCGATAACTAAAACCCGCCCAATCGGCGGGTTTTAGTTTGTCGACAAAAAGAGGTTCGGAATGGTCTCATCCTGAACAGGATCTTAAAACAAAGCTAGTGTATCATAGGTGGTTATTACAGTAAACCTTAATGTATGGAAGAAATTTGCGACACTCCTGCCGAGTAACTGGGCCGAGACCCCACAGGCGCTTGCGCTGAGGAGGCTTGGCAGACAATCGGAGGAAAGGGAGCGGATTTCTGGAATCACAGAAATGTAATTTTTAGAAAACCTGTAAGACACATCCCGAACTAAGTTTTAGAATAGGTGATCCTTCATGTTTTTTTATAGTATTCCTTAATGGATGGAAGAAATTTGCGACACTCCTGCCGAGTAACTGGCTAGCCGAGACCCCACAGGCGCTTGCGCTGAGGAGGCTTGGCAGACAGTCGGCGGAAAGGGAGCAGATTTCTGGAATCAATAGAAATACTTTTTTAAGAAAAAAACTATATGAAAACTGGCTTTTGTTCGAATTTTGTCTACAGTCTGAACCCGCCCAATCGGCGGGTTTTTTTATTAATGAATCTGCATAAGTTAGGAACATTTAGGAAAGAAGATAGATAAGGAAGCAGAAATATTCCCTTTGGGGAAAAAGCGCGATTCCAGAAATGGAGTTATATTAATATTCTGAAAAATGAATCTATTATTTACGTTATTGAATAATTATTAGAGTGTGTTAAAATACACATTAGTGTATGAATATTAGTTATTCAAAATTTAACTAAACCGAATTTAATAACAAGAGAATTGAAAATATCATTTTGGAGGAATAATAATGAAGTTGAAAAAGCAGTTAGCATTGTTGCTTACTTCTGTTTTATTAGTAGGTATTTTAGCGGCATGCGGAACATCAGAGAAAGAAGATAAGAACACAGCTGACAAAGAAGACAAAAAGGTTCTGGTAATGGGAACATCTGCGGATTATCCGCCATTTGAATTTGTTGAAACGTCTAAAAGTGATGAAATCAAAGGATTTGACATTGATATCGCTAAAGCAATCGGAAAAAAATTAGGTTATGAAGTCCAAGTGAAGGACATTGACTTTAATAGTCTTGTGCCTGCTCTGGAAAATAAATCGGTCGATTTCGTTATCTCTGGAATGACTCCAACTGAAAAACGTGAGCAATCAGTCGATTTCAGTGATATTTACTATACAGCTAAAAACATGATCATCACGACAGAGGATAGTAAAATCAAAACTGTTGAAGATTTAAAAGGGAAAACGGTAGGCGTACAGCTTGCATCCATCCAGGAGACATTGGCAAATGACTTGAATAAATCCCAAGATATCGGGATGAAAGTTGAAAAACGGAATCGTATTCCTGAGGTTGTTCAAGAAATGTCAACAGGACGTTTTGACGCCGTGATCATGGAAGATACTGTTGCAAAAGGCTACTTGAAAGATAATAAAGAATTGGTGGGCCATTTGATCAAGTCTGGTGATCAAGATGCCGGTTCGGCAATCGCTTTCCAAAAAGGAAGCAAGTTAACTGAAGAATTCAATGCCGAGTTGAAAAAAATGATGGAAAATGGTGAAATGGAAAAATTAATATTAAAATGGTTCGGTGGCAGTGAAACTGAATAAAACAGAGAGATGAAAAGCGTTCAGAATGCCTTCTGAACGTTTTTCCGCGCTTTATTGTTAATAAAATGAAGCAGGAGAAAGGCCCGATAACGGCCTTCATAAGAGAGGATGAATGGAGTGAATCTTGAATTTGAAAGGATTATTCCTTCCCTTCCATATATCCTGGAGGGGATACCGACTACATTAAAGGTTGTAGCGGTAGCGGCAGTAATCGGATTTGTTTTGGGAATATTATTATCTATACTTAAGATCAGCAGAATCAAGCCCTTAAATTGGATTGCTGACTTTTATACATCCATTTTTCGCGGTACCCCTTTAGTGCTGCAATTAATGCTGATTTATTTTGGTTCACCACAAATATTAGGGATTCAAATCGAAGCGTTCCAAGCAGCATTTTTAGCATTCGGGCTAAATTCAGCAGCATACATCTCTGAAATTATCAGGGGAGGCATTTTAGCTGTCGATAAAGGCCAACGCGAGGCTTCGCTTGCACTTGGTGTTCCCTATTCAGGAATGATGCTTAATATTATCCTACCGCAGGCCATCAAGAATATCCTGCCATCCCTTGTGAACGAATTGATTTCCTTAACGAAGGAATCAGCCGTCGTCACGATTATTGGATTAGGGGATATCATGCGCCGTTCTTATATTGTCGGCGGTGAGACATATAAATTCTTCGAGCCGATATTATTTGCCGGCCTCATTTATTATGTGATGGTCATGGTTCTCACCATCTTAGGCAAAGTGATTGAAAGGAGAATGAGACGCAGTGATTAAAATTGATGGACTCAAAAAAAACTATGGCAAGCTCGAGGTATTAAAAGGAATCAGCACCGAGATAGGGCAAGGTGAAGTGTTAGCGATCATCGGTCCATCAGGGTCGGGAAAATCAACTTTCTTGCGCTGCATCAATATGCTTGAAACTCCAACTGATGGTCAAATCAGGTTTAAAGATCAAATCATCACTGAAAAAAAGACCAATATCATGAAGGTGCGTGAAAATGTCGGAATGGTATTTCAGCATTTTCATTTATTTCCGCATAAAACCGTACTGGAGAATCTGACATATGCACCAATGAAGGTGAAAAAATTATCAAAGGCCGAGGCTGTAAAACAAGCTCGTGAGCTTTTGACTAAAGTCGGTTTGGCCGATAAAGAATCGGCTTATCCAAATCGACTGTCAGGCGGACAAAAACAAAGGGTCGCTATTGCACGGGCATTGGCAATGAACCCGGAAGTAATGCTTTTCGATGAGCCGACTTCAGCGCTTGATCCCGAAATGGTAAAAGAAGTGCTTGAGGTTATGAAGTCACTGGCACATACGGGGATGACCATGCTGATCGTAACGCATGAAATGGGGTTTGCCAAAGAAGTGGCCGATCGAGTACTATTCCTGGACGGAGGTCTGCTCGTTGAGGAAAGTGCTCCGCAAGAATTCTTTACCAATCCGAAAAGCCAGCGTGCAAAAGACTTTTTGGAAAAAGTTTTATAAGTTAAAGTGAATAGTATATAATTGTGAAAAAAGGTAACGTTTAGGTTACCTTTTTTATTTTTTTCCTATAATGTATTTTTGCGTGAATGTATTTAGAAAAATTGGAAATTTAACTCGCAAAGGACTGTGAAAATATCTCATTTCCTGATAGTATTATAATAGATAGAGAAAGAGCCAGGTGATACATAACAATGTTTAAAATCGGATACAGGACGATTAAAACTGCTTTGGGGGCCACCCTGGCAATTATTATTGCACAAATGCTTAATCTCGAATATTTCTCTGCTGCGGGAATCATTGCGATCTTATGCATTCAAGTTACGAAAAAGAAGTCGGTGTATGCCTCCTGGCACCGGTTATTAGCTTGTTTGATTGCAATGGCCTATGCATCCCTATTGTTTCAGTTCATCGCATTCCACCCGCTGGTAATAGGTTTGATCCTCTTGATTTTCATTCCAACGACAGTTGCCTTGAAGATTAATGAGGGGATTGTAACGAGCAGCGTCATCATCATGCACCTATATGGGTCTGGTGACATCACTTTTTCCCTGCTGATCAATGAAACGATATTAATTGCAGTTGGAGTTGGAGTGGCGCTTGTCATGAACCTGTACATGCCCAGTGTCGATGACAAACTGCTGGCCTATCAGGAAAGTATCGAAACTAATTTTAGTGCGATCTTGATGGGGATTGTCCGCTACTTAAGGGATAATGATCACACATGGGATGGTAAGGAAATCACCGAAACGGCCAATCTTCTTAATCAGGCCAAAAGCCTTGCCTTCAGGGATGTGGAAAATCATTTTTTAAGGGAAGAAGACCTGTATTACCATTATTTCAAAATGCGTGAAAAGCAGTTTGAAATAATTGAACGAATTCTTCCCCTAGTCACGAATATTCCGTTGGTCGTGAAGCAAAGCGGGATAGTGGCTGATTTTATAGAAGATTTGGCAGAAAACGTCCACCCGCAAAATACGGCCATTCTTTATCTGAAAAAACTTGAAGAAATGGAGATTCATTTTAGGGGAATGGCACTGCCGCAGACACGGGAAGAGTTCGAATCCAGGGCCGCATTACTGCAGCTCATGAAGGAAATGGAGCGCTATTTATTGTTGAAGCATTCTTTCAAGGGGTTGCCCAAGCTGACCAGCAACCGAATGAAAAAGAGGCACTTGGCTTAAACTAAGCAAAAAAGTAAAGGAATTGATACAAATGAAATGGATCCTTTCTTTGTTGCTTATGCTATCGTTGTGGCCGCTTCAGGTACAGGCCCAACCTCAGTCGGTCAAGCCTGGCGATCCGTTTATCATCATCAATAAAGCCAACAATAAATTGGCGTTCATTGATGATAACGAGGTCAAGGAGATTCTGCCGGTCGGTACGGGAAAGAGTCAGGAACTGACGCCTGAAGGGATTTTCACGGTAAAAGTAAAAGCGGTCAATCCATATTACCGGAAAAAGAATATTCCTGGAGGCGATCCAAGGAACCCTCTCGGGTCGCGGTGGATTGGATTCGATGCACGAAATACCGATGGGAGGATTTACGGCATCCATGGTACGAATCAGCCATCATCAATTGGTAAATACATATCAAATGGCTGTGTACGGATGCATAAATCCGATGTAGAGCGTTTGTACGAAAAAGTCCCCATCGGCACTAAGGTGTTGATCACCATATCGAACGAGGATTTCAAAACGTTAGCAAAGAAAAATGGAGCGATAAAATAAAGAGAGGGAAGCTTTGCTTCCCTCCCGATTACGGTGTCTATTACAAAAGAAATGCGATACCTGATAATAAGCTTGTTAATAACATTGAGATAAGCATTAAATACACGACGATTTTTCTGATTTTCTTGTTTCCCATATGCCCTCTCCCTTAAAACAGTTTAATTGATTTTATTTTAACTTGAACATTTAGTAGAAACAAGTAAAAGTATAATGTTCATATTATTCCGAATCTTAAAAGGTTTTATGCAAGATTAGTAGTATTTTAATGGAGTCATCCAATAATACATAGCATGGAGGTTTTTATGATGATTAAAAATATCGATCATATCGGTATTGCCGTCAAGTCCCTGGATGAAGCCTTGCCGCTTTACACGGAAACGTTGAAATTGCAACTTGAAGGAATCGAGACAGTGGAGAGCCAAGGAGTGAAAGTGGCCTTCATCCTGGCAGGCAATACGCGTTTGGAGTTGTTGGAAGCGTTATCACCGGCAAGCCCAATCGCCAAATTCATTGAAAAACGCGGTGAAGGGATTCATCATGTTGCCCTTGGGGTCGATGATATTGAAGATAGAATAAAGGAAATCAAAGAATCTGGATTGCGCATGATTGATGACTCATCAAGAAAGGGAGCGCACAATGCGAATGTTGCTTTCGTTCATCCCAAGTCAACCGCGGGTGTATTATATGAGCTTTGTGAACAAGCATTATCAAAGGAGGAGCAGGAATGACAGACATATATGATACAATCAATGACCTATATGACAGACGCCGTAAAGTGGAAATGGGCGGCGGTGAAGAAAGAATCGATAAGCAGCATGAAAAGGGCAAACTAACTGCAAGGGAAAGAATTGAACTTTTAGTTGATCCGGGTACTTTCATAGAGCTTAATCCTTTTATCAAACACCGTAATACCAATTTTGGCATGGAAAAGGAAGAAGGGCCGGGAGAAGGGGTTGTCACCGGTTACGGTAAGGTCAACGGCCGCGACATTTATCTGTTTTCACAGGATTTTACTGTTTTTGGCGGAGCACTCGGTGAAATGCATGCTCTGAAAATTGCCAATGTTATGGATTTGGCAGCGGAAAATGGAGCGCCATTCATTGGTTTGAACGATTCTGGCGGGGCTCGTATTCAAGAAGGTGTAGTTTCGCTTGACGGATATGGCCAAATATTTTACCGGAATTCGATTTATTCAGGGGTCATCCCACAGATTTCGGTTATTATGGGACCTTGTGCAGGCGGAGCCGTATATTCCCCAGCCATAACCGACTTTGTCTTCATGGTTGAAAAAACGAGCCAAATGTTCATAACAGGGCCTAAAGTCATTGAAACGGTTACAGGTGAAAAGATTTCATCTGAAGGATTGGGTGGAGCGACTGTACATAATACCATAAGCGGTAATGCCCATTTCAAGGGGGCATCTGAGGAGCAAGTACTGGCAGACGTTAGACGCCTCCTGAGCTATCTTCCACAAAATAATGAAGAGAAGCCGCCGGTTTTGGAAGCTGACGATGGAGATGACTACCGTCCGGACTTAACGGATGTAGTACCTTATGAAGGGATCCGTCCATATGATGTCCGGAAAGTATTGGAGCAGGTTGTCGATGAGGATTCCTTTATGGAAGTTCAAGAGGGTTTTGCAAAAAACATAGTTGTCGGCTTGGCGCGCATCAAAGGGAAATCAGTGGGGCTTGTCTGTAACCAGCCAAAGGTGTTGGCAGGGGGGCTTGATATTGATTCATCAGATAAGGCTGCCCGTTTCATTCGTTTCTGTGACTCGTTTAACATTCCGCTAATTACGTTTGAAGACGTTTCGGGTTTTTTCCCGGGCGTTAAACAAGAACATGGCGGGATCATTCGCCATGGTGCAAAGCTCCTGTATGCTTATTCGGAAGCGACAGTACCAAAATTGACGATCATCCTGCGTAAAGCATACGGAGGAGCTTACGTGGCACTTAATAGTAAATCCATCGGTGCGGATCTTACGTTTGCATGGCCGAATGCTGAAATTGCGGTAATGGGCTCTGCTGGAGCGGCAAATATCATTTTTGCCCGTGAAATACAAAATAGCGAAGATCCGGAGGCGACACGTGCAGCTAAAATTGAAGAATACCGTGAGAAGTTCGCCAATCCATATGTTGCCGCAAGTCTTGGAATGGTGGATGATGTTATTGATCCCCGTGAAACCAGGATTAAGATCATTCAATCTCTAGAAATGCTGCGCAACAAAAAAGAAACTCGACCATGGAAAAAACACGGAAATATCCCGTTGTGATCAACATGGAAAAGAGCCCAAACCATCTGTTTTGGGCTCTTTTCCATACTGGGAAGCTATCATTTTAAAGAAAACAATATTTAAGTCTTCATTCACCTTTTTAACAAGGCCCCCCGGCAGGGAAATGACCAGCATGTTTTATCAGGCTGGTTCTTCCTATCACATTATTTGCCGGGGCGCGGCTTTTAGAAGTATAATTAAAGAGGAAAACTTTTTTGGAGGTTTTATTTTATGATTAATGAAGAACGTTTAGTTAATGAATTTATGGAATTGGTGCAGATTGATTCCGAAACGAAAAATGAAGCAGCCATCGCCAAAGTGCTGAAAGAAAAATTCGGGGCACTGGGTGTAGAAGTTTTTGAAGATGATACAACAGCAGTTACCGGTCATGGTGCAGGGAATTTAGTATGTACTTTAAAAGGAATGAAAGAAGGCGTAGATACCATTTATTTCACCTCCCATATGGATACGGTTGTTCCAGGGAATGGAATCAAGCCTTCCATCAAAGATGGATACATAGTGTCAGACGGAACGACCATTTTAGGGGCGGATGACAAAGCTGGATTAGCGGTCATGCTAGAAACGCTTAAAGTGTTGAAAGAACAGAATATCGAACATGGAACAATCGAATTCATCATAACAGTCGGTGAAGAATCTGGCTTGGTTGGTGCAAAGGCATTGGATCGCTCCCTTGTAACGGCTAAATTCGGTTTTGCACTTGATAGTGATGGAAAAGTGGGCAATGTGGTTGTTGCTGCACCTACTCAGGCGAAAGTGTCTGCAACCATTTTAGGCAAGACTGCTCACGCTGGTGTCGCTCCTGAGAAAGGCGTTTCGGCCATTACGATCGCTGCCAAAGCAATCTCTAGAATGCCATTAGGCAGAATCGACGAGGAAACGACAGCCAATATCGGACGTTTCCAGGGTGGACAGCAAACCAATATTGTTTGTGACCATGTGGAAATCCTTGCAGAAGCAAGATCCTTGATTCCTGAAAAAATGGAAATACAGGTAGCGAAAATGAAAGAGGCATTTGAGACTGCAGCCATTGAAATGGGCGGACGTGCTGAAGTTGAAGTTAACGTCATGTATCCTGGTTTTAAATATGGTGCTGGTGATCATGTAGTCGAAATTGCAAGGAAGGCAGCAGAGAAAATCGGCCGTCCATGCGAGCTGGTTAAAAGCGGCGGAGGAAGCGATGCGAATGTCATTGCAGGCTTTGGCATCCCTACTGTCAATCTCGCAGTGGGCTATGAAGATATCCATACTACGAATGAAAGAATTCCGGTTGAGGAATTAACGAAGCTAGCTGAAATGGTCGTCGCTATCATCAAAGAAGTATCAGGGGAATAATCACCTGCAATATGACAGTGTAATGTAGGAGTTTTCCTGAGTGAATCGAAAAGGTGGTCGCATTTCTTGCGAAGGATAAGGGATATGCCTTTTCGATTGAACCCGTGAAATTCTTGATTTATATCCATTGAACGGTGCCTTATTAAGTAATCGGTATTGCCGTTTGATTACGACATTGATCAGCAAGAACTCGTATATATTTGGAAGGCGTTCAAAGTATTGAAGGATTACAGTCATCAATGACATGATGGCTGTTTTTCTTGGAGTGGAGCATCTTTCACCGAGGTTACCAAAGATAAATAGGGGTACCTTAATAGAAATGGTTTTTTATTGTCCCTATAATCCGGTGTTTCTTATTTTTACAAGGATGTGACGGTCAAACATGAAGGACATGTATCCCAAAAATGGCAGGGTCATTCTCCATGTAGACATGAATAGTTTCTATGCTTCAGTGGAAATGTCATATGATGTTTCATTGAAAGGCAAACCGCTAGCCATTGCGGGCAATGTTGAAGAGAGAAGGGGGATAATCGTCACCTGCAGCTATGAGGCGAGGAAGTTCGGGGTTAAAACGACCATGCCGATTTGGCAGGCAAAAAAACTATGTCCTCAATTAGTCATTCAGAAACCGAATTTCGAGCGCTATCGAAAGGCATCACTGGCTATTTTCGATGTATTGAGGCAATATACAGAGATGGTTGAACCGGTTTCGATTGATGAGGGGTATCTGGATATTAGTGAATGCGCCGAGTTGGGTTCGCCTTTAGATATAGCCAATAGCATTCAGGAAAGAATTTTTAATACGATGGATCTCCCTTGCAGCATCGGGATTGCCCCTAATAAATTTTTGGCCAAAACTGCTTCCGATATGAAGAAACCTATGGGAATCACTGTGTTAAGGAAACGGGACATTCCGGAAAAGCTCTGGCCTTTACAAGTTGGCGAAATGCACGGCATCGGGGATAAGACCTCGGAAAAGCTTCAAACTATCGGGATAAAGACGATAAGGGACCTAGCACACGCCAATGATAGTCAACTTAAACAGCTACTTGGTATCAATGGCATTCGTTTGAAAGATAGGGCTAATGGAATCGACCCCAGAGTAGTGGATCCCGAAGCGATTTTTGAGCATAAGAGCATTGGGAACTCGACAACTCTTCCGCATGACTCTGCCAATCAAAAAGAACTGATTGGTGTATTGGATAAGCTTTCCGGCAAGGTAGCCGTCCGTTTGAGAAATAAACGCCTGCTTGGTCAAAAAATAGGTGTGACGATCCGTTACAAAGACCGCCGCACTATAACGAGAAGCAGAACGGTTCCTAATCCAGTTTTTGAAAAAAAGGATATTTTGGATGGAGCTATCGATCTATTCATGAAAAATTGGAATGGGGAAGGAATCAGGCTTCTTGGTGTCACTGCCTATGATGTCATCGAAAAAGAGTCGGCCTTCAAGCAACTGGATATTTTCTCCTTTCAAGAGGATGCAGAAAAAGAACCTCTGTATGAAGCGATGGAACACTTGCAAAATAAGTACGGAGAAAATATTATTAAAAAGGGATTACCCTTGAAAAATCGTTCAATTGGAACAGACACTAGCTTCAGTAAAGATTTCTTTGAGCAAACCAGGAGGAATGATCCTTCTTTTGACAAAGATTAGCGTACAGGCTGTGTAAAGATATAGAGAAGGGAAAGATGAATCATGACAAAACAGCAGATTGGCGTTATCGGACTAGCCGTAATGGGCAAGAACCTTGCATTTAATATTGAAAGCAGGGGATATTCAATTTCCGTGTATAATCGCTCAGGATCAAAAACGGACGAAATGATGAAGGAAGCGGAAGGCAAAAACGTAACAGCCGCTTATACGCTTGAAGAATTCGTCAATTCTTTGGAAACACCCCGCAAAATTTTATTGATGGTTAAAGCAGGAGCGGCAACGGATGCAACAATCGAGCAGTTAAAACCGTTACTTGAAAAAGGTGATATCGTTATTGATGGAGGGAATACCTTCTTCAAGGACACTCAGCGCCGCAATGAGGAGTTAAGCAAGCTTGGCATCCATTTCATCGGTACAGGCGTGTCAGGAGGGGAAGAAGGAGCTCTGACAGGTCCATCCATCATGCCTGGAGGTCAAAAAGAAGCATATGAACTGGTTGCACCGATCTTGAAGGACATTTCAGCTAAGGTCGATGGGGATGCTTGCTGCACGTATATCGGACCGGATGGGGCAGGTCATTATGTTAAAATGGTACATAATGGTATTGAATACGGAGACATGCAATTGATTTCCGAATCTTATTTCCTTCTGAAAAATCTTCTTGGATTATCTGCTCAAGAATTGCATGAAGTCTTCTCTGAATGGAATGAAGGGGAACTTGATAGCTATTTAATTGAAATTACTGCTGATATATTTAAAAAATATGATGAAGAAACCGGCAAGCCGATGGTCGATGTCATTTTAGATAAAGCTGGCCAAAAAGGTACTGGGAAATGGACAAGTCAAAGTGCGCTTGATCTTGGTGTTCCGCTTCCAATCATTACGGAATCCGTATTCGCCCGGTTTATTTCAGCAATCAAGGACGAGCGTGTTGAAGCGAGTAAAATCCTTCGTGGGCCAAAAGCCGAATCATTTACAGGCGACAAAAAGGCTTTGATCGAAAGTATCCGTAAAGCACTTTATATGAGCAAAATCTGTTCATATGCACAAGGATTTGCACAAATGAAAGCAGCATCGGAAGAAAATGACTGGAACTTGCAATATGGGGACATCGCGATGATTTTCCGTGGCGGATGTATCATCCGTGCACAATTCCTCCAAAAAATCAAGGAAGCATACGATCGTGAAGCGAACTTGAACAACCTTCTTCTAGATCCTTACTTCCAAGGAATCGTCGAAAGCTATCAAGGAGCTTTGCGTGAGGTAGTATCAACGGCAGTGATGAATGGAATCCCGGTTCCTTGCTTGTCATCAGCACTTGCCTATTTCGACAGCTATCGTACAGAAACGCTGCCAGCTAATCTTATTCAGGCACAGCGTGACTATTTTGGAGCTCATACTTATCAACGCATTGATAAAGAAGGAACGTTCCATACCGAATGGATGGAAAAATAAAAAGTTCAAGCCGGCTTTGAAGGGGATTCCCTTTTAAACCGGCTTTTTTGTTTCGGGATCCAGTTGTAGTAAAAAAAGAGGGCGCTTGGCGCCCTCTTTTTTTACTATCTCCGATGCTCTACAAGGTCAATGACCCCTAATACAACATGTGCCAGACCGAAACCAAAAACCGTATTAGCTACCATTTTGTTTGAGCCACGGGTCTGCTTCATTGCATAACCCGCAGCTGTCACGGCTGTGCCCAAGGCTGTTGGAATTAATCCTTCACGAATGTCCATCGTTTAATCCCTCCACATCGAAGTTAGTGGTGCCGTCACTGGCGCCTTTTCTAGTGTAACCTTAGCAAGGACTTACCATTCTATTTCTATAAAGAGGTTGGAAGGGTTAAAATGGTAAAGATGAACTAGTTGTAAATAGTTCCAATTAATTTACCTTTTTTAGGAAAAACATAGTATGATGTATGTCATTCATCCATGCTTTTTAGGTTTAAACACCTGCGGAAAAAGGAATATAAACATTGAAAGAGATGGACGGACCGTAGGATACAGTAGGCAGATAGAAGAGAGAAGGAGCGGGTGACTTATGTTCATCATCTGGTGGGCTGTAGCCATATTTTTATTTTTCATCGCCTTGGAATTCGGTGTTTCATTTTGGCTCAATTCGGAAGTGGGGGAAGAAATCTCTAAGCCCAAGGAAATGTATCATATTATCCGTGATAAATTGCTGAGGAAGAGTGTTTCATGAATGAAAAAAGGGATGCAGATTCAAATCTGCGTCCCTTCTTCATTTCAATCATTATTATTTTCGTTTTTCTTGACTTGCCACCAAATATGTCCATCTTCTGCCAGGAGTTCATCGGATGCAAGTGGACCTGTGGATCCAGCTTCATAGTTAGGGAAAGACTCGTCTTTAGTGTTTTCCCATGCATTGGAAATGGTATCGACGAACTTCCATGAGAGGGCAACCTCGTCCCAATGCGTAAAGTTTGTAGCATCCCCGCGCATGCTGTCAAACAGTAGCTTTTCATATGCCTCGGGAGAATTGATGTGTTCGATCCCTTTGTTCGAGACGGTCAGCTTCATTGGCTTTGTATTGGATGTCGTCCCGGATTTCTTCACATTTAGGTACAATGTGATACCTTCGTCAGGCTGAATATTGATAACGAGAAGATTCGGGTTCAGTGTTTCTTCCGTTTTATAATACAGGTTCATTGGGATATCTTTGAATTGAACAACTATATTCGTTGATTTGACATCCATTCTCTTACCGGTGCGGATATAAAAAGGAACACCGGCCCATCGGAAGTTATCAATCATCAATTTACCCGCAACATAGGTCTCTGTGTTTGATTCCGGATTTACGTTATGTTCATTGCGGTAGGCCGGAAGTGTTTGACCGTCTATCGTTCCTTCACCATACTGGCCTCGGACGAAGTATTGATTGACTTCGTCCACTTTCATTGGTCGAAGTGAACGCAATGCCCGCACTTTTTCGCTTCGAATCTCTTCCGTCGTCAAAGCGATCGGAGGCTCCATGGCTAGCAAGGCCACCATTTGCAGCAGATGGTTTTGGACCATATCCCTTAGGGCACCGCTGGTTTCATAATAACGCCCGCGTTCTTCAACGCCAAGTGTTTCGCTTGAAGTAACCTGGATGTTGGATATATATCTGTTATTCCAAAGCGGCTCGAATAGGGCATTGGAAAAACGGATGACCTCGATATTTTGTACCATTTCCTTACCTAAATAATGATCGATACGGTAGATTTCATCTTCAGCGAATGCAGTTCGAATCTGCTCATTCAATTTTTGTGCTGTTTCGAAACTGTGTCCAAATGGCTTTTCTATGACCAGGCGCTTATATCCATCCGTGTCACTCAGGCCTTGTGCTTTAATCTGTTCGGCAATCGTTCCGAAAAACTCAGGCGCCATCGCCAAATAGAAGATCCGGTTTCCTTCTAATTGATATTGTCCGTCTAATTGTTCGGCAATGTCTTTTAACTGCAGGTATGATTCCGAGCTGGAAACGTCGTGGGAGTGATAATGGAAATGGGAAATGAATTCGTCGACCTTTTCTTCCGCATGTCCGAACGTAAGTATCGAGTCCTTGACACTTGTTTGAAACTCCTCGTTCGTCAATGGCCTCCTTGCCACTCCAACGACGGCGAACTTATTGATTTTCTCTTTTTGAAATAGTCGATATATGGAAGGAAACAATTTCCTTTTCGCTAAATCTCCGGTAGCACCAAAAATCATGATCAATGCTGTGGGTTTATTGTTTTCTGTCATGTTTAAAACCTCAACTTTCCGTTAAATCTGTCTATAAAGTTGGAATTCCCGAATGTGTACCAATTTCTAATTTTACGTTTAGCTTTCCCTCAAAGCAATCAATTTGCGCATTTTTTCTCTATATTTCATTAAAAGTTTAATCTGGTTTCTGTTTTAATGGGTCATAAATGAAAGAGCACCTTGGTTATGCTATAGTTAAGTCATAAAGTATTTGCAACGGAGGTAGTATGAGTGGATTTCGTTTTATTGGGTACAGGCGCTGGGGTTCCGGCTAAAGCGCGTAATGTGACATCAATCGCCCTTCAATTATTGGAAGAACGTGGGACGGTTTGGTTATTCGATTGTGGGGAAGCAACACAGCATCAAATATTAAAAACGGCAGTCAAACCGCGAAAGGTTGAAAAAATTTTCATCACCCATTTACATGGTGATCACATCTTCGGACTACCTGGATTTTTAAGCAGCAGATCTTTTCAGGGCGGAGTGGATAAATTGACCGTATATGGTCCACAAGGCATAGAGGCATTTATTATGACGAGCTTACAGGTGAGTGGAACTCATTTAAAATATCCCTTGGAAATCATCGAAATAGAAGAAGGAGAAGTGTTTGAGGACGAACAATTCACAGTGACGGCCATGTCGCTTGATCATGGCATTTACAGCATCGGTTACCGGATTGTGGAAAAAGATCGTCCGGGAAGCTTACTGGTCGACCGGTTGCGGTCTGAAGGTGTGAAGCCGGGGCCTCTTTTTAAAGCATTGAAAAATGGGCAAACGGTCTCTCTCGATGATGGCCGTGTCTTAAATGGGAAGGACTATCTCAGTGCTCCGCAAAAAGGCCGGATCATCACGATTCTTGGTGATACAAGAATGTGCAGCAATGCGCTCATTCTTGCTGAATCGGCGGATTACCTTGTTCATGAAGCTACATTTTCAGCGGAAGAAGCGGAAATGGCATCAGCCTATTATCATTCGACCACCGTTCAGGCTGCAGAAACGGCTTTGAAAGCGGGAGCTAAGCATCTAATCCTAACGCATATCAGCTCACGGTATACTCCGGAGGATGCTGAGAGGCTAAAAGAGGAAAGTAAAGCGATTTTTCCAAACACGATTATGGGTGAAGATCTAATGGTCATTAAAATTCCTTTGTATTCAGAGGAATCGGGCAGCTGAAATCAAAGCTAATGTTTGATATAATTAATCAATTGTTCATTGGATATTTAAAGGAGTGTAAATATGACTGACAAAAGTGCCCTACATACTAAAGCAATGGATTTTCTCCTAAAAACAAGCCGGACTTTTTTCATTCCGATCAGCTATCTTCCAAAGGGATTACAAGAGGCCATTGGAGCTGCATACCTTTGCATGCGCGCCATCGATGAGATCGAGGACCACCCAGGTCTTCCAGCAGATATTAAGGTTTCCCTGTTACAGGCCCTTAGTGAGCTTGATGCTGATTTCAGGGAAGAAGATCTTCAATCGTTATTTGAACCATATAAGGATGATCTGCCCGAGGTGACCCTGTTTCTTTCGGACTGGATTGAATTTTGTCCTCCCGGTGCAAAATCCAAAGTCTTGGAGTCGACTAAGGAAATGGCCGAAGGCATGGCAAAATGGGTTACTAAGGACTGGCAAATCCATAATGAAGAGGAACTAGATGATTACACATATTATGTTGCAGGTTTAGTGGGGGTCATGCTGTCCGATATGTGGAACTGGTACGATGGAACCGAAACGGACCGTGAACTTGCCATCGCATTTGGCCGTGGACTCCAAACGGTCAATATCCTGCGTAACCGTGAGGAAGATGCAGAACGTGGTGTGAACTTTTATCCGGATGGCTGGGGTTTCGACGAGATGCTTGCCCATACCGAACATAATCTTGCATTAGCCGATGCGTATATTGGAGAGATTGAAACGAAAGAGATCATCCAATTCTGTAAAATACCTTTGGAATTGGCAAAAGCCACATTGAAAGCCCTAAAAGAAGGCAAAGAAAAAATTGATCGTGCTACAGTTACCGAAATTGTCAGCCAGGTCGTCGAACACTGATTTTTCAAAAAGCTGCTGTGAAAGTTACCATACCTTTCACAGCAGCTTTTTTCATGTTTTATCTTTAGAACTCAAAAAATTCTAAAAAGTTAAAAAATATATTGGAATAATTGGGACTAAACGATTATAATTTAGGAAATAAAAGCGAAAAAAGCTGGCATCATTAGAAAAACATTATTTTAAATAAGGAAAAAGCGGGGGGAAAATATGAAAAAGAAATTATATTCAACAGCAGCCATGACATTGGTCGCAGGTTTATTATTGGCTGGGTGTGGAAATGACAAGGAAAAAGATACGGCAAAGGATGAAAGCGGAAAGGATACCTTCAACATTGGGGTAACGCAAATCGTTCAGCATGATTCCCTCGATCAAGCATATGAAGGATTCCAGGCGGCACTGAAGGACAGTGACATCAATGCCAAATATGATCTTCAAATTGCACAGGGTGACCAAAACAACAGTCAGACGATTGCCAATAACTTTGTTGGGGATAAAGTGGATCTGATATTTGCGAATTCGACTCCTAGTGCTCTTAGTGCTTTAAATGCGACCAAGGATATCCCGATCGTCTTTACATCGGTTACCGATCCTGTAGCGGGTGAACTTGTTACTTCTTTGGAAAAACCAGGCGGAAACGTGACGGGTACGACGGATTCCCATCCTGAAGCCATTGCAAAGTCAATGAAATTCCTAGCGGAAGAGCTTGGGGCGAAGACAATTGGAACTGTCTATAATACAGGGGAGCAAAATTCAGTCGTCCAAATAAAGAATGTGAAAGCGGAAGCGAAAAAAGCTGGTTTGAAAGTCGTGGAAGCATCCGTCTCGACTTCAGCGGATGTTAAACAGGCAACGGAATCTTTAATCGGAAAAGCGGATGCTTTCTATATCATTACTGATAATACAGTTGTCTCGGCATTGGAATCGGTCATTTCCGTGGCAAATGATCAAGATATCCCATTGTTTGTCGGCGAACTTGATTCCGTGAATGCTGGCGGTTTTGCAGCATATGGCTTCAGTTACTATGACATTGGTTATGAAGCGGGGCAAAAAGCGGTTGAAATCCTGAAGGATGGTAAAAAACCTGGAGATATCCCGGTTCAATATCCACAAAAACTGAAATTGGTCATCAATGAAAAAGCAGCAAAAGATATGGGTGTTGAAATAAAAGAAGAATGGAAAGCAGATGCTGAGTTTGTAAAATAAACTCTGCTTTTGTTCGGGGAAGGAAGAAAAAAATGTTCTCAGCCTTATTCAACTCTTTTGAGTCGGGAATGATTTATGCGATCATGGCACTAGGTGTTTATTTAACATTCAGGATTCTCGACTTCCCGGATATGACTGTGGAAGGCAGTTTTGTGACAGGGGCCTCTGTTGCCGCGATTATGATCGTTAACGGTTACTCGCCGATCGTTGCCACGTTGAGTGCCATGGTGGCAGGGTTCATCGCTGGGACGATAACGGGGTTCCTTCATACGAAAGGGAAAATCAATCCTCTCTTGGCGGGTATCTTAATGATGATTGCGCTCTACTCGATCAATTTGAGGATCATGGGTGCATCCAACATTCCGTTGCTTTCCCAAACAACCATTATCACGAATATCCAGGATGCCTGGGCTGGCACCGGGTTGGACAATTTGTTGAATGGTCTTTTATCATTCGTGGGTCTCGGTGACAGCCTGCCGAAAACGTGGGCCATATTAATCGTTATGCTGATTGTGGCTGTAGTCATCCAAGCAGGAATGTCAGCCTTTTTAAAAACGGAAATTGGTCTTGCCTTACGGGCGACTGGTGATAATGAGGCCATGGTCAAGAGTTTTTCCGCCCATACCGGCAACATGAAGATCCTGGGACTTGCAATCGGAAATGCACTAGTGGCTTTTTCGGGATCCTTGGTTGCCCAATATAACGGTTTTAGCGATATAGGCATGGGGATTGGAATCATTGTCATCGGATTGGCATCCGTCATAATCGGTGAGGCTCTATTTGGTGCAAAAACGATTGCACGTGCTACGCTGGCAGTCATAGGAGGGGCGATCATTTACCGAATCGTCGTAACTTTGGCACTTCGCGTTGAATTCCTTGAAACGGGTGATGTTAAATTAATTACGGCACTTATTGTGGTCGGGGCACTTGTCATTCCTAAAATTTCTGATAAACAAAAGGAAAAAACCCGGAAGAAAAGGCGGCTTAAAGAAATACAGATGCGCCATGATGGGACTTTACCGAAAGGGAGGGAAGAATATGCTTCAGTTAAATCAGATTTATAAAGTTTTCAATGAGGGAACGCCAGATGAAAAGTTAGCCCTTGGAAATCTGGAACTGCAGATGACAAAAGGTGAATTTGTAACAGTCATCGGAAGTAATGGAGCAGGTAAATCGACGTTGATGAATATGATTTCCGGTAAAATTCTCCCTGATGCAGGTGAAGTCATCATCGATGGTGAAAACGTATCGGCCATTGAAGAACATGCCCGTGCCAAAATGATTGGCCGTGTTTTTCAGGATCCCATGCTGGGGACGGCACCACATATGACTATTGAAGAAAATATGGCGATTGCCTATGGCAGAACTAATAAAAGAGGTTTAGGCTTTGGGGTGACAAAAAAACGGAAAGAACTTTTTAAAGAGTGTTTGGGCACCCTTCATTTAGGTTTGGAAAATCGGATGACTGCAAAAGTGGGATTATTATCAGGAGGGGAGCGCCAGGCACTATCATTGCTGATGGCGACCTTCACCGACCCTAAAATCCTGCTACTTGACGAACATACAGCAGCACTTGATCCTTCACGGGCAGAGCTCGTTACAAACCTGACAAAGGAAATCGTCGAAAAGAACCAGTTAACGACGTTGATGGTGACTCATAATATGCAGCAGGCAATCGATCTTGGAAATTCCTTGATTATGATGGATAAGGGACAGATCATTTTTGAAGCCAGAGGCGCTGAAAAGCAGAAGCTAACCGTCGAAAAACTGCTTAACGAATTCCAGCGCATTAAAGGCGAAAAAATGCTCAATGACCGTGCAGTGTTGATTTAAGATGATGAAAAGGCCCGACCCAGATAGATTAATATTGGGTCAGGGCCTTTTTATTTTGGGGTAATTAATAAGGTCAGGTCCTATTACTGAAGTCCTGTTACTGAAGAAATGTTTTGCTTAAGAAAAATGGCTATCGTGGGTGTTCATGAGCAATCTTGAAAAACGATGTCAATCGCTGTCGGCTGTGCTCCATGATGAACTATCGTTCTTTCTGTTTCCAAAAATCATTTTTATGAATGGCCTTTTCTTCGTCTTTTTAGTGGCAGCAGCTTCTTCAGCCGCGAGGAAATAATCAAAGTTTTGACCCATTGGTTTTTCTAGCGCTTCGATACGGGCTTCAAGCTTCTTAACGAGTTTGTGCATTTCTTCCATTTCACTTCTGTGCTGTAAAAGCTGATAAGATACAACATCGTCCGCTTTTGTTTTCAGGCCATTTTCAAGCCTGTTGACCCGTTCAAGCAGTTGATCATTCGGTTCGGAGTGTTTCTGGATGGTTGCTTTTCTAAGCTTCTTCTCTGAGATGCTGACCTTTTGGAGAATGATGCCCTCGTTCAGCTGATCTTGGATTTTTCTCAATAATGCAATGTCTTCATCCGAAAACTGGTAGTGGCCAAGCTGATTCCGTTCTACTTCCATGTTCAATTGGGTGACCCAGCGTTGAATCGTACTATGGGAAACATTCAGTAACCGGGCAACTGCACTTGTATTCATCGAGATTCCCCCTTTTGGTTGTTGAATTCGATAAGTATAAGGGAATTCCTTTACAGTTGACAAAACATGTATTCATTCGGCAAAGAAAGTGGAATTCCTACGTAATTTGCATGAGGGGCAATCCAAGGTGGAATTCCCTGTGGACAGCTTTTTGCAAATGGTAGCGTTGTTAGGAACTTTTAGAAGCATTTGTGATGGCATGGATGATGGTAATCAAGCTAAAAAGGGAAATGTGATGCAGATGTCGAATTTACCCTTAAAACATGAAAAAGGAGGACCAGTATGAACAGGATCAATATTATAACTTTAGGTGTCAGGGATATTGCTGAATCATTAAGGTTTTACCGGGACGGGTTGGGATTTCATACAACGGTTAAAGAGGACGAACCCGCAATCGTTTTTTTTAATAATGCCGGAACGAAACTTGCTTTGTATCCTTTAGAGGAGCTAGCAAAAGACATCAATGAGAAAGAACCGCCTAAGAAAAATGGTTTCCCGGGACTTACGCTTGCTTATAATGCCAAATCAATTGAAGAAGTGGATGATGTGATCAACAAAGCTGAAAAGGCCGGTGGAACAATCGAGAAATCACCTCAGGATGTTTTTTGGGGAGGGTACAGCGGATATTTTTCAGACCCCGATGGTTACTATTGGGAGGTAGCGTATTCGAAGGATTGGAGTTTTGATGAAAATGATATGCTGATTATAAAGTAACGCACACTACGGAAAGATTATCCCTTAGAAAAAAAGGGCTGTTGCCTTGCAACAGCCGATCATCATCATGCGCCTTACTGCGAAACTACATATTTAGCTAGTTCTTTACTTATTTGATTGCCCATCCGCTTCGATTGCTCAGTCGCTTCTTGTACACAGGCAATGAATGCTTCTTCCACCTGATGTGCTTGAAGTGCTTTCAGACCTGCTTCAGTCGTTCCGCCTGGTGAAGTTACTTCCTTTCTTAGTACGGCAGGCGTTTTAGGTGATTTCTGTAACATATCGGCCGCACCCATCAGTGTCTGGAGAATCAATTGCTTAGCGGTTTCGGAATCGAGACCTATTTTTTCTGCTGATTTTTCCAATGCCTCGACCAAGTAATAAATATAAGCCGGACCGCTGCCTGATAAGCCTGTTACCGCATCTAGCTGGGTTTCTTCGACAACTGCCACTGTACCTACCGTTTCAAAAAGGGTAATCGCCGTTTGTAATTGCGCTTCTTTCGTATGACAGTTAGCCGCAAGGGCCGTTGCTGATTTCCCTACAGCTGCCGATGTATTAGGCATGGCACGGACAATGGAGAACCGTTTGTTGGCGATACCTTCCAAGCTTGTTGTATGGACCCCGGCAACAACGGAAATGAACAGCATTTCTTCACGAATATATTCTTTTATTGATTGCATTGTTTCTAAAATATCTTTCGGTTTCACCGCTAGCACGACAAGGTTGGCATCCTGTACTAATAGCTGCAGCGATCTTGTGGCAGTTACACCATATTGGTTCTTTAAATAATCGAACCGATCATCATTTGATTTATTTGTTACAAAAATATTTGCCGGTTCAATTACCTGTTGGGTCACCAGCCCCGAAATGATTGCTTCTGCCATCGATCCAGCTCCGATAAATGCGATTTTCTTCATATTTCCCGCTCCTTTTTCTTTTAAAGTTTTCGGCCTTTTTTTAAAAAACAAAAAGACCCCTCATCCAATAAAGGACGAAAGGTCTAGCTTCCGTGGTACCACCTTTGTTCAACTTTCCCATAATAAATAAACAGAAAAGCTGCACTTGAATCCTCTAACGCGGGAATTACGTCAGGTTTTCCTGAAGGCTCATAAGGTAGGTTCAATAATGAGGGGGCGATGAAGCCTTTCAGCACATTCCGAGCTTCACTCTCTTTACGCCATCAATAATTTACTTGGCCTTAATCAAAGCCATGCCGTCTTTAATTACTTGTGATTATGAAGGATAAATTAGCACTCTGTCAATGATAATATATGCATGGACGAGAAAAAATAGACATGAATTATGTGAAAATAATGACAGTAATTAAAAATACATGTAAAATGGTAATTATACATGATAAGTATACTTAGAATTCTGTTTAGTGTATAAAAAGTTTTATATAAATATAATTTTCTAAGGTGGAAAAAGATTATGGCGAATTGGAATGGAGATATTGCAAAAATTACTTTGCCTACGCCGTTTGCAGTGGGCGATGTGAATGTTTATGTAGTTAAAGGGGATGCTTTAACGCTAATCGATACTGGAGTGAAAACAAAACGATCAAAAGAAGCCTTGACTAATGGGCTTGGGGATTTGGGTCTGAAACTGACTGATATCGAACAAATCATTTTAACTCATCATCATCCTGATCATGCTGGTGGACTCGATTTCTTTGAAAAAGAGATCCCGGTTTATGGACACAAAAACAATCAGCGCTGGCTGACCATCAGTGATGAATTCCTAGAAACCCATAATCGTTTTTTCCTTGATTATGCCGCAAAGTTCGGAGTGGCAGAAGAGCTGAAAAATAAACTGATCCACAATCGCGACGAAATCAGTTTCCTTAGTGAACGGAAGCTGCATGGATATTTGGCTGAGGGAGATGAGCTCCCTGGTCTTCCAGGCTGGAAAGTGATCGAGACTCCAGGGCATGCGCAAAGCCATTTATCCTTTTACCGCGAAAGTGACGGGGTCATGATCGTTGGCGATCATTTGCTTGCCAAGATTTCACCTAATCCATTAATGGAACCACCTTTACTTCCCGGAGGCATGAGGCCTCGTCCGTTACTGCAGTATAATGCATCACTTCAGAAATTATTGGATTTTTCCATATCCACCGTTTACTCCGGACATGGATCTGAAGTGGATGGTGATGCGGTTGCCGACTTGATTCACTATAGATTCGAGCGGCAGCATAACCGTGCCATGCAGGTGAAAAGCATGCTTCAAGATAAGCCTTTATCGGTCTTTGAAGTATGTCAGCAGTTGTTTCCGAAAGTATACCTTCAGGAAGTGGGCCTGACACTTTCGGAAACGGTCGGTCAGCTGGACTATTTAGAAGACTTGGGTGAAGTCGAAACAGAAATTCAATCAGGGGTCATTCTGTATTCAATCGCTTAATGTTCGCAAGGAGGCTCACTTTTTTGAATAAGTTGCAAGGCAAAGTCATTGTTATTACTGGAGCTTCCGGAGGGATTGGCAAGGAAGTTGCCATTCAAAGTGCAAAGCAGGGGGGGCGTCTCGTCCTCTTGGCCAGAAGTATGGATAAATTACTACAGCTAAGGAATGAATTGATCGCCCGATATGGAATTGATGCATATGTCTATAAGCTTGACGTGGCAGACACTGATCAGGTGGCAAATGTATTTAATGACATCCATGCGCAAATAGGTGAAGTGGATGTTTTGGTCAACAATGCCGGTTTCGGCACGTTTAAAGAAGCGCAGGATACGGAATTAAATGAAACGAAAGCAATGTTTGCTGTCAACGTCATTGGATTGATGGCCTGCACAAAGCTGGTTCTTCCGTATATGAAGCAGAGAAAATCGGGGCATATCATCAATATCGCTTCACAGGCCGGTAAAATCGCCACTCCTAAATCAACATTGTACTCATCGACTAAGTTCGCGGTTCTTGGCTATTCAAACGCACTTCGGCTTGAGCTGATGGAAGATCATGTTTTTGTGACCACCGTCAATCCTGGCCCCATAGAAACGAATTTCTTTAACATTGCCGATGAATCAGGTACATATTTAAAAAATGTTGAAAAATTCATGCTTAAGCCTGGAGATGTCGCTGCTAAAATCGTAGCGGCGATGCTGACCAATAAGAGGGAAATCAATCTCCCTGGCTGGATGAATTTTGCTGGGAAATGGTATAACATGTTTCCAAAAATCACCGAAACATTAGGAAAAAAAGCATTTTTTAAAAAGTAAGCAACTTTCGATGTCGGACAAGGCGAAAGATGGTCTAATATAATAGGCAAAAGGGGAATGTCGATGACATTCCCCTTTTTTGAAATAACCGAAGTTTTCATATGAATTGGTAACTATTTCATGCGGGATCCGTCTATTTCTAGTAGGAGGGATTTGTATGAAGAGGATTGTAAACCTTTATATATCCATATTCGTTGCCTTTATTCTGGGTAGCTGTCAATCCCCTGATTGGAACAGGGATGATGCCGTCGGTAAGGGGGAAGAAGGTTTCATTACGGATCTTGACGATAAAAGGATTTTGATTAAAAGGACGTATTATAAGGTGACCACTGATACATCCATTCAAGATCAACATGGTAACGCTCTCGATTATTCCGACCTGGAAATCGGGATGAAAGTGAAACCATGGCACCGGGGCGGGGTGAAGAAATCATTTCCTGGGAAAGCGGAAGCGGAACTGATTCTTGTTTTGACGGATGTAAAAAGCTTGGCCGAACAAAGGGCGGTCACTGCTGCCCTCAATCATGTCAGTAAAGCGGAAAGTCAGCGATTCATGGTTCTCGAAGTCGTCCATTTACCGTCAGAGCATGTTTATAATATCGAAATGATGAACCGTTCCAACTTGGACGCTTCATTCATGGTGACAGTTGAGGATTTAACGGATGAAATATTATATATAAAATAAAACAACCGGGCTGAATCACTATGAATTCTGTCCGGTTGTTTTATGGGATTTTATAAAGTTTTCGCACCTAAATATTTTGGTTTCCAATAAGAATTATCCATATCCGTGATGGTTATTCCTTTAGAAGAAGTAGCACTGATGAATTGACCATTTCCGATATAGATACCAACATGGGATACCCCTGTTCTTCCAGAAGAAGTATCAAAGAATACAAGGTCACCCTTAGCTGGTGAAGATACTTTTAAACCTGTATTGGAATAAAGCAAGGATGTTGTACGCGGTAAGGTGATTCCTTGTGATTTCTGGAATACGTAATAGACGAAGCCTGAGCAGTCAAATCCAGTTGGTGTTGTTCCGCCCCATTTGTAGGGTTTGCCTATTAAGGTTTTTGCATAGCTGATCAAGCTTGTATTATTGACCTTATAAACACCAAGCTTATTAAATGTGTTACGGCCCGCAATTCCGTCGGCAGTCAGTCCTTTGGCTTTTTGGAATTTTTTTACTGCTGATACAGAATAGGTGCCGTAATATGTAGTCAGTGAACCTGAATATGTGAAATAACCTTTGGTTTTTAAAAGTTGTTGTAGTTGTTTGACATCACTATGTGTCATTCCGGGTCTGAGGGTTTGATCTCCAATATTTGCAAAGGCTTGCAGCGGGGTTAGCATCATGGCAGAAGCAACAGCAGCTGAAGCGATCCATTTCTTCATAATTTTCATTTCCTCTCTATCTATCTCTCTATATTCTTAACAATATTATCCTACAATACCATTATGACAATTAGACATAATTTTGGTTACAGTTTTATTACAAAAAATGAGTAGTAAGACTAAGTTTAAAATAGACGAAAGAATGTTGAAAAGGGTGAAAAAAATTAAAAAAACTAAGTATAAGGATCCATTAAAAATTATTCAAGATACGAATTGATTCTTTTTAAAAAAACTATTTGGGTATTCAGTTTAAATATGGTATTTTAACCATTTTTAGTATCTATTATATTTTTCAAGGAAATTACATTAAAAAGTAGAAATTTGTATGAAAACTTCCATTGAATAAGAACGTATATTCGGTTAAAGTTATGAATATAATAAAAGCGAACGTATATTCTTGTTAGGGTGAGAAGTGATGGATTATGGGACGATGCCGAAACAATCAATTATGTGTATCGATATGAAAAGTTTTTATGCAAGCTGTTCAGCGGTCATGCTTGGTCTGGACCCGCTTGATTGTTATCTGGCGGTGGTTGGTGATTTGAAGAGGACAGGGAGCATTGTGCTTGCGGCTTCTCCAAAGATGAAGAAGGAATTTGGCATCAAGACAGGTTCGCGGATGTTTGAGATCCCGAATGATCCGAGGATTGTCGTCGTTGAACCTAAAATGGCGACCTATTTAAGGGTTTCGACGGAAATCACCCGCTTGTTCAACCGTTATGTGCCCAAAGAAGCGATTCACGTATATAGTGTGGACGAAAGTTTTGTGAAAGTCGATGGTGCCGCTTCTTTATGGGGAGATGCCCGGATGATAGCTGAAAAGATAAAGGATGAAATCGAACGGGAATTACAGCTCCCCTGTGCCATTGGAATTGGACCGAACATGCTTATGGCAAAACTTTGCCTTGATTTGGAAGCCAAACATAATGGGATTGCAGAATGGAAGTATGAGGATGTGCCAAGCAAACTTTGGCCGATTTCCCCGCTTCGTGAAATGTGGGGGATCGGCAGGCGCGTAGAAAAAACCCTTCATGGAATGGGAATATTTACGGTTGGACAGCTTGCCAATTATGATCTTGAATTACTTGAAGCGAAGTTTGGAATTATGGGCAATCAGCTTTACCACCATGCTTGGGGAATAGATTTATCCGATATGGGGGCAGCGATCATCGAAGGGCAGGTAAGCTTCGGCAAAAGTCAAATCCTGCTGCGGGATTATAAGGAGGAGCATGAGGTAAAGCAGGTCATGCTGGAAATTTGCGAAGAAGTTGGAAGAAGGGCACGCACCCATCGCAAGGCAGGAAGGACGGTGAGCCTAAGCATTGGTTACAGCAAGGATGAGTTCGGCGGAGGTTTCCAACGTTCGCGTTCAATTAGCGAACCGACCAACATTACGATGGAGCTATATAAAGTTTGCCTGGAGCTTTTTCATGAGAACTATAAGCAAAAAACGGTTCGGAGCATAGAGGTCAGGCTCTCGAATATTGTGGATGATAACGAAATGCAGCTGACTTTATTCGATGCTTCGCGCTGGAAGAAGCGGGAATTGAGTTACACGGTTGATCGAATCCGCCATAAATATGGAGCCAAATCGTTATTGCGTGCCGTTTCGTATACAGAAGCAGGTACAGCCGTTTACCGAAGTAAGCTGCTTGGTGGTCATAAGGCGTAAGGTTGACTTTGAAGGGAGGGAAAAGAATGATACGTGATCGCGGCCGTATCAAATGGACATCGATGATGTTGCCGGAGCATGTGAAGATGCTTCGGGATTGGGTGGTGGAGGATGGCTATGAAACGAAGCGCATCCTGGATGAGCAGCAACTGGAAGAAATGAATGCGGTAATGGGGGAAGCGATGGAGGAAAGAAAGGATGTCACGATTGCTCATTATGAAGGAAACCGGTATCAGCTGTTAATCGGCAGGATCCATTATTATAATGAGCTCACCCAAAAGCTTCATATCGTCGATCGGTTTCAGCAGGCTCACTATATCAGGCTTTCCGATATCGCGGATGTAAGGATAATGGAATGATGAGCCGAAGGGCTGTTCCCAAGGGACAGCCTTTCAAAACGGCATCGTGATGAAAGGTATCACGGAGGAGTATGAGAATCGGCATTTGTTAGCACGGTCAATGAAGAAAGTGATTTTCGTGTCGGCTGACGCTTGCAAAGGAAGGCAGTTTCTTTAACAGAAGCGTATTTATCGTTTATAATGGGGGAAACATCGGGAGGCGTGCAATCATGTATATTGAATGGACGGAAACAGCGGCTGAGAAAATGGCCGATAAGGTACAGGGACAAGAAGGATATTTACAGTTGAAATATGATACTGATGGCTGTGGCTGCGTGGTAAGCGGTGTGACCGCGCTATGGTGGGTCAACGAACCTGAAGAAGGTACCGAAAAAGTGGAAACAAACGGGATTCCACTATATGTGGAGAAATCAAAAATGATTTTTCTTGATGAAGTCATGAAAATAGACTTTGTTCCGGAAGCGAACAGCTTTCAATTAAAAAGTCCGAATCAAATCTTGAATCCAAGGATGAGTTATTTTAATAAAATCTGACTAAAAAGCAAAGAGGGGATCTTGGATACCCTCTTTTTTCTTCTCAGACAAGTTTTAGAAACTGATCGATTTGATCTTCATATTCTTTTGGATTTTCATTATAAGATTGAGCGTGGGCCCCTTTTTTAGCGATGTAAAGCTGCTTTGGGCCCTCTTTTGCTGCATATAATTCCGCTGTCATGGAAGCGGGAATGAAACTGTCATTTTCACTATGGATGAAGAGCACCGGGTTTCGGATATTTTTTATATAATCGATTGGGGACACTTCGTTGGTCCAATATCCGTCACGGAGTTTGATGAACGTACGCCCAAGCGGAAACACGGTCCAGGAAGGAAATGGGACTTCATGCTTGAGCTGGTGTTTGATTTGATCCTCGAAATTTGAAAATGGACAGTCGGCAACGTAAAAATCAGCACCGTCTTCAAGCATTCCGGCATATAAAAGCAGGGTTACGGCCCCCATGGATTCACCATGAATGCCAATATGAAGGTCGGAACCTTTACGTCTTTTCAATTCATCGATTACGGCCTTCAGGTCGAATTTTTCATAATGTCCGTAACTGCTCGTCTTGCCACCGGAATCCCCATGCCGGCGGTGGTCATAAATGATTGCGTTGAAGCCCCGCTTAAGAAAAATATTCATGTACTTAATCGAATTGACTTTGTTTTCCGTCACACCATGAGAAATGATCACCCACTTATTGGTGTCATGCGGTTCGATAAACAAGCATTTCAAGGAATATCCGGATGGTGACGATACCCAAATTTCCGTTTTAGGCAGATTATCAAAATCCTCCCGGATCAGGCGTTTAGCCATGATTTCACGATTCTGGATAAAATCATCTTCCTTCTTTTTCATGTACATGATCCGATTGGAAAAATAAATGCCGACGCCGATGATATACGATAGGATTCCGGCGAGTGTAAACCACCATTTCTTCATGGAAGGTCCTCCTAGGTTTATTTTCTTTATTTTACCATGTGGGAAATGGGAAAACACTGTTTGAAAACCATGACGAGGAAAACGGCAGTCGTGATATAATAATTTCATAAATGGCCAGGAGGTTTTAAGGATGAAAAAGAAACAGCCGCGAAATCAAACTCAAAGCAAAAACCAAGATAAAGATTCATCTTCATTGAAACTTGGTGATATGATCAATCAAGATATCATGTCCCAGCTTCGTCAAAAGCAAAAGGAACTTAATGAGGCTGAACAAGAAAAAAGGGCAGCGGAAGAAGAAAAGAAACGCGAAGAAAGAAAGCGGCGGGAGAAGAATAAATCATTTGAAGAACTATTGGGTGAAAGCAATCTGAACTGGAAGAACTATAAATGAAGGACAGGGAGCAGTTTAAGTTTTAAGTGGGCTGGCTCCCTTTTTCTGTTCAGGAAGACCATTCCTTGCTGATATTCCTTTATTTTATAAAGTATAACGATTATATTAAAGATAAGTTCGATATGCTTTCATATCGGATGGACTACTATTAGCTGGTGATATGATGCAAAATAAAATAGAAAAAGTACTGGAAGACCAATTATGTTTCCTGCTTTATGCAAGTTCGCGGGAAATGACGAAGAAATATAAACCGCTGCTTGATAAACTTGAAGTGACATATCCTCAATATCTTGTCCTGCTTCTATTATGGGAACAGGATACACTTACAGTAAAAAAACTTGGGGAGCTCCTTGCCCTCGACTCAGGAACGCTTACTCCCATGTTGAAACGAATGGAGCAGAATGGCTTGATTGTCCGTGAACGTTCGACTGAAGATGAACGGTCTGTCATGATCAAGCTGACGGAAAAGGGACTTGGTTTACAGGAAGAGGCCTGCTTCATTCCCGATCGCATTTCGGCTATGTCGGGTGATGATAAGAAGGTGGTTGAGGATTTAAAAGCTTCACTGCTCCAACTATTGAAAACTTTACAGCAATTTTAGCAAAGAAAAGACGCTTGGGGTTCCCCAGCGTCTTTTTGTCGGATTTAATCTACATCTATTTCAAAAGTGACGTCCACATTGCCGTTGATTGCTTTTGAATAAGGACACATTTGATGTGCTTTATGAACAAGGGTTTCGAATGTCGCCTTATCGACCCCGGAACCCTTCACAGCCAAAGTTACAGCCAAGCTGTACTGATGCATCTCACCCATCAATAGGCTGACGCTTGCGGTAACCTTGGAATCGAAGGGAACGCGTTCAATTTTACCAACTGATTGCAAAGCACTATCAAAACATGCAGCATATCCAGCTGCAAAAAGCTGTTCCGGATTAGATGCTTCAGGCATCTGTTTAGCCCTTGGTGTTCCAGGCATCGCAATATCAACCGTGAAGTTGCCGTCAGCAGAAATTGCCGTTCCTTCTCTTCCGCCATCAACTGTTACAGACGTTGTAAATAATGTTTTTGTCATCATTTTTTCTCCCTTATCTTTTTATTTTTAATTGTGCACAACTGAATTGTATAATATTAATTTTGGGATGTCCAATGAAAAGTTTAAAACCGTTAAATGGGTTTGGAAAGGAATTAGAATGATCGGAAACTTGAAAGCTGTACAGAAGAGAGTATGGCGAAAAAAAACGTTGGAACGGAAAAAGGCTGCCTATCACGTTGTTAAACGGAGATAGTGCAGCCTAATTTATTTGAAACATTTAGTTTAGTTCCATTCTTTTTAATCCCGGTGACTTTCATATTTGTTCGCTTTGGTCAACTGCTTTAAGATATCCAACTCGATTTTGGACAGTGAAGGACTGTTAGCGGCCTGGCAGTTCTCACGGAGCTGCTGTACTGAGCTTGCTCCTGGTACAACGGTAGCGACGCTTGGATGGGACAATACATATTGAAGTGCCGTTTCATTTAACTTCCTATCGGAAAGTTTGTCCTTTATTTCCGGAAGCAAATCTTTAAGTTCGTGATAGCTATAGTCAAGATATCCATCCTCATTTGCCTTTTCAAGCATTTTTTCACTGAGCAGCCCTTTGGCAAGGGGGCCACGGGCAATAATGCTGATCTGTTTGTTGGCCAAAAGGGACATCCACTCTTCTGGGCGGCGGTCGAGTAGATTAAACTGCATCATCACGGAATCAAGCTTAGACTTTTCCGAGAATTCCTTGATCACATTCGGACGAATCGAGGAAATTCCATAATATCGGATATAGCCTTCTTTTTTCAAATCTTCAAATGCTTCTATCGTTTCTCCGATATTGTCTGAAATGGTGCCGCCATGTAACTGATAAAGATCAATATAGTCAGTTCCCAATCTCTTTATGCTATCTTTTACTGCCGTTTTAATATATTCGCCAGATGGATCCCAGCTCCAGGAATCTTTGTTTTCATTCCAGCGGTTTCCGACCTTGGTGGCTATGTATACCTTATCGCGGACCGATTTTAAATTCTTTCCGACGATTTCTTCATTCATGCCGAAATCATATAAGTCAGCAGTATCAAAATAATTGATTCCTTCATCTAAAGCGGCCTGTATGATTTCGGATGCCTGATTTTCAACAGTCCCCAATGACATGCATCCGAGCCCGATTTCAGAAACTAGCAAGTCTGAATTTCCTAGTCTGCGTTTTTTCATGTTATCCACTCCCTTACATTTCATTGTAAAGGAGAAATCCATTTCACTCAAAGAATTCACTTGATCCGTTTTAAAGGAGTGGGCGGCACCTGATCGTGTATGTCGGCTATCCAATCATTGATATAGACATATTGATTTTGCAATTGTTTTAGTTTTTGAAGGATTTCCCAACTCTTTCCGGATAAAGTAACGCTTTTTTCCAGTACGTAAACTTTCATTAAAATCGCCCTCCATCTCTATTATGGTAAAATGTATGAGGAATCATGCTGCAATTAGAACAGAGGAGTGGTCAGGATGAAAAAATTTGAAGAAAAAACGCTGTCTTCGGAAAAAATCTTCACAGGAAAGGTAATCAGCCTGCAAGTGGATGATGTAGAGCTTCCTGATGGGAAAACGGGTAAACGTGAAATAATCAAGCATCCGGGAGCGGTTGCCATCATAGCTCTCACGGCAGAAAATAAAATCATCATGGTTGAACAGTACCGTAAAGCGCTGGAGAGAAGCTTGGTGGAAATTCCTGCAGGAAAGCTGGAAAAAGGCGAAGAACCGGTTCTGTCGGCTAAACGGGAGCTGGAAGAGGAGACAGGTTATGAATGTGAAAAAATGGAGCACATCATATCCTTCTATACATCGCCAGGTTTCGCCGATGAATTGGTCCACCTATATGTGGCCCACAATTTGAAAAAGAAAGAAAATGCAGCCCCGCTGGATGAAGATGAATTCGTCGAGATGATTGAACTCACGCTGGAGGAAGCTCAAACTTATATGGATGAAGGGAAGATCAAAGATGCCAAAACGGCATATGCAGTTCAGTATCTACAGTTGAAAAAGGCGATGAAATCGTAAATGAAAGAGTTTTACGCTGACCTGCATATCCATATAGGCAGAACGAGAAGCGGAAGTGCCGTGAAAATAACAGGTGCTAAAACGTTAACCTTCAGCAATGTGCTGCAAGTGGCAAGTGAAAGGAAGGGCCTTGATCTAATCGGGATAATCGATTGCCATTCTCCTGAAATTATCGAAGAAATCGAAGCGGGGATGCTGGACGGCGAAATCACGGAGAAGATTGAAGGCGGACTTCAATACAAGAATACAACCATCATTCCAGGCTCGGAGATTGAAATTTATGATCAGAATTGTAATGGACCGATCCATGTCCTCGCTTATTTTCCCACTATAAAAGCGATGAAGGAATTCTCCTCATGGATGAGCGGACATGTTAAAAATATTACCTTGAGCTCCCAAAGGATTTATTGTGATGGAAGAACACTGCAAAAGATCGTGAAATCACTGGGCGGCCTGTTTATCCCGGCACATGTTTTCACCCCATTTAAAAGCTTATATGGAAAAGGGGTGCGATCCAGTCTTACAGAAGTATTCGATCCGGAGCTAATTGATGCCATCGAACTTGGTTTAAGTTCTGATACAGAAATGGTCAAGGATATCGAGGAGTTGGACTCCTATGTATTCGTAACAAATTCCGATGCGCATTCGCTTGGGAAAATCGCTCGGGAATATCAAAAAGTCCTGCTTGAGGAACCAAGTTTCAATGAGCTGGCAAAAGCCCTTAAAGAAAAAGGGAATCGTAAGGTGACCGTTAATTATGGATTGAACCCCTTATTGGGAAAGTATCATCAAACTGTATGTTCAGGGTGCTTACACCAGGTATTGAGGGATAGTGAACAATGTCCCGAATGCGGTAATAAATCCATTATAAAAGGGGTATCGTCCAGGATTGAAGAGCTCTCCATTTCCGGGACGGACGGAAGAAATGGCAGGGAAAGGCCGCCGTATATCCACCAAGTACCACTTGATTTCATCCCGGGACTCGGTCCTAAATCCATGGAAAAACTGCTGGTGGCATTTGGAACAGAGATGAATATCCTACATGAAGTTACGCTTGAACAGCTCAAGGAAATCGTTCCTGAAAAATTGGCGGGCTATATCGATTCTGCCAGAAAAGGGACGCTATCTTTTGAAGTGGGGGGCGGAGGAAAGTACGGAAAGGTCAAAAAGGAATTAACCTGAAAAAAGTCCTGACAGATGGAGATCTGTCAGGGCTTTTTTAGTTAGTTGTTTTTGCATAAATGGATGTGTCCCGCACTTCCTTGCCATCTGCACTAAGAAAGTCATTACGCAAAATTCCTTCAAGGGTATACCCCAGCTTTTCGGGAATCCGTTTGCTGGCGATATTATTAGGATCACAGCGGATCTCGACCCGCTTTGCTCCATAATGGTAAAAGGCGAATTTGGTTAACTTTTCTACCGCCTCCGTTATGTAGCCTTGTTTACTGTATCTCGTATCAATCCAATAGCCAATTTCGAATTTGGGAATATCCCAGTTAATTCGGTGCAGACCGGTGGAGCCGATGAATTGATCGTCTTCTTTCCTATAAATATGGAGTCTGATATCCTCTTTTAAAATGAAATCCGAAAAGGACTTAAGGACATTCTGTTCAGAAGTTTCCAAAGAAACATCTTGATGGGCAAACGGCAGCCATTGTTTCAATTCAGGTTTGGAATGGACAATGGCCTCGTGAACGTCCAGGCCATCGCCAGGCTGACAGGGCCTTAGATATAATCGTGGGGTTTCAATTTTTTCGGGGAAATCCATTAATATAGCTTTCATATCCTGCCTCCATATCGTTATTATGGAAAATTATAACATGAATTGAGCTCAAGGTGTTCGGCTGAGGGAGAAAGTTTTCTTAGCATAAATGAGAGAGTGAAAACATAGATTCTAGTAAGCGGAGTTGGGAGGATGAAAGATGAAAAAAAAATCTGTCGTACAAAATGCCGTAATGAAACATATTAACGAACATTCCTCATTATATGTCTTTATCACTGTGCTTTTTTTGATGGGTGTCATTTTTGGGGCAATATTAGTGAATAGTTTGAGCTTTACCCAAAAGGAAGACTTGTTCTATTATTTATCGCAATTTTTCGGACAAGTATCCAAAGGTGAATTTGCCTCTTCGCATGATATGTTCAGCCAAAGTATTATGCATAATATAAAATATATCGGGGTCATCTGGATTCTCGGAATATCGGTCATCGGTTTGCCAGTCATCCTGGTTTTGTTATTTATAAAAGGGATGGTTGTTGGATTCACAGTCGGCTTTTTAGTCAATCAAATGGGATGGAGCGGTTTTTTATTATCGTTTGTCGCTATTTTGCCCCAAAACATATTCATCGTCCCGATATTCATCGTGATAACCGTGCTTGCCGTCTCGCTATCAATGAAAATGATCAGCCGGATTTTCCTAAAGCAGGTTCGTGAACCGCTGAAGCCGATAATTTCACGGTATATTTTCTCATTGATCTTGTCGGGAGTATTTTTGATTACAGCTGCTGCATTTGAAGCGTACCTATCCCCTTCTTTAATGAAAAATGTCGTAAGTTTATTGGGTCATTGATTGAAATTTGCCGTTCCCGCAAATTTTTTTATCATTAACAAGAAATCTATTTTGACAGTTTTCCCTCTTTTGATATAATGGATAGGATAGCGGCGCGGGAGGGAATATTAGGTATGGAAATAGAAAACAGAATTGATAGGATAAAAAAGCAGTTACACTCGTCCAGCTACAAATTAACGCCTCAGCGAGAAGCGACCGTCCGCGTTTTACTTGAGCATGAAGAGGATCATTTAAGCGCAGAAGACGTTTACCTCCTTGTCAAAGAAAAGTCGCCGGAAATTGGATTGGCAACAGTTTACCGTACACTAGAGTTGCTGACTGAATTGAAGATAGTAGATAAAATTAACTTTGGAGACGGGGTTTCCCGTTATGATTTAAGACAAGAAGGAGCTGCGCATTTCCATCATCATCTTGTTTGTGTGGAATGTGGTGCGGTAGATGAGATTCAGGAAGACCTACTTGAAGACGTAGAAGACATTGTGGAACGCGACTGGAACTTCAAGATAAAAGACCATAGATTAACCTTTCATGGCATTTGTCATCGATGTCATGACAAAGAAGAAAATAAAGGTGAATGAAGTCGGACCTTTTCCATTTAATGGAGAAGGTTTTCTGCATTTTTAAAACCTATTTTCTCAAGTAAGAGTTGTTTTTGTTTTCTCCTTTCCGAAACACGTATAAAACTTGTCCTGTTGGGCATAGATTGATACAAAGGATCGAATGGGAGGGGAAAGATGATGAAAACATCATTATCGCTTGTTTTGCATACGGCTAAAGTGATGATTCTCTTTGTTAGCTTCACTGTTCTTTTTTATATAGGAATGGTATGGTTAAATCAGGAATATCAAGATTATCATCGTTATGATGAACCGAAAGGCATGGCTGTAAAAGTATCGAAGGCAGTAGATACGGGTGATGATGCATGGCTTGAACGCTTAATGTTGTTTTATTTAAACGGGGAGTAATGAATATGGAGAATCAAATTAGGGATTTCATTCATTTTTTAACCATTGAAAAAGGGCTTGCCAAGAATACGCTCGTTTCGTATGAGCGTGACTTAAGATCATATTGGAGCTTCCTGAAAGAAGCTGAAGCCATCGAAGATTGGAATGATTCACGGCGGGTCAACATCCTGCATTTTCTCGTGCATTTGAAGGATCAAGGGAAATCATCGAAGACGGTGGCGCGTCATATAGCCTCCATTCGGTCTTTTCATCAATTTCTTCTAAGGGAAAAAGTAACCGATCAGGATCCGTCCATACATATAGAAACGCCAAAACCAGAACGAAGTCTTCCAAAGGTATTAAGCATGGAAGAGGTTGAAGCACTATTGGAAGCCCCAAAGAAAATGGATGAATTCGGCTTACGCGATAAGGCGATGCTAGAACTGATGTATGCGACGGGTATGCGTGTCAGTGAGTTGATATCCATGGATGTAAGTGATGTCCATGCATCCATGGGTTTTGTCCGTTGTGTAGGGAAAGGAAATAAAGAGAGAATCATTCCGATTGGCCAAACTGCATTGGGTGCGATTGAACATTATATGGAAAGTTCCCGGGGAAAAATGGCCAGCCCTAAGCACAGGACAGATTCACTTTTTTTGAATCATCATGGAAACAGGCTGACAAGGCAGGGATTTTGGAAAATTCTAAAAAAACTTGTAAAATCGGCACAAATTGAAAAAGAAATTACACCGCATACACTAAGACATTCTTTCGCGACACATCTATTGATGAACGGGGCTGATTTACGTGCCGTCCAAGAAATGCTTGGTCATGCGGATATTTCGACAACTCAAATTTATACACATATTACGAACGTACGGATCAAGGATGTATATTCAAAATTCCATCCGCGCGCTTAAAAGAATAGTAGAATGATAGAAAGGTTGTGAATTTAACTGCGAAGCGGTTGAAGGAGCAGCCTTTTTATTTCAGTAAGGCTACAGCATGCTCTAGTGTCAGTTTGTTTATTCCGAAATATATTATTTGTCTCCATCATGGTAATCGTTTACAATGTAGAGAGGTCAGACTTCTGACGTTCTCGCAGTTTCATTTAAAATGAAGAGTAAATGAGCAGAATAAGGGTATTATAGAGAGTATAAAAAGTGATTTACTATTTTAGGAGGAATGACTTATGAAAGGGAATTCAGCATTTAATCGAATATTTGTAATAGTTATGGATTCAGTTGGAATTGGTGAAGCACCTGATGCAGATTTATTCGGTGATAAAGGGGCGGATACACTCGGCCATATCGGAGAAAGAATGAATGGATTGAACATGCCGACTCTCGCAAAATTGGGTTTAGGCAATATCCGTGAAATCAAGGGGATTGAAAAAGCTCAGCAACCTCTCGCATACTATACGAAAATGAAGGAAGCCTCTACAGGAAAAGATACGATGACTGGACATTGGGAAATCATGGGTTTGAACATATCGACTCCATTCCGTGTATTTCCGGATGGTTTCCCGGAATTATTAGTCAATGAACTCGAGGCGAAGATGGGTCGGGGAATTATTGGGAACGTCCCTGCAAGCGGCACGGAAATCATTGAAAGGCTCGGCGAGGAACATATGAAAACGGGTGCGCTGATCGTATATACATCAGCAGATTCCGTATTACAGATTGCTGCACATGAAGACATCGTCCCGATAGACGAATTGTACAAGATTTGTGAAATTGCCCGTGAAGTGACAATGGCTGATGAGTTCAAGGTTGGACGCGTGATTGCCAGACCTTTCACAGGTGAACCAGGAAACTTCAAAAGAACGCCTAATCGTCATGATTATGCATTGAAGCCTTTCAATCGGACAGTAATGGATGAATTGAAAGATTCTGGATATGACGTGCTCGCAATCGGGAAGATCTCGGATATCTTTGATGGGGAAGGCGTCACTGAATCATTAAGGACCGTATCCAATATGGATGGAATGGATAAATTAATCCAAACGGTGGAACAGGATTTTAAAGGGTTAAGTTTCCTTAATCTAGTCGACTTCGATGCTTTATACGGTCACCGCCGCGATCCAGAGGGATACGGAAAGGCATTGGAAGAATTCGATGCTAGGATGCCGGAAGTCCTTGATAAACTGAAAGAGGATGATTTATTGATCATCACTGCCGATCACGGGAATGATCCGGTCCATGAAGGAACCGATCATACACGTGAATTTGTACCTTTATTAGTCTATTCCAAACGATTTACAGAAGGTGCCGAACTCCCGATAAGAGATACATTTGCTGATATCGGGGCGACGGTCGCTGCTAACTTTGATGTAAAAATGCCTGCCTACGGGAAAAATATATTGGGCGATCTAAATTTAGGGGAGATTAAATAGATGTTTAATAAAATAGAAACTGCTGCGTCATTCATAAAAAGTAAAATTGAAGGCTCTCCGGAGATAGGCCTGATTCTTGGTTCCGGACTTGGAGTATTGGCAGATGAAATTGAAAATCCCATTACGATTCCATACCACGAAATCCCGGAATTCCCGGTATCGACTGTTGAAGGTCACGCTGGACAGCTTGTCATTGGACAATTAAGTGGCAAAAAAGTTGTAGCCATGCAAGGGCGTTTCCACTTTTATGAGGGTTACTCCATGGAGAAGGTCACTTTTCCTGTACGTGTAATGAAACTTCTTGGTGTTAAGCAGTTAATTGTAACGAATGCTGCCGGAAGCGTTAATGAAAGCTATGAACCAGGTGACTTGATGCTCATTACGGATCATATTAATTTAATGGGGGCAAACCCATTGATTGGTCCTAATGAAGAGCGTTTCGGTCCTAGATTCCCTGATATGTCGGAAGCTTATAATAAAGACCTTCGGTCACAAGCGAAAAAAATAGCAGCTTCACTAGGATTGGATATTAAAGAAGGTGTCTATATCGGGAATACAGGACCGACCTATGAGACACCTGCAGAAGTGAAAATGGCACGGATCCTTGGCGGGGATGCAGTTGGTATGTCGACAGTTCCGGAAGTTATCGTAGCAAGGCATAGCGATATGAAAGTGCTCGGAATCTCATGCCTTACCAATATGGCCGCAGGCATTCTGGATCAGCCTTTGTCGCATGAAGAGGTAATTGAAACGACGGAAAAAGTGAAAAGCAGCTTTCTGGAATTTGTTAAGCACATCGTTAAAGACATATAAAACGGACCAAAAAATACAAGTACACCTAAAGAGAAGCGGTGTCCTTAAAAAAGTGGGGATTCTAATATGAGAATGGTAGATTTAATCGAGAAAAAGCGTGATGGAAAGGCTCTTACTACAGAAGAAATACAGTTCATCATCAAAGGGTTTACCGACGGATCGATTCCGGATTACCAAATGAGCGCTTGGTCAATGGCTGTTTACTTCAAAGGCATGAATGAGCAGGAACGTGCTGATTTAACCATGGCAATGGTCGAATCAGGAGATCAAATTGATTTATCGATGATTGAAGGAATTAAGGTCGATAAACATTCAACAGGCGGTGTTGGTGATACGACAACATTAGTGCTTGGGCCATTGGTTGCTGCTGTAGGTGTTCCAGTGGCAAAGATGTCAGGACGCGGTCTTGGCCATACAGGCGGAACGATCGATAAGTTGGAGTCTGTAAAGGGATTTCATGTCGAAATAGAAAACGACGAGTTCATACGACTTGTTAATAAAAATAAGATAGCTGTCATTGGACAAAGTGGTAACCTGACTCCAGCCGACAAAAAGCTATATGCATTGCGTGATGTTACGGCTACCGTTAACAGTATCGGTTTGATTGCTGGCTCGATCATGAGTAAGAAAATCGCAGCTGGTGCTGATGCAATCGTACTTGATGTTAAAACGGGAGCGGGCGCTTTCATGAAAACGCTTGAAGATTCCGAAGAGTTGGCGCATGCAATGGTTAGCATCGGAAACAATGTAGGGCGAAATACGATGGCTGTCATTTCCGATATGAGCCAACCGTTGGGTTACGCAATCGGAAATGCTTTAGAAGTGAAGGAAGCCATCGATACACTTAAAGGAGAAGGACCGGAAGATTTAACGGAACTTTCTTTAACACTAGGAAGCCATATGGTATACCTTGCCAAAAAGGCAAGTTCTCTGAAGGAAGCAAGAACCTTGCTGGAAAATGCGATTAAGGATGGTTCTGCACTTAACTCATTCAAGGTTTTCCTAGAAGCGCAGGGAGGCGATGGTTCGGTTGTGGATCAGCCGGAAAAACTGCCGCAGGCTGCCCATACTTTCGAGCTGGAAGCGAAAGAGGACGGATATGTATCGGAGATCATCGCTGATGAAGTAGGAACGGCAGCCATGCTGTTAGGTGCCGGGCGGGCGACTAAGGAATCAGAGATTGATTTGGCAGTCGGACTGGTACTTCGTAAAAAAATAGGGGAAACCGTGGCAAAAGGTGAATCCCTTGTGACGATTTACAGCAACTTTGAAGATGTTTCAAAGGTAAAAGAAAAATTGTATGAAAGCATTGCGATTTCAAAAGAGAAAGTAGAAAAACCTACATTGATCTATAAAGAGATCATGGAATAAATATTTTCCAAAAAAGGCCGCGCTTTTGCGTGGCCTTTTTACGTTTATTTCATTGAATGTTTAAAAGAGGATGCCCATGCGCATCCTCTTTTAATTTGGTTCACTTCGTTACCCTATATCCAGTATATGTTCAAAATTCATCTTTATTTGTATAAAAATGGGTTTAATGGAAAAAATAAATCCTATAAAGATTGGAGGGTATGGAGATGAAGCGGATTCTTTCTCTATTTTTAACCGTATTGGTAGCAATGGGTTTTAGCGTCCCACATACAAAAGCAGCTGAGGAAAAAGGAGTCGAATTGGCGGCAAATGCTAAATCGGCTATTTTGATTGAACGGGATACAGGTACTGTTCTCTATGATAAAAATGCAGACGTTCGTCTTTCGCCGGCAAGCATGACGAAAATCATGACAATGCTGCTGATCATGGAAGCGATCGATAAAGGCGAACTTAGCATGAAGGAGAAAATCAGGACTAGTGAGTATGCAGCATCAATGGGCGGTTCCCAGATCTTCCTCGAGCCAGGTGAAGAAATGACCACAGAACAAATGCTCAAGGGCATCTCGATTGGTTCGGCGAATGATGCATCGGTGGCGATGGCAGAACGTCTAGCTGGATCGGAAGAAGAGTTTGTTAGGAAAATGAACAAAAAGGCGAAAGACCTCGGGTTGAAAAATACAAAGTTCCAAAACGCAACAGGCCTTCCTGTTAAAGATCATTACAGTTCGGCACATGATATGTCGATCATGGCGAAGGAATTATTGAAATACGATACGATTACAAGGTTCACGGGTACATATGAAGATTATCTCCGTGAAAATACCGAAAAGAAATTCTGGCTAGTCAACACGAACAGATTAGTGAAATTTTACCCTGGGGTCGATGGACTGAAGACAGGATTCACAAATGAAGCGAAGTATTGTTTGACAGCGACCGCAAAAAAAGGGAATATGCGTGTCATTGCCGTCGTTTTCGGAGCCGTTTCTCCTAAGGAACGAAATGCTCAGGTCACAAAGATGTTAGATTATGCATTTTCACAATATATCACATACCCGATTTATAAACGCGGCGAGGTGTTAGGTGAAGCAAAGGTAAGTAAAGGCGACAAGAAATCGGTGGTGGGTGTGACAAGTGAACCTATTTCAGTTTTGACAGCCAAAAATGGAACGGCAAAGGACTTTACAAAAAAAATCACGCTTGATAAAGATTTGGATGCCCCGATTAAAAAAGGTGATGAAATTGGTACGCTTGAATTGAAGAAAAACGGCAAGGTGTATGTCGAATCTCCGATTGTTGCGAAGGAAACTGTTGAAAATGCCAGCTGGTGGCAATTGTATAAACGGGCTTTCGGCATGTTTACCCAAGCGAAATAGAATAAATTGTCGCAATACCTGTTAATCGTACTAATTTAGGCGAAACTCCACTAGTTTTGCTAGTAAGGAGGAATCGGCAGGTGAAAAAGAGAATTTGACTCTTTATAAGACAGTGAAGGAGGCTGTATATAATGAGTCTTACGATTAATATGGAGGCGAAAAATCGCGTATTGTGCATTCGTCTCAAAGGTGATTTAGATCATCATACAGCAGAAAAATTGAAAAACCAGGCAGAGGCAGCCATTCAAAAGCATAATATCAAACATATCATCCTTAACATGGAAGAATTGGATTTTATGGACAGTTCAGGGCTTGGAGTTATTTTAGGGCGCTATAAGCAGGTGAATAAAAAGCAAGGTGAAATGGTGGTATGTGCAATTTCTCCGGCAGTAAAGCGGTTATTTGAGATGTCAGGGTTGTTTAAAATTGTTAAAATGGAACTATCCGAAAAAAACGCTTTGCAAAGACTGGGGGTTGCCTAAAATGAAAAATAAAATGGAAACGAAATTTTCTGCACTTAGCCAAAATGAATCTTTTGCCAGGGTAACTGTTGCGGCTTTCATTGCCCAATTGGACCCGACGATGGATGAATTGACAGAGATCAAGACTGTCGTGTCAGAAGCCGTTACGAATTCGATTATCCATGGGTATGAGAGTGACCCGGAAGGTTGGGTATACATTTCAGTGATCATCGAAGGCGATACTGTGGAATTGACCATCCGGGATGAGGGACTGGGCATTGAAGACGTCGAGGAGGCTAAACAGCCGTTATTTACGACAAAACCCGAACTTGAACGTTCCGGAATGGGATTCACCATCATGGAAAACTTCATGGATGAAATCAATATAATTTCCCATAAGGGCGAAGGCACGATCATTCGATTAAAAAAGCACTTAACTACAAGCAGAGCTTTGTGCAATTAAGGGAGACTTGCATATGGATGTGGAGGTTAAAAACGAGAAGGGCAAGAAAGGCCAGCCCCATTTAAAAGATGAGGAATTGCGGAATTTAATCCAACGCAGCCAGAGCGGTGACCAAGATGCGAGAAATCTGATTGTCAACAGCAATCTGAGGCTTGTATGGTCAGTAGTGCAAAGATTCCTCAATCGAGGTTACGAACCGGATGACCTTTATCAAATAGGCTGTATTGGTCTGTTAAAGTCCGTGGATAAATTTGACTTATCGTTTGAAGTGAAATTCTCAACGTATGCTGTGCCTATGATCATTGGTGAAATCCAACGTTTTATCCGTGATGACGGAACGGTTAAAGTAAGCCGGTCATTAAAGGAAATGGCGAATAAAATTCGCAGGGCCAAAGAGGAGCTTTCAAAGACGTATGGCCGAGTTCCGACTGTCAATGAATTGGCGGAACATCTAGAGCTGTCGCCAGAGGAAATCATCATGGCCCAAGAAGCTAGCAGGAGCCCTTCATCCATCCATGAAACGGTTTACGAAAATGATGGAGATCCGATTACTCTTCTTGACCAGATTGCCGACAATAATGAAACCTCCTGGTTCGATCAAATTGCTTTGAAAGAAGCCATACAAGAATTGAATGAACGTGAAAGGCTGATTGTTTTCCTGAGGTATTATAAAGATCAGACGCAATCGGAAGTGGCGGCAAGGCTTGGCATCTCCCAAGTCCAGGTGTCAAGGCTGGAAAAGAAGATTCTTCAGCAAATGAAAAACCACATGAATCAATGATTCATGTGGTTTTTCATTGAGCTTGAAAATAAATGATTGATTTTAGGAAAAAGTAAAAGTGGTTCTTATCAAGTAGAATGAAAATATGAGCGGGGTCGAATTTTTTAGTTGAATTTAGGATTAAAAACGAATATTATAGTAAAGGTCGCGTTTTTCATTCGTTTTTTTAGCTTTCTTTTAATCAATATTGATTAGGAAAAACGTTGATGCAGTACAATATTAGGACACCTTGTCTTTTCGTGCAAACGGTTGTCGGTGTTTCCTTTAGATCTGGAGGTCTAAAATATGTTTATGGAAAAGTTTTTCTCCCTGAAAGAAAATGGGACGGATGTCCGTACAGAAGTCATGGCGGGTGTTACGACATTTTTAACTATGGTTTATATCCTAATCGTGAATCCGGCTTTATTGTCTTCAATCGGAATACCATTTGAGCAAGTTTTCATGGCAACGGTCATATCAGCGGTGATCGGTACCCTTATCATGGGACTCGTTGCAAAATACCCGATTGCGATAGCACCAGGGATGGGTTTGAATGCGTATTTTGCCAGCGTAGTGGGTGCTCAGGGTCTTTCATACCAGACCGTATTCGGTACGGTTTTCATTGCTGGTTTGCTATTTCTGCTAATTAGCGTGACAAGCTTGCGTAAAATGATAATTGATGCGATTCCTAATTCATTAAAATATGGCATCACATCAGGAATTGGTTTATTCATTGCGTTTATCGGATTAAAAAATGCAGGAATCGTAGTTCCTAATGAATCAACTATGGTGACTCTTGGCGATTTGCATCAGCCTGGAACCGTTTTAGCATTAGCAGGCTTATTCATTACCTTGATTTTTATGGCCCGTAATATTAAAGGGGCAATTTTCATTGGTATGATCGTTACGGCAATCATTGGCTACTTTATCGGTTTGCTCAACTTCGATGGGGTCTTATCTGTACCTCCAACACCGGTATTTTTTGATATCGATATTGCCGGGGTCTTCACGAATTCTTTATATTCAATTGTTTTCGCCTTTTTACTTGTGACGATTTTTGATACGACAGGAACCTTGATTGGCGTGACGGAACAGGCAGGACTAACGAAGGATGGGAAAATCCCCCGAGCCAAGAAAGCCTTTTTAGGTGATGCGATTGCGACAACAGTCGGCTCGATGTTTGGTACAAGCCCTTCGACTGCCTATGTTGAATCAAGTACGGGAGTGGCCGCTGGCGGACGTACGGGATTAACCTCTACAGTCGTGGCAATCTTGTTTGCTGCATCGATTTTCTTTTCTCCATTGATATCGGCAATTTCTTCAGTTCAAGCAATCACAGCTCCTGTTTTGATCATCGTGGGATGTTTCATGATGGAAGGGCTGGCTAAAGTCAATTGGAAAATTTTCGATGAGGCATTTCCTGCATTTGCGATCATTTTAACGATGCCGCTTACTTCAAGTATATCTACAGGCATTGCAATCGGGTTCATTACTTATCCCCTTATGAAGGTATTTAGTGGAAAAGGAAAATCCGTACATCCGCTCATTTATATTTTTGGATTGATATTTTTGGTTCAGCTGATTTTCTTCCCCACTCATTAAAGTATGAATCTAAATCAAAAAGACATGCTGTCATTGCAGCATGTCTTTTTTTGTTTTCAAATTAGTAATATATGGACATGGTTCACTTCCTGCATTTTCAAACTGCTTCCAATCCATACTACTAGCATAAGGAAATAAAAGGTCGGGATGTGATGATAGTGGCAGTTGTATATATCAGGATGAGGAACCGTGTACAAGTAAAGGGAAATCAAACGGTGAGGATAAAAGATATTGCAAGGATAATCGGACCTGAAGAAGTGATCACCTTAATTGAAGAAATCATATTATTAACGGTCAAGAAGGAAGATAGGAATATTATTGTCATTGATTTGGCTCAAGTTATCATGGCCATCCGCAAGGTGGATTCGACTATTGAAGTGGAGACATTCGGGCCATCTCAAACGATCATCGAAATCATCCTCTCGAAAAAGAAAATGTCATACCTGACATTCGCCTTAGTTTGGTTTTTATTATTTGTCGGCGGCGGAATGACGATAATGAATTTTCATGTGGATGTCAGCATGGGGGAAGTGCATCAAAAAATCTTTACTATAATAACGGGAAAAGTGGATGATAAGCCGTTATTGATTCAAATCCCATATAGCTTCGGCCTTGGTATGGGCATGATTCTATTTTTTAATCACTTCTTTAAAAAACGCTTCAATGAGGAGCCTAGTCCGCTCGAGGTTGAAATGTTCAACTATCAGCAGGATTTGGACCGCTATGTAATCATGAATGAAAATAAGGAGAACGTGCGCCACCTTGATGACCGGTAAAATCATCTTCGGAATCTTTGTCGGTTTAGCCGGGGGTTTTGCGACAGGTGCCGGTTTTGTAGCGTTTTTAACTGTACTTGGGGTGATTCCGAGGCTGACTCAGCTGACAAAAACAATGAAAATGATACATTACTACGAAGGAGCCATCATAGCCGGAGTTGTCGCAGGAACTTGGTTAGGATTACAGGAGACGGAACTTTACCTCCCGCATTTTTTATTAATTCCAATCGGTTTGGCTGACGGGATATTTAATGGGATGCTTGCTGCTGCCTTAACTGAAGTCCTTAATGTATTTCCGGTTCTTTCAAAACGAATCGGAATTCAAGAGAAGATCATTTATCTGTTGATGGCACTCGTATTGGGGAAAATAGCCGGATCATTATTCCAATGGATTTATTTTGTCGATTTATAAGATTATGAGGTAACTATTCCTGATGATGAAAGGTAGGCCCAAGATGGTGACCAAACGAAAAGTGATATTGATTACGGATGGAGATGAGTATGCGAAACGGGCTGTCGAGCATGTAGCCAAGGAAATTGGGGGAAGATGTATCTCCATGTCCCAAGGTAATCCATCACGATATACGGGCTTGGAGTTAGTTGAATTAATAAAAAAGGCGAAGTATGATCCTGTATTGGTCATGTTTGATGATAGCGGTTTTATAGGAGAAGGATCAGGCGAACAGGCAATGAAGGTAGTTGCCGGACACCCTGATATTAATGTCCTTGGCGTAATAGCGGTCGCTTCAAAGACTAGAAGGGAAGAATGGACCAAGGTGGATATCTGTATTGACCGTGATGGTAATTTGACACCGAACGGGGTTGATAAATACGGCGCCGAGGAATTTGAACTGGGAAAGATAACAGGAGATACGGTGTATTGCATTGATCAATTACATGTTCCCATCGTAGTGGGGATAGGAGATATAGGGAAAATGTCCCATCAGGACGATTTTAAAAGAGGAGCACCGATAACGAAGCTAGCGGTGGAAATCATATTGGAAAGGAGTGGTCATGATGACTTCAGAAAAACCTCAAGACATGATGCCGATTCCGAGTAGGGTAGCGGAAGTTGACGCGTACATGGAAGAGAAAGTAGGTCTAGGCGTCAGCTTCGACTTAGGAGTAAGAAAGATAAAGGTCTATAGAAAAGATGTTCATATTTACTATATAAACGGGCTGACGGATACAGAGTACATCATTGATATCCTCGATTCTCTTATTCATAACAAAAATGCCGATATCGTGTCTACTAAAGTTTTTGATGTAGTCAAAGACTTGCTCGTACACCAATCCGTTCAGGAAATAAAGACGATGGATGAGCTTGTTGATCAGGTATTATCCGGTTTAATAGTCGTTGTTGTTGATGGCAAACCAATAGGATTGGTTGTGGATGTCAGGAGTTATCCCGGGAGACAGCCAGTAGAACCAGATACGGAAAAAGTCGTCCGTGGATCAAGGGATGGTTTTGTCGAGAATATCATCATTAACACAGCGATAACCAGACGGAGAATCCGGGATGAAAGATTACGTTTCGAAATGCTGCATGTAGGGGAACGATCGAAATCGGATATATCCATCGGCTACATTAAAGATATTGCCGATCCCGATTTAATAGAAATCGTTCGTAAGGAATTGAATAATATTGAGGTTGATGGCATAACGATGTCTGATAAAACGATCGAAGAGTTCATCGTCAATCAAAGGTATAATCCATACCCGCTTGTCAGATACACGGAACGGGCTGATGTGGCGGCAACGCATTTGCTTGAGGGGCATGTCCTTATTTATGTGGATACTTCACCGAGTGTCATCATTACCCCGTCCACTCTTTTCCATCATATGCAACACGCTGAGGAGTATCGGCAGGCACCTGCCGTTGGGACATTGGTGCGCTGGGTCCGGTTTCTAGGGATTTTCGTTTCGTTATTCTTGCTGCCGATATGGTTATTGTTTTGTTTAGAGCCTTCCCTCCTGCCGGAAAAGTTCGAGTTTATCGGACCGAATGAAAAAACGCATATACCCATTGTAGTCCAAATCTTCATATCCGATATTGGGATAGAATTTCTAAGGATGGCAGCCGTTCATACTCCGACCCCGCTTTCAACGGCGATGGGCTTGGTTGCGGCAGTTTTGATAGGGCAGATAGCGATAGATGTTGGCCTCTTTGTTCCTGAAGTGGTTCTCTACGCTTCAGTGGCTACAATCGGTACATTTGTCACTCCGAGTTTAGAACTAGGGGTTGCGAATAAAATTTCCCGTTTGGCACTGATAGTTTTGGTCGCTATATTTAAAGTGCCTGGCCTAGTCATAGGCATCACGCTCTACATTATTATGCTTACTAGCATAAAGACGTTAAATACACCTTATTTATGGCCGCTTCTACCGTTTCAGCCGAAAGCCTTGTCACATATAATATTTAGAAGACCTTATCCAGGTTCTATAGAACGTCCGAGTATTGTACATCCCCAGGATTTATATAGGCAGCCAAGAAAATCTAAAGGTTGATGTTGTCGAAAAGTTGTGGTAATTTAATTTTATTCGGATAAAGCGGTAAAGTTAGGATTCACAAAGAGATAAAGCTACTATGACTCTTTGGAGTTTAAACCAATCTGTCTTTCCCTTCGAACTACTAAGCAGTCATAGAGGACAATATTTACATGGGATAATCGATTCGGATGAGGCTTGTTCATATAGAGAACCTTTTACAGCAGGGTTTCTTTATTTGAGGCTGCCTCATTTCTTATTAATCTTTAGTTTTAAGTCAGGAAGGTGAGGCTATCATGCATTTGTACGGAACCGGTGGTGTCAATGAACGTGGACATCTGGAGATTGGCGGAGTGGACACGATCGAATTGATCGAACAATTTGGCACACCATTATATGTTTATGATGTAGAGCTAATTCGCGAACGGGCAAGAGGGTTTAAGAGAACTTTTGAGGAATTGGGGATTTCGGCTCAAGTTGCTTACGCAAGTAAGGCCTTTTCTTCGATTGCCATGATCCAGTTGGCTGAGCAAGAAGGACTTTCTCTCGATGTTGTCTCAGCGGGGGAATTGTATACGGCAATTAAGGCAAATTTCCCAACAGAACGGATTCACTTTCATGGAAATAACAAAAGTGAAGAAGAGCTACATATGGCTTTGGATTATGACATTGGCTGTATAGTAGTCGATAATTTTTCAGAGTTGACACTGTTGGAAGAAATTTGTACAAACCGTGAACAAAAGGTGAAAATCCTTCTTCGTGTAACACCGGGTATTGAAGCCCATACGCATGATTATATTTTGACAGGGCAAGAAGATTCGAAATTTGGTTTTGATCTTATTAATGGCCAGGCCGAAGCAGCCCTTAGGCAAGCGCTGCAAAGTGAATTCCTGGAAGTTCTAGGGCTGCACTGCCATATAGGTTCCCAGATCTTTCAAACGACAGGTTTCCTTCTCGCGGCCCAAAAAATTATTGGCAAGCTGAATGATTGGCACGATTCGGTAGGGTATCAACCAAAGGTATTGAATCTTGGAGGGGGATTCGGGATTCGATATACACAAGAGGATGATCCGCTACCGGCGTCTCAATATGTTGAGGAAATCGTTAGGGAAGTGCAGAACCTGATTGCTGATTCCGATTTAGTAATGCCTGAAATCTGGATTGAACCTGGCCGTTCTTTAGTCGGAGATGCCGGTGTGACGTTGTACAAGGTCGGTTCTGAAAAGGAAGTTCCTAATGTCCGTAAATATATTGCCGTTGATGGGGGCATGAGTGATAATATACGTCCAGCTCTTTATGAGGCGAAGTATGATGCAATTCTGGCAAACCGGCCGCTTGACCCTGTAGAAGAGACAGTGTCCATTGCCGGGAAATGCTGTGAAAGCGGAGATATGCTGATTTGGGATTTACCATTGCCAAAAGCCGGCCGCGGTGATGTTTTGGCGGTATTTTGTACAGGGGCATATGGTTATTCCATGTCGAATAATTACAATCGGATTCCGAGACCGGCAGTCGTCTTTGCCGAAAATGGAGAAGCCCGGTTGGTCATCAAACGCGAGACGTACGAAGATCTTATCCATTTGGATTTGGCCCTTCATGAAGAGGCAGTCGTCAATAAAGAATAAAAAAAAGGATGGCATTGGCCATCCTTTTTTTATTGGAGTCAACTGAAAAGTGACTTGATCGCGTCTATTAAACTACTGAAGACTTCTTTCAATTTATCCAGAAATGATTGACCCTCTTCGGATTCAAGAAAATTGGAAAGCTTATCTTTAGCTGCAGTAAGCTGATCACCGACAGCGTTCCAATCAATATCCAATTCTTTTAGTTTATTGAATAAATCAATTAAACTTTGGACTTGAGCATCATTTAAGGTGATTCCAAGGTCTTTTGCTGAAGACTCGACAACCTCGCGGACCTCCTCAGTATTGGCTGGTGGATTTGCAGCCATTTCCTCTTTGATTTTCGTTACAAGTGCAGAGGCTTCTTCTGTACCGATTTCGTCACCCAATTTTGCTGTTTTCACCATTTCTTCATTCGCTGCCTGTTTCACATCTTCAGGAATCTTCTTATCGGCAGAGATTTCATAGGCTTTAATGACCCCTGTCAAAGCCGCTGTACCGGAGACGGGTATTGGCGCTGTGACATAAACGGTAGCATCCTTTACTCCAGCTGTTGCCAGTGCATTGATATACATTTCATCGGAAACCCAGTTAATGTTTTTCGACTCCAATTTAAGTCCGGTCCCTTTTTCCTCCAAAGTAATCGCAGAAGATGAAATCGCTTTTGTACCGATCAGACGGCTAGCAATATAGTCTCCTAAGTATTCATGTTCCTCCGCATTTGTAACCGTAAGGACCTCAACATCATTAGGTGCTTTCATTTCTGATAAAATCATATTTTTTTGTTCATTCGTCAGATTCTCACCAAGTGTGACGATCATTTCACCAACAGCTGCATCTGCAAAAGCCTTATATGGCAATAATAGGCATAATAAAATGGTTACAATGACCCATTTATTCATTTTTTTCATGATAATCCTCCTTAACCTTTCCTGCTGAATTGGGAATCTTTCAATAAAAGGGCGGCACTTTAAATCAGATTCATAGTATTTGACGAAACAAAGGATAAAAAAGATACATATTTTCTAGAAAAAATTTATATAGCCCAAGATAGCTACGTTTTTTTAACGAAAAAGTTTGGTGTATCTTTGTCTTTTATACCTATGAGGGCATTCTATGAACCTAGATCACTTTACCAATGTAGTAAAATCGAAGCAAGATTGCAAGGATATTTGTCAGATTGTGTTAAGTTATAGTAGAATGAATTCGTTATTTAAATATTTGGACCATTCATAAAGGGAGTATGGGATGAGGAAAAGTAATAAGACTCTTTTACTTATGATGCTTATTATCGCTTTGATGTGGGGAATCGTTTACTGGCTGTTTATCGCTTAGCACATAGCACATCGATAAATCAAGTGCTGAAAGTGATGTTGAAACGAACGAGGTTTTTATGTATGATGTAAATGTTATATGTGAGGATTATTATTCAAAGCAAATTAATTGGAAACAGGAAGATAATAAAAACGTTATTTAGTAACGAGGGATATTATGTTGATTAAGTATAAGAAAAGTTATGAGAAGTTTGCCATGGGATTATTATCTTTCATGCCAAATGAAAAAGAGATAAAAACACTTCGGAATACGATGAAGAATTATGAAACGGATGAAAATCTACAGCTGTTCTTATGGAAAGATGAAGAGATTACGGGCTTGATCGGAATAGAAGTCTCTCCAAACCACATTGAGATACAACATATATCTGTAAATCCATCCTTCCGGAAGCAAGGTATCGGTAAAACGATGGTCAGGGCCATCAAGGAGCAATATCCTGACAAAGAATTAAAAGCAAATGAGTTTACCGAAAGCTTTCTTGACAGATGTGAAGAATTCTGAATATGAAAGCTGGAAAGGAGGACCACCTTTAAGGGCGGTCCTCCTTTCTTGTTTTTCGAAGGGATAGCTGCCGAGCCCTTTCAGAAATGACATCCGAACGGTCACGCATTAGATGCTTATCGACTATGGAGGAATTAGCCATGTCGCTGTCTGCACCCCATATGTACCCTTCTTGCAAACACATGGTCTGGCAAATTTCGATCAAGCCTTGATCCGCAATAGGCAGATTAATGCTTTCATATGGCTTTTGAGATAACATTCGCTCATGTGTGTCCTCGAGCAATTTGTACAGTCGTTCTGGATCGAGTCCCAACTCCAGGAGCTCGGCCTTTTTATGGTGGAGATTTGATAGGGCTTTAGACAAGGTCCTTGCAGCCCCTTTTTTGTTTCCCCTACGATCATGATACAGGGCAACCGCAATTTGAATGAGCCCGACCCAATGAGAGTCACGCTCTTTTGGTGCGGTTTCTTTCCAATATTCTTCAAGAATTTCATGACATTCGAAGTAATCCCTAGTCCCATGGAAATGGACTAGGAAAGAAAGGTAGTCTTCCGCGTAATTCAATAGGAGCACCCCTTTTGTTTGATGGAATTATCTAAGGTAAGGCAAATAACATTTTCTTATAGCCTAACACCCACTATGTATACTCACCAAGTTTAGCATAGAATTTTTTCTTGGAAAATAAAGAAAGCCGATTGCAAGGCAATCAGCTTGATTCATCAGCCTTCATTTAACACCAAGAAGCACCGACGATAACTAATAAAATGAACAATACTACAATAAACGCGAATCCGCCGCCGTGTCCAAAACCACCTGCACCCATAATGAGTACCTCCTTTGTTCTGCTATTCTTACATTTCTAGGTTATGTTGGATTTCGGAATGTGATTGGGCATCAACCCATTTGTCGGAAATCCATTAAAGAACTTTTCTGAGGACAGTAAATTATTATTTGGATAAAGGGCGGCAATCCACTATACTTGATAAGTAAAAGAAATAGGCCTTTATCGGCCAATTAGATTTAAATGAGGTAATTTAATGGGTTATAATATTAAAATTGACGCTTTCGAAGGTCCGATGGATTTACTCCTGCATTTGATTAATCGCCTGGAAATAGACATCTATGATATTCCGATGGCTGACATAACAGATCAATACCTAGGGTACATCCATACGATGCAGCATCTGGAATTGGATGTGGCCAGCGAATATCTGGTGATGGCTGCAACACTGCTTGCCATCAAGAGTAAAATGTTGCTTCCAAAGCATGAAGATGAACAATTGATTGATGAAGATGGGGAAATATTTGAGGAAGATCCACGGGACGAGCTTGTGGAAAAACTATTAGAATATAAAAAGTATAAATATGCAGCCGAAGAATTTAAAGGTATGGAAGAAGAACGCAGCTTGCTGTTCACTAAACCCCCAAGTGATTTATCTGTTTATGTTAAAGAAGTGGAAAGTGATAAACAAGAGTTGAATATAAGTCTATATGATATGTTGGGTGCTCTGCAAAAACTGCTGCGAAGGCAAAAAATTCAAAAGCCGCTATACACGAAAGTAACGAAACAAGAGATATCGATCGAGAAACGAATGGATGAAATCATGATTGAGTTACAATCAATAAAAGGGAAGAAAAGTTTTTTTGAACTGTTTTCGCTCCCGGTTAAGGAGCATATCGTCATCACTTTCATGGCGGTGCTGGAACTGATGAAACTAAATGAAATCATCGTTGAACAGGAAGATAACTTTTCGGAAATCATGATTGCTGCTAAGGAAGGTGTAGAACCAGTTGGAAGTTATTAATTGGAAAGGGATTCTTGAGGCATTATTGTTTGCTGCCGGAGATGAAGGGCTCTCCGTCAAACAAATTGCCTCTGTCCTGGAAATTACGGAATATCAAGCAACGGACATCGTTGAAAGTTTGAAGGAAGAATATATATCTGATGTACGCGGGATTCAGGTGATCGAAATAGCGGGTGTTTATCAAATGACGACAAAGAAAGAGCACTCGGATTACTTGAAAAGGCTAGTGGAAACATCAAGCACTCAAGGTTTGTCCCAGGCTGCCTTGGAAACACTCGCAATCATTGCCTATAAGCAGCCGATTACCAGAGCGGAAATTGATGAAATTCGGGGAGTGAAAACGGAACGCCCCATTCATACACTTGTCACTAAAGTCTTAATAAAAGAGGTCGGCCGTGCTGAAGGCTCCGGCCGGGCTTATTTATATGGGACAACAAAAGAGTTTTTGGATTACTTCGGCCTGAATTCCATAGAAGAATTACCGCCACTAGCCGATAATTCGGATGATAGCTTTGAAAATGGTGAAGCCGATCTGTTTTTTGAAAAATTTCAGCAAACAATCGAATAACATTTTTCTTTAAATTGTGATAATATAGAAAAAAATGAATGCGGGGGGATTGCGGGTGCAAATTGTAGCATGCAATGGATTTGGGCTTGAAAAGTCAAAGTCAAATTCACCTGAGGATTTTTTTAATCGATCCGTTATACAATACATAAAGGATGGAGAAGAAAAGACGCTGAATGTACTGTATCTTCGCTATTTTGATGAGATGGTCACTCGTTGGACCCCATATCCCGCCAATCCCATATTCAAAAGCCCTAACAGGGATATTTATATGGCTGATATCATTGCCATGGTCTGTTTACTCAAGGACCCGAGCCTGGTTAACCGAAAACGTATATATATAAATGCAGAAAAAGAGCTGGCTGGTTATTTCGAAAATATGGATTTTGAAAAATTGGAGAAAGTGTTTATATCTATTGACCAAGCTAAACCATATGATATAGAATCACATGTTGACTATTATATTCAATCTTAATCATTTTGAGGAGGGTTCACGGTTGGGGAATACATTGGTAAAATCTCAGCTTGAGGATGTAAAAGGCTTTTTAGAAACGACAGTGGCTCAGCTAGAGGAATTTATAAATGAGACGACCTATTCTAAGCTGCAAGAAGAAAAAAGCGGGGATGAAACCTATTATAAAGGGATTCTTTCTAGTTTAAGAAGAATGCTTGTAAGTTGTGAAGAGGGCTTGGAGGCTTGCCAAATCGTTCTGAAAAATGATGTTTTCAATAAAGCTGCAGCTGAAAAGACGCTTTATAGAATTTATCATCAATGTATCGAAGAATACTTTTCCCCAAAATCAGATCGGTGGTTTGAGGACAGCAGATCTGCCTATACAGGGAAAAACTCGATTAAATTTCACCAAAGTGTACCTGACAGCATAATAACCATTCTGAAGGCAGTGGAAAGTGGATTCCAGACCATGCGTGAAGAATTGGAGTTTTATGAAACGGATTACCGGACGAAAATGTTACAGTCAAGATAATGAAACAGCTAGGCTTAATAGGCCTAGCTGTTTTTTTTTATCTATAAATGGAATCTCCGCTTATTCGAAACATAAAATACTTTGATGATTTATGTGCATAAAGGCTAAGAGGAGGTTGCAAGATGTCTGATGTAAGAGATTATGCTAAAGAGGTAAGTGATTGGGTTGATGGAGTGATGGAATATCTTGAGAAGATCGATATCACCGATTCGCCATTGCTGTCAAATATTGAACGGCTTTCCGAGATGACAAAAGATATGGATGCAGAAGAAATGGATTATGAGGATATGGTCCTGATTGAAGAAGAGATGGCTCGGGTTTACGAGGAAATTGAAGAGCTCGCTAGGGAATTTAATATACAGGAAAGGCAATCGGTGCCGATTGGGAAGCATACGCTACCGCCGTTACCTTATGCCTATGATGCGTTGGAGCCGACGATTTCGAGGGAAATCATGTATCTGCACCATGATAAGCATCATCAAGCATATGTCGATGGTCTGAATAAAGCGGAATTGATGATGAAAAAAGCGAGGGAAACAAAAGATTTTTCCTTGTTGAAACATTGGGAAAAGGAAGCAGCCTTTCATGGGTCAGGCCATTATCTCCATACGCTGTTCTGGGAAGAGATGATCCCGGGAGGGGGCGGACAGCCAAGGGGGGATTTACTTAACCAGATTGAGAAGGATTTTGGAAGCTTTGCCGCTTTTAAAAGTCATTTTAGTGAAGCTGCCAAACAAGTGGAAGGTGTTGGCTGGGCGATTTTAGTCTGGGTTCCGCGTGCGCGGCGGCTAGAAATACTTCAATCGGAATTGCATATGGTTTTGACTCAGTGGGATACAATCCCGATCCTTGTTCTTGATGTATGGGAACATGCTTATTACCTGCAATATAAAAATAATCGGGCAGCCTATGTGGACAAATGGTGGGACATTGTAAACTGGCCGAAAACAGCCGTAAGGTTCACCGAAGCGAAAAAGCTTATTTGGAAAATGCAATAACAGATAAAATATAGTAAAGTTTTTGGAGAACCAAATACAAATACAGAGCCGTAAAGGTTCATTCCGGACTGTAGACAAACTCGATGAAAACTCAGTTTGCCTGCAGTTTTTTATTTGAAAAGTTCCGCCGACTGTCTGCCAAGCAAAATCAAAGCAAGCGCCTTTGGTGTCTCTGCAGCCAGTTTTTCGGCAGTAGTGTCGTAAATTTCTCAATTCAATGAAGATGACAGTAAAAACCATAAAGACCGGAGAGCTTTTTTCGACCCGCAGCACTGTCGTGGGACGTTAACGCAGTTTATCGACCTAAACTACACTTTATTCGACCTACCTCGCACAGTATTCGACCGTCGAGGCACTATATTCGACCGTTCACAAATTTTTTTCGACCTTCACCTTACTATTTGGAATCCGAACAACATTTTGCCACCAAACTGAAACGAGCCGTAAAGGTTCGTGTTTTTTTGCCTGAAATTTTGTATCAAGAATTTTTTAGGGAAATTATGGCAAGGATATAAAGGAGAACCTGCTAATTTAATTTTAAAGCGACTTATGATTCTCATTTGGATATTATAATTAGATTGAAAGGGAGATGATATCATCTCACGAAATAGTGAGTACATGTCTTATTTAAATCCTTGAAATAACATTGGAAATGTGTTATTACTGCATATCTGAAGTACTATGGGTTTTTAAAAATAATTAATTTATATCAATATAAAAACTGTGACCAATTTGTGAACTTAAAAATTATTAAGGTATATTTATTGACTAGTTTCTATTTAATAATTATTATAAATAGGAGCAGATAAAAAAATTAGCTATTGGAGGAATTTATTATGTCATTAATCAATAAACAAGTTGAAGATTTTAAAGTACAAGCTTACCATGCAGGAGAGTTCAAAGAAGTTACACTTGAAGATGTTAAAGGAAAATGGGCAGTATTCTTTTTCTACCCAGCTGACTTCTCTTTCGTATGTCCAACTGAATTAGCTGATCTTCAAGATAACTATGAAACATTCAAGGAAATCGGTTGTGAAGTTTACTCAGTTTCAACAGATACTCATTTCAGCCACAAAGGATGGGCTGATGCTACTGATACAATCGGTAAAATCCAATATCCAATGCTAGCTGACCCGGCAAACGTTTTATCCCGTCAATTCGGTGTATTGATTGAAGAAGATGGCTTGGCTCTACGTGGAACTTTCATCGTAAATCCAGAAGGACAAATTAAAGCATACGAAGTCAATGATTTAGGAATTGGCCGTAATGCAGAAGAACTTGTAAGAAAAGTTCAAGCTGCACAATTCGTAGCGGAACATGGAGATAAAGTTTGCCCTGCAAAATGGACTCCAGGTGAAGATACACTTGAACCAAGCCTAGACCTTGTAGGTAAACTTTAATTTTTAATGGGAGGGTCCGTTTCTAAAGGTAATGGACATACCCAGCATTGATTACGATTACTGGACAATTCGTCCGACATGATCTAATGACAAAAGGCACTTACCTAAAATAAGTGCCTTTTGTTTTTCAAAATAATCATTTTAGCACGTTATAATCATTCAGCAAGGAGCACAAAAGATGAAAAAAATATATGATTTATTAATTATTGGTGGCGGTCCTGCAGGCCTCTCAGCAGGTGTTTATGCAGGAAGAGCCAAGCTAAAAACAATAATCCTAGAAAAAGGAACTGGCGGCGGACAAGCTGCAACTACATCGGAAATAGCCAATTATCCTGGTATCCGTCATATATCGGGCCCTAGGTTAGTTGAAGAAATGAAGCTTCAAAATGAAGATTTTGGCGTTGAGTTCGCCAAAGCCGATGTAACGGGCGTTGATTTCTCCGGTGAGGTGAAAGTAGTAAAAACCCTTGGAGGGGACTACCATGCACGCGCCGTCATCATTGCAACGGGTGCTTCTCCAAGAACACTAGGATTTCCAGGTGAAGAGGAATTTACCGGCCGCGGTGTAGCTTATTGTTCAACATGTGATGGTGAATTCTTTGAAGGGTTGGAAGTTTTCGTTATCGGGGCAGGATATGCAGCTGCTGAAGAAGCTATTTTCCTGACACGCTTTGCAACAAAAGTTACAATCATCGCCCGGGAATCAAGCTTCTCGTGTGCCCCGTCCATTGTTGATAAAGTAATGGCAAATGATAAGATTGAAGTGAAATTCAATACGGAAATCCTTGGGGTATATGGAGACGGGATGATTCAAAGTGCCCGTTTCATCAATAATGCGACTAAAGAAGAGTTTGAATATAAGGCGAAGGAAGAAGACAGTACGTTTGGCGTATTCGTTTTCATAGGTTACGAGCCGAAAACAGAGATTTTCAATGGCCATATCGAAATGGATGATGCTGGTTACATTTTAACCGATGATGATATGAAGACTAGTGTAAAGGGTGTTTATGCAGCGGGCGACCTAAGACCCAAATCCTTGCGCCAGATTATCACAGCTGTATCTGATGGAGCGATTGCAGCAACGGATGCCGGTAAATATATTGCAGAAGAAAAAGATCGCCTGGGAATCAAAGATGAACCTGAAGTTGAGAAACCGGCGAAAAAAGAACAGGCCACTGTCCCAGCAGGCAAGAGCGCTTTATTGAGTGATGCGTTACGTGGCCAATTAAAGGGAATCTTCGGCAAGATGGAGAGCGACGTTACATTAGTTTCCATCGTCGATGAAAGTTTGCCAAAATCAGTCGAATTGCGAGACTTCTTGTTGGATGTTGCGGAATTAGGAGATAAGCTCCATCTTGAGTTATACAACAAAGGGGAAAATACGGAAATTGAAGAAAAAATCAATGCAGATAAGTTCCCTGTCGTTTCCCTCTTAAATTCGAATGGTGAATACAGTGGCGTCAAATACCACGGTGTACCAGGCGGCCATGAGTTGAATTCCTTCATTCTGGCTATCTATAACCTGGCCGGACCTGGTCAAGCATTGGATTCAGTCGTATTGAATTCAATCAAGGGTATCAGTAAAAAAGCGAACATTAAGATTATGGTTTCATTGGCATGTCACTACTGTCCTGACGTTGTAGTGGGCGCTCAGCGCATAGCGATTGAAAACCCTAACGTTGAAGCTGAAATGGTCGATATAAGCAATTTCCAGGAAATCAAGAAGAAATATAAAGTCATGAGCGTGCCGGCCATGATCATCAATGATGAAGAAGTGGTATTCGGAGCTAAGAAAATTGATGAAATCGCTGCATTATTAGTATGATAGAACACTAAATCGATAGGGGTCCCCTATCGATTTTTTTTATGGGAAATCACTGAGAAAATCAGTGGATGACATGAAGGATTACATTCTTTTATTCATAACCCTTGTCCCTTTGCATAAACTTGTACAAAAACAAGTAAAGAGACGAGGGGGCACTCATGCGTTTTCCATATAAAGGGTTATCAAGTTTGTGTATCGTCATTCTCCTGTTGTCTTTTATGGCTCCTGTACAAAGCGCCAAAGCAAATGTATCCGTAAGTGCCCATAGTGCGATTTTAATGGATGAGGATAGCGGAAGGGTCATTTATGAAGTGAATGCCCATGAAAAGAACCGTATTGCAAGCATTACGAAAATAATGACGGCTATCTTGGCTATTGAATCGGGACAAATGGATGAAAAAGTGAAGGTAAGCAGCAATGCCTTCGGGACGGAGGGCTCTTCCCTTTATTTAAAAGAAGGAGAAAAAATTAAGCTCGAAGATTTGGTTTATGGCTTGATGCTTCGTTCAGGTAATGATGCAGCAGTCGCGATCAGCGAAAAGGTTGGCGGAAGCCTGGATGGATTCGTCTGGATGATGAATCAAAAAGCTGAAGAAATCGGAATGAAAAATACCCATTTTTCAAATCCACATGGTTTGGATAATACGAAGAACCATTATTCAACCGCATATGATATGGCCATACTCACTCGTTATGCCATGCAAAATAAAACGTATGTAAAGATTGCCGGCACAAAGGAACACAGGGCACCTAATTCCACAGAACAATGGGATTATGTATGGAAGAACAAAAACCGTTTGCTTACACAACTATATGAGTATTGCACAGGTGGGAAAACAGGTTATACCAAACTAGCAAAACGTACCTTGGTCACGACGGCAACAAAAAACGAACATGACCTGATTGCTGTGACATTGAATGGCCCGGATGATTGGAATGATCATATTCAAATGTACGAATCCGCCTTTAAGGATTATAAGCCGACAGAAATTTTACCCGAAGGCATGGTAAAAAATATGGAAAATGAAATATATAAAGGGCATGTCTACATTAAAAATGATTTTTCGTACCCACTGACAAAAGAAGAGAGAGAAATGGTCAATGTGAAAATGAAATTGCTGAAGCCCCAGAAGGCTTGGAAAGATAAAAGGAAAATCCCGGAAGTGGTTGGCAGAGCATCCATCTATCTCGATGGAAAGAAAATAGGCACTCGTTCGATTTTTTATGGGGTAGCAAAAGAAAGCTTCAAGCAACAATCATTCCAATCTTCATGGGCTGAGGTATTTGAAGCGGTATTGGGAATCGGACGAAATGGTTAATTACATTTGGTTCGGGATGTTTGTGATCGGTATTGTCTTTGGCATGGTTAATGGGACGATGGAACAGGTGAATGAAGCTCTTTTTGTCAGCGCAAAGGAAGCGGTCACGCTTTGTCTGGGATTGATGAGCATACTAGTTTTTTGGCTGGGCCTGATGAAAATAGCGGAGGAGTCGGGGCTGTTAGATAAACTATCCAACTTGTTCAAACCATTCATGAGATGGCTGTTCCCAGAAGTTCCTCCTAATCATCCCGCTATGGGGTATATACTTTCCAATATGATGGCAAACACATTCGGATTGGGGAATGCAGCTACGCCTCTTGGTATAAAAGCCATGGAACAGCTAAAGAAACTAAATGGAGGAAAAGCAACGGTCAGCCGCTCGATGGTCACTTTTTTAGCACTCAATACCTCAAGCGTAACGTTGATTCCAACTACTGTCATTGCGATCCGCATGAATTACGATGCCCACTCCCCGACGGACATCGTTTTTCCGACCATAATAGCAACGGCCATTTCTGCCGTTGGAGGAATCGCGATAGATCGATATTTTTATTACAGGAGAAAGAGGAACGGGAGGGAATAGGATGTTGCACTGGATGACCACCATTTCGATTTGGATGATACCGATATTGATACTCTGCATATTACTCTACGGCACATTGAAAAGAGTTCCCACCTATGAGACCTTCGTTGAGGGGGGGAAAGAAGGAATCAGCATGTCTTTTTCCCTCATCCCTTTCCTGGTAGGGATGCTTGTGGCGATTTCAGTATTTAGAGCATCAGGGGCGTTGGATTTCATTGTACAATCACTGCAGCCCTTGCTTTCCTTTCTTCATTTTCCGTCTGAGGTTTTACCCCTTGCGATTATTAGACCAATATCCGGAACCGCCGCTTTAGGAATCACCAGCGACCTGATATCGGTTTATGGACCGGATTCCTTTATTGGGCGCTTGGCTGCCACGATTCAGGGAAGTACAGATACCACCTTCTATGTATTGACCGTTTATTTTGGAGCCGTCGGAATCAAAAAAATGGGTGATGCCCTTAAGGTCGGCCTATTGGCAGACTTGATCGGAATCATAGCTGCCGTTATTGTCGTCACACTGGTTTTCGGTATGAATTAAAGGTAGGGAAATGGGCGATTCCATTTCTTTTTTTTTTGTCTTTTTTCTTAAAATTAGTCCTCCATTAATAGGGTTCATTCAAAATTTCATCAAAAGAAACATTTTTTTGTATGGAAAAATAAGCTATGTTACACTCATTATGGAAACCAACCCATTTAACCGTCCCATTATTGGTGTAATAATAAAAGAAAAGCTCTTAATAGCGAAAAACCTTTTGTTTTTGCCTCTCAATATGTAATAATTGTATGATTGTGTATGTATAGACAATAACAAACGAATGATTATACTATGGGGTGAAGATAGATGGAACGATTACAAAAGGTGATAGCACATGCTGGACTGGCTTCCCGCCGTAAAGCAGAAGAGTTGATTTTAGAAGGTAAGGTAAAAGTGAACGGCAAAGTAGTGAAGGAATTAGGTGTGAAGGTAGGGCCTAATGATAAGGTCGAGGTTAATGAAGTCCCGCTTGAAAAAGAAGCCCCGGTTTATTTCCTATTCTATAAACCGCGCGGCGTCATTTCGGCAGTTTCTGATGATAAGAACAGAAAAGTCGTAACGGACTTTTTCCCTTACATCAATGAACGGATTTATCCAGTTGGCCGATTGGATTACGATACTTCGGGCTTATTGATTTTAACGAATGACGGAGAATTTGCAAACACGTTAATGCATCCGAAGCATGAAGTGGATAAAGTGTATGTGGCAAAAGTGAAAGGAATGCCTTTGCGTGAAAGCTTGAAAAAGCTGGATAAAGGTATCAAGTTGGAGGATGGCAAGACTGCTCCAGCCAAGACAAGGGTATTGTCTACCGACAAGAAAAAGGAAACGGCCATCGTTGAAATCACAATACATGAAGGCAGGAACAGGCAAGTCCGCCGGATGTTCGAAGCAATTGGCCATCCCGTCATTAAATTGAAGAGGGAACAATATGGTTTCTTGACATTGGACGGTTTAACAGCAGGAGATTCCCGGGAGCTGACTCCACATGAAGTTAAATTAATGCGGACATTAGCAACGACCGAACCTAAACAGCGGAGAATGTAGACAAGATTTTTTCCTGTATTGATAGGTTGAAACCACTACCCCATTCTTCTCCTGGAAGAATGGGTGGTGGAAAACAACCTGTAAATACCTTTTCCTTCATGAATCGGGAAAGAATGTCACAAAACCTTCAGAAATGTAAATAAAAAGGACATGGCGTTAAATGGTATAATGGTATGGTTAAATTTAGTGTGGCCTTAGGAGGATATCTATGGATAAGAAGAAGCGACGCCTAATTAGCAGAACCATCATTCTCCTGCTTTTAGGTGCAGCTTTAGTGTTTGCCCTTTATACGAACTTCACTAAAGATAAGAATGAAAGCCTGAGAAAAGGATCCGATGCACCCAATTTCGTCTTGACTGATATGGAAGGCAAAGAGCATAAACTTTCCGATTACAAGGGAAAAGGCGTCTTCCTGAACTTTTGGGGTACATATTGCAAGCCGTGTGAATATGAAATGCCTTATATGGAAAATCAATATAAAAACTTTAAAGACCAGGGCGTTGAGATATTGGCGGTTAATGTCGGGGAATCTGACTATGCTGTCAATAATTTCATTACAAAGCATGATCTTACCTTTCCTGTCATGATCGATAAAGGTAGGGAAGTGGAAAATGCTTATCGCGTGGATATATTGCCTGTCACCTTTTTGGTTGATAAAGAGGGGAAAGTGATAGATATCATCACTGGAGCTTTGACAGAAGAGAGCATCCAAAAGCATATGGAGAGAATTAAACCATAATATTGGGGAGTTTTTGACATGAAAGAAGTAAAATGCGATTGTGGTCATGTAAATCCGTTTGGCACAAAGATTTGTGGGAAATGCGGTATGGTGCTTGATAACGAAAAAGAGAACAAGCTTATTGATATGAGATATGAAGGAAGTGCCAGGCGTTCACAAACATATAAAAAAACGATCATCGATAAAATATGGAACTTCTTTTCTTCCGTTAAGGTCGGGGTGACGCTCATTGTCATTGCCTTGATCGCTTCGGCTATCGGGACGATTCTACCCCAGGAAATGTACATTCCTTCAACAGCTACGCCTGCAGAGCATTATGAACTGGAATACGGCTGGTTCGGAATGGTGTATTATGAACTCGGGTTTCATAACTTGTATAGCTCATGGTGGTATTTGATTATCATAGGCATGCTGGGCATATCACTATTGATTGCCAGTATCGACCGGTTCTTTCCGTTATATCGATCGTTAAAAAAACAAGGGGTCACACGTCATGACGGGTTCATGAAACGTCAGCGGATTTATGGGGTGACAAAGCTTGAAGACCAAGATATAAACCTTGAAGGAGTAAAGGATAGACTAAAAAGGCAGCGTTATCATATACGAGAGGAAAACGGTCATATACTTGCCGAAAAGGGTCGTTTTTCACGTTGGGGACCCTATGTAAATCATATTGGACTTATCATTTTCTTAATTGGAGCATTATTGCGTTCCGTCCCTGGGATGTATATCGACAAAGTACTTTGGCTGCGTGAAGGCGAGAGAAAAGAAATCCCGGGTACAAATGGTGAATACTACCTCCAGAATAATGAATTTACCTTAGAGGTGTATGACAAAGAGAATGAAGAAGATGAGCAGTACAGTGCTGCAATTGATAAAACCGGTACGATCGCAAAAACCTATCAATCCGATGTTACGCTCTATGAGCGCAAGGGAGAAACCTTACCAGGGGAAAAAGTGGACCTTGATAAGCTTAAAGATTACAAAATCAAAGTCAATGAACCTCTGAAACATGATCATTATGCTCTCTACCAAGTAGACTATAAATTGGATGAGCTCAGTACGATGGCTTTTAATTTGATAAATAAAAAAACCGAAGAGAAATATGGCAGCTTAAAGGTTGATTTGAATAATCCTCAAAAGAAATACGAGTTGAAAGAAGGATATTCCGTTGACTTGATCAGTTACTTCCCAGATTTCGAGTTCGATGAAAAAGGCGAGCCTAGAACGATATCGAAGATTCCGAATAATCCAGCATTTATCTTTAAAATGCATACTCCGGATAAGCCAGAGGGTGAAGTCAGTTTCGTGGCGATTAAGGAGACTGTGGAGCCCTTAGGGGAAAACACTTATAAAATGGCTTTTAATGGTGTGGAAACCCAAGATGTCACGGCTTTGACCGTCAGGAAGGATTTAACGCTTTGGATCCTATTCACTGGTGGGATCATCTTCATGATCGGCGTTGTCCAAGGGTCTTATTGGAATCACCGGCGTATATGGATTAAAAGGAAAGATGATGAGATACTTTTGGCCGGCCATACAAACAAAAACTGGCATGGCATTAAAAGAGATATAAAACAAGCGATAGAATCAACATCACTTTCCGAACCAATGGATCAACTTGAAGAGGAGAAATCTTCTAGTAAGGGGGAAGTTTTAAATGGCTGAATTAAGCAGTAACCTTTTATATGCCGCTTTCATTTTATATCTGATCGCTACCTTTTTATTTGGGGGATCGATCAAGGATAAACGCGGGGCGGAGGAAAAGAAACAAAACAAATGGGCTAAGCTGGGCATTTTCATTACCATTATCGGATTTGCAGCGCAAATTGGGTATTTCATCACAAGATGGATTGCTGCAGGCCATGCCCCGGTAAGTAACCTGTTTGAATTTACGACCTTTTTCGGAATGATGCTGGTCGGTGCTTTCATATTAATTTATTTTCTTTATAAAACACCTGCCCTTGGGCTATTCGCTTTACCGATCGCATTATTGATAATCGCTTATGCAAGTATGTTCCCAACAGAAATTTCGCCACTCATTCCTGCTTTGCAGAGCGATTGGCTTCATATTCATGTTACGACTGCTGCGGCAGGACAGTCAATCCTTGCCATAAGTTTCGTTACTGCCATCATTTATTTAATCAAATTCGTCGATCAGACACAATCAAGCAAAAGAACGTTCTGGCTTGAAGCCATCATGTTTACATTAGTCTGCACCCTCGGTTTCGTCATCATCACTTCTTCTTTTGCTGCCATGGATTATAAGGCAAATTTTGATTGGGTCGATAAACATGGTGCCGAGGTCAAACAGGAATTCAACCTGCCGGCATTGGTAGGTCCCCATGAAGGGAAACTTATCGAGACGGATCGGTTTGAACCTCTGGTGGACATGCCTGCACTGATCAATGCCAAGAAACTGAATACTGTAATTTGGTCAATCGGTGCGGGACTCGTCCTGTATGGTTTAATAAGGTTGATCGCTCGCAAAAGAGTGGCGGCATTGATTAAACCGATCGTTAAAAATGTGAATTTGAATTTATTGGACGAGATTAGTTATCGTTCGGTCCTTATCGGTTTTCCGATCTTTACACTCGGTGCCCTCATTTTTGCAATGATCTGGGCTCAAGTGGCCTGGACACGATTCTGGGGCTGGGATCCGAAAGAAGTCTGGGCACTGGTTACTTGGTTGTTTTATGCGGCTTTCTTGCATCTCCGCATGTCAAAGGGGTGGCAAGGGGAAAAATCAGCTTGGCTTGCCGTAATCGGTTTTGCCATCATAATGTTTAACTTGATATTCGTAAATCTTGTTATTGCTGGTTTGCATTCATATGCTTGATTCTGTATTGTAATATTTAGATGAAGGGGGTCTTTTGATAGAAACGTCGAGGAGTAGGCTTATCGATTTTTCTGGAAAATGCCCCCTTTTTTGTCGCTCCCTTTAATAAAACAATATTTCGTTGAAATAGCATTTAAGAATTCTAAGTGGGCGGTCAAAGTCTTTTTTTGTGACAAAATGGTGAAAGGTTCATGGAAGCCATGCGAAATACGCTCTTTATCGTACTTTGTGAGGAAAAAGTATTAGTCATGGAAGTTTTCATTTTGTAGAATATATGATAGGAGGCTGATTACATAATGTATAACGCTATTAAAATTCTCGTGGTGGATGATGAGGAAAGAATCCGCCGGCTGTTAAAGATGTATTTGGAAAGAGAAGAATACATGATCGATGAAGCTGAAAATGGAGATGTGGCTTTAACAAAAGCCCTTGAAAATGATTATGATTTAATTTTATTGGATATTATGATGCCTGGTAAAGATGGAATCGAAGTTTGCCGTGAATTAAGGGAAAAGAAAACGACACCGATTATCATGCTGACTGCTAAAGGTGAAGAAGTGAACCGCGTTCAAGGGTTCGAAGTGGGTACCGATGATTATATCGTAAAGCCTTTCAGTCCGCGTGAAGTGGTGTTAAGGGTTAAGGCTTTATTACGTCGATCATCAAGCACAAGTTACATGCAGACGGAAACGACGGCGAAAGATGTGATCGTCTTCCCACATCTAACCATTGATAATGATGCCCACCGTGTACTTGCAGATAACAAAGAGGTTTCATTAACACCAAAAGAATATGAATTATTATATTTCTTGGCGAAATCCCCAGATAAGGTTTTCGATCGGGAGCAATTGTTAAAAGAAGTGTGGCACTATGAATTCTTTGGAGATCTTCGAACTGTAGACACGCATGTTAAACGCTTACGTGAAAAATTAAACCGCATATCCGAAAACGCAGCCAAGATGATTGTCACCGTTTGGGGTGTAGGTTACAAGTTCGAAGTCGTTAATGACTGATGCTATGGGGCAGTGTTGTAGGGAAGCTATGGGCAACGATCCTATTGCTCGTGTCGTTTGTATTAATCGTGTTAACTGTTCTGCTGGTCGAATTCTTTGAGAATTTCCAAATTGAAAATATTGAAAATGATTTAACCAAAACCGCTGAACAAATCATAAAGGTTACCAATGAACATCAGGGATCCAGCAATGAGGTTTTACAAATAGCTTCGGAACTAATAGGCAACGAAGCGAAAATGATCATTCTAAATGATGACAAAATGATATTCTCGTCCATCGGAGGAGATAAGGAGTTCGAAATCACACCGGAACTCATAAAAAATGATTCCGAATTACTCAAGGTTTTTACGGAAAGAAAGACTGTGAAAAAGGAAATGTCGCTTTCCGATGATGCGGGTAACGAGGAATTGTCAGCAATCGTAGTAGGCATTCCACTTGAATTGAATGGAGAACAGGATGAGGTATTTCTATTTCAATCGTTGGAGTCCATGGAAGAAACCACAAAATCCACTACACAGTTCATTTTATTGGCAGCAGGCATCGCCATTATTTTGACAACGATTTTTGCTTTCTTTTTATCCACAAGAATCAATGCCCCATTGGTGAAGATGAGGGAAGCCGCTCTAGCGATTGCCCGAGGGAAATTTGATACAAAGGTTCCAATTCTGACTCAAGATGAAATCGGTGAGCTGGCCATAGCGTTTAATCAGATGAGGAAGCAGCTGAAATTCAATATGAATGCACTTAGTCAGGAAAAGGAACATCTCTCAAGCATTCTTAGCAGTATGGCAGATGGGGTCATTACCTTCAATAAAGATGGCACAATTCTTGAAACGAATCCGCCTGCGGAAAGGTTCCTGCAATCCTGGTACTTTGAAAAGGGCTATAACCGGGAAGATAATGTGAATGTCCCGTTGGTTTTAATGAATCTTTTTGATGAATCAGAATCCTTCGATAAGGAGAAGGTCGGTGAAATTACCTTGCAGGGCCGAGATTGGGGATTGATTGTCAGTCCCCTATACACAAATGCCGACAATATTCGGGGAGCGGTGGCCATCATACGGGATATGAGTGATGAAAGACGTATGGACAAACTTAGGACTGATTTCATAGCTAATGTCTCGCATGAGTTAAGAACGCCGATTTCAATGTTGCAGGGATATAGTGAAGCGATCGTAGATGACATTGCGAGCAGTGAAGAGGAAAAGGTGGAAATGGCCCGCATCATCTATGATGAGTCTTTGAGAATGGGACGGTTGGTCAATGATCTGCTCGATCTTGCTAAATTGGAATCGGGTAAAATGAACCTTAGCTATGAATGCGTACCTATTTCTCCTTATTTAAAGAGGATTACAAGTAAGTTTTCCGGGCTAGCTAAAGAAAAAGGGATTACAATTTCAGCCAGTCTTGAAGATGATCAAATTCAATGGCATTTCGATCCGGACCGTATTGAACAGGTTTTGACCAATTTAATTGATAATGCGATTCGTCATACTCCTCCAGGAGGTAACATTGATGTCATTCAGAGGACAAGTGATCGAAGGGGTCTGATCATTGATGTGAAGGACTCTGGATCTGGAATTCCCGAAGAAGATTTACCTTTTGTATTCGAGAGGTTTTATAAAGCGGATAAAGCAAGGACCCGCGGGCGTTCGGGCACCGGATTGGGTTTGGCAATCGTAAAAAATATAATCAATGCCCATGATGGCTTCATATCTGTAAACAGTTTACCTGATAAAGGGACAACGTTCAGTTTTATCCTGCCTCGAATTTTGGAGAATGCTGAATGAATGACGGGTGGCTTGCCAAAAAATCTTGTTTCATAAGGAACTGAGAAGACAAAGGCAATTGGATTTCTTTCCAACTTGCCTTTGTTTTTTTTTAGGAAAGTCCCGAATATGTGGAAATTAACGGAATTTTATAATAATATAAAAGCCGAAGTATGTAACTTTTATTTAGGATTGACGACTATATTTATGAACGGATGTGGGGAAATGATGGATTCCGTTTTCCACGATCTTTATGAGAAATATCATCAGGAAATTTATCAATTCATTTTTTATATGACCAAGAATCGAGAAACGGCTGAGGACCTTGTTCAGGAGGTCTATATCCGGGTGATGAAGGCCTATGAACGCTTCGAAGGTAAGAGCAGTGAAAAAACGTGGATGTATTCGATTGCTAGAAATGTGACGATTGATTACTTTCGGAAACAAAAAGGGTGGAAAGACAAAATCTTTCCCAACTTTGAATGGGATAGGCAATTGATAAAAGATAAAGAACCCATTCCCGAAGAAGTGGCTATCATGAACGATGAAATCCAAGATATTTATCAATGCCTAAACCGGTGTACCACGAATCAAAGATCCGTCATCATTTTACGATATATTCAGGGATTGTCCATTACGGAAACTGCTGAAGTATTGAATTGGAGTGAAAGTAAGGTAAAAACAACCCAGCACCGTGCTTTGAAGGCTATTAAAAAGTTGATGGAGGATTTATCAGGAAAGGAGGGCCACCGCATTGAGAAGGTCCCGTTGGAAAGAAAGCGAAATTGAAGACTTGCTCCGAGAGCTTCCGAAATTTAAAGATGACCGAGCCAAGGCAGAGGTGTTTGCGAGAATACATGATAAAAAGAGAAAGAAACACTGGATACCTCTAATTGCGGGTTTTGCCTCCTTATTCTTAATGGTTGTTTTGGCATCATCGTTAATTATCGAAAAAAAAGGAACGACAAGTCAAGAGGACAGCGGAAGTAGTGGGAAATTATCTCTATCTGAAAATAAGGAAACGGCAGATCATGAACGGCAGGATGCAAGCAACAAAGAAATTCCTCCAGAAGATAAACAGGATTATCAAGAGTTTTCGAGTAAGCAAGCAAAAATTGAATCTAAAGACGAGGTTTCAGAAATGGAACCCGGAAAAGGGAAAAAGGAAAAAAACTTTGCACAAGCGATTTATCAAAATGACCTTAACGATGCATCGATCATTACGATGGGGATCCCAGATGATCAAATGAATTTCATCGTTCCCATTTCAATTAAACTCAAACATTACGATCAAAGTGATACATTGAAACAGTTAGTTAATCAAATGTCCGACATCAATGAAGAGCAATATGGGCTATCTGATTATTTTCCACTTGATATAAAGATTAGCCAAGGAAACGATACGGCCACTGCTCATATTGACTTTCAAGAAAAAAGCCAACTATTGGATGAAGATACACTTTTTCTCCATTCGTTGGAGGAAACTCTTTCCTATAATAATATAGAGAAAATGACATTTTCTACAGATGGTGAGCAAGGTGCCATGTTTGCGCATGCGGGATATTTAAAGGAGTTGGATATACCTCATCAAAAAAATCGCACATACCTGCTTTACCAGAAGGATGAGTCCTCCCCAAGGTTTCTTGTTCCAAGCAATATGGGATATCAGGACTTTGAGGAAGCGCTGCAGGCTGGAAAAGGGGAGGCAGACATCGAGGGAATTTCACCTGCAATCCCGCCTGACCTGAAATGGGAAAGGATAAGCTCGAATGGAGATCTTGTGATCATTCAATTATCAGATCAAGCTGCTATTGAAAATAGTGAGGAATCCCTTCAAGCTTTAGAAGCCATCCTCTTCATAGCTAAGGATTTTGGTTTTGAAAAAGTGAAGTTTGAAAATGCTCCAATTGAAGAGGTAGGCCAGCTGAATTTAACTGAAGACATATTGGTGCCCAAAGCTCCGAACCAAGTAAATTGATGCAGCGGGCTAAGATTTAATAAATATGAAGGTTTTTCATATGTTGGTGCGTTATAAACACACTGTCCATGGTAAGCAAAAGCCCCTTGCATTCACAGAAAAAGTGCCCGCGCTGACGGGCACTTTTTTGTCTTATAATGAAATACGGGCCATGAATGTAATTTCTTCTGTTTCCATTAAAAATTGTTTCATGTTATCTTCCAATGGTAAATCAAAGCTCAAAACCATGATGGCTTCCCCGCCAGCTTCTTTACGGCCAACCTGCATGGTGGCGATATTCACTCCGTGATCACCCAGGACCTTACCTACGTTACCGATTACACCAGGTTTATCGGTATGCTGGATATAAAGTAAATTCGGTTCTGGATGAAAGTCGATTTTGAAACCATTCAAACTTACAATTCGAGAACCGTAATTTTCGATATAGGTCCCACTGATTGTTAATTCACGGTGGTCACCTTTTACTTTAAGGCTGATCAAATTCGAGTAACCTAAAGAGTCCGTAGAGATTTTTTCACCAACGGTTATGCCACGCTCTTTTGCGATCAACAAGGCATTCACTTCATTTACAGATGCATCGACTCTTGATCTGAAAAAGCCGGAGATTAGACTTTTTGTAAGAATCGCTGTATCGAAATCCAATGATTCTCCGGCATACGTAACGGAGATTTCCTGAATTCCTTCATTCATGCACTGAGAAGCAATGGATCCCATTTGCTGGACAAGTTGATAGAATGGCTGTACCTTTTCAAACACTTCTTTAGATATGGCTGGCAGGTTGATAGAACTTGAGACTGGATTTCCTTCGAAATAGGTCAATACCTCCTGGGCAACCTGTACGGCAACATTTAATTGGGCTTCTTTAGTTGAAGCACCCAGATGAGGTGTAGCAATGACGCTATCCAGTTCAAGCAGTTTATGGCCAATTGGAGGTTCTTCGACGAAAACGTCCAGGGCCGCCCCTGCGACATGTCCTTGAACTAACATTTCATATAAATCATCTTCGTCCAGAATACCGCCCCGGGCGCAGTTAAGTACATAAACCCCTTTTTTACAGGTAAGCAGTTTTTCTTTATTGATTAATCCTCTAGTTTCATTCGTAAGTGGTGTATGAACAGTAATGATGTCTGCTTTAGGAAGCAATTCATCTAACGGCAGGGCAGTTACGGACATTTTCTTTGCACGATCGACAGTAAGGAACGGATCATAGACAATGACATCCATGCCGAATACCTTAGCGCGTTTGGCAATTTCCCCTCCGATACGTCCAAAGCCAACTATTCCTAATGTTTTACCACGAAGTTCAGTACCCGTATATGAAGAACGTTTCCACTCCCCATTCTTCAGTGAAGCATAAGCTTGCGGAATGTGGCGCATTAATGAAGCCATCATGGCGAATGTATGTTCAGCTGTTGAAATGGTGTTGCCGTCAGGTGCATTAACCACGACAATCCCGCGTTTTGTCGCCGAGGGGATATCTATGTTATCTACACCGACACCAGCGCGTGCTATAATTTTTAGCTGCGGCATACGGTTCATTAAATCCTCTGAAACCTTCGTAGCACTTCTTACAAGAATTGCATCAATCTGATCAAGTTCGTTTGCAGCTTCCTCTACGGTCTTTTGAATGAGATGAATATTGGATGCCTCAGATAGCGGTCCGAGTCCTTCTGGTTTAATGGCGTCTGCTACTAAAATCCGATACACGACTTAACACCTTCCTAGGAAAAAATTATCTTAAATTTCAGTTAATTTTACAATTGAAATGCTGAATATGTCAATTTGGCTTAACCGGATGTAAGCGCTTAATAGAATGGTGATCTTCTGATCATCTGTTTAATGTCGCGATATAAATGGCTTCATCAAGGATTGAATAGTATAAAAAATAATTTTCATTATTTCGAATTTTCATTTTGTGTATCCACTATTTATTTTAAGCCATTCACTGTGATGATCGATATTCATCCTGAATGAATCAACTGAGAAAAAAAGTGCTATCAAAAAACAAGTAATTCAGATATAATGGGAAGTATAAAAAAATTTTATAGATCTATCTTCGGGGCGGGGCGCAATTCCCCACCGGCGGTGATGAAGAGTTTCTTCTTCTAAGCCCGCGAGCCTTACAAGGCAGGATTTGGTGCGATTCCAAAGCCGACAGTATAGTCTGGATGGGAGAAGATGGAGGTTCCTGAGTGCGTTTCAACAGTTATTTGCTGAACGTTTGTTTGATGTAACCTTTAATTTATCCCTTTAATTCTATTGGAATTAAAGGTTTTTTTATTGAACATCAACATATGGAACCCTAACCTCTTTTTCAGGTAGATCGGAAAAAGAAGGAGAGAGACCTATGAAAAAGAACAAAGTGAAAAAAACGGTCACACTTGCCATGATGGGAAGCATTTCTTATTTATTGATGCTTTTAAATTTCCCGTTTCCGGGATTCCCGCCTTTTCTCAATGTTGATTTTAGCGACATACCAGCACTGATGGCGGCATTAATTTTCGGACCGATGGCTGGAATTCTAGTCGAGTTCATTAAGAACCTATTGGATTTAGTCATGACAGGGACCTTGACTGCTGTACCTGTGGGGCATATCGCTAACTTCATAGCCGGAATACTGTTTGTCTTGCCGACTTATTATGTATTTCAGAAAATCAATTCAAAAAAAGGGATGACATTCGCTTTACTTGCGGGAACAGTTTCCATGGCAGTATTCATGAGTGTTTTAAACTATTATGTCTTCTTACCGGCTTATACCTTCTTTATGGGATGGGATGCAATGTCGGCACCCGAGTCAAGAAAGCTCGTTACGACGGCAATCTTGCCTTTCAATGTGATAAAAGGCGTACTCATCACATCCGTATTCATGTTGCTGTTCATTAAATTACAGACATGGATCAATAAACAAACATTATATAAAAATGCTTAATGGCATTAACGATAGAAATAAAAAACAACCGGATATTCGTATTCGGTTGTTTTTTTATGCCTGTTTCATTTTGGGATGGGGAGATGGCAAAAAAAAAGCCATTTTCGATTGAAAATGGCTTGTACGTTATTCGAATTTAAGTGCATCTCCGTCAAATGCCTCGTCAGCAACTTTAATAGAATCCGTTGGGCATCCTTCAAATGCATCCATCATGTCATCTATAAGTACATCAGGAATTTCAACGATTCCCTCGTTATCGTCAAGGGTAACAAATGCAATCCCTTCGTCATCGTAATCATATATATCTGGTGCCGCTGCTCCGCAAGCTCCACAAGCTATGCATGTTTCTTTATCCACAATAGTAAATTTAGCCATGAATATAACCCCTCCTAAGTTGATTGACAACTGATAATCTTTTTATTTCAGATTATTATCTCTTTCTTATTGTAAGACCGAATGCCAAACTTTTCAATAGAAATTGTATTGATAATAACTATCATGTAGCACAATGTCAACGGAAAACATCGAAATACTTAACTTGGTTCTTTCCATGATTCGTCATTTAGTCACATAATTTTCCTTGTATTCATCAATAATAACGGCGATTTTTGCAGTTATTTGTTACAATGGGTTTATTGGTTAAATGAAACAAGGATGTGAGTCCCATGAATAATTATCTACAGGCCATCATTCTATATGCGATAAAAAAATTTCAAGGCGAACGCTCCATTTATGCTATATACCATATGCTGCAGGGGAAGAAATCGTCACAAACAATCCAGGATGCCCATTTATTCGGGCTAACGGATATTTTTGGGACAATACCTCGATTTACCCGTCAGCAATTAAATCAAAACATTGAACATTTACTTAAGCATGACTTGATTAAATTAACGGATAAACCAGATGCATATGAAATTAGTATGCAAGGTGAAGGAATGTTAGTCGATTACTTTAAAAATAATCCTTTTCCGGCGTATATTAATGGTTGGAAATATCACAATATCACCCCGGTTTTCTGGGGAAGGTTAAACTTACTCATTCAAACCATATCCCATATTGTCCACAATGAAAGACGTTTTTATCCGATACAAAGAAATCCCAAAATCCAATTCTTCGTAAAGGAATTTTTACATGCCAATCGTCAGGATCGAGCATTGATTGCCCAACATCTATATGATGAACTGATATCCCTTTTAGAAAGTCAAAGTGATATGAAACGAGACATATTCATTTTGAAAATAACCGGGATAAACAGGATTGGACTTACGTTTGAACAGATTGCAAAAAGGAAGGATGTAGAAGAAGAGTATGTCCGCTTTACATTCCTTGATTCATTGCATCAAATGCTTGCTGAAATGGAAACGGGAAAGGATTACCCTCTCTTGTCCACATTAACAAATGATTGGAAAAGTAGTGGGAATCCTCATTTGACACAATCTACACAGGCTACTTTACGATACATCCATGAAGGGAAAAGTCTGGGTGAAATTGCTGAAATCCGCAGATTGAAAGTCAACACCATCGAAGATCACCTCGTAGAAATTGTCTTATCGGACAAGAGTTTTCCGATTTCAGATTATGTGAATATCGAGGATGAGAGGAAAATTGCTGAAGCTATTAAGGAACTTGGAACAAAAAAGCTTAAAGCAATCAAGCAGATGGTCGATAATAAAGAGATAAGCTTTTTCCAAATAAGACTTGTACTTGCGAAAATAGGTGAGTGATGATGAATATAGAACGAGTCCTCAAAGAAAAATTCGGTTTTGATGAATTCCGTCCTGGACAAAAGGAAGTGGTTGAATCATTGATGTCCGGCAATCATACCTTAGCGATGCTACCGACCGGATCAGGTAAATCATTATGCTACCAGCTGCCGGCTTATCTTTTAAATAAGACTGTCCTAATTGTCTCCCCATTATTATCATTAATGCAGGATCAGGCAGATCAGCTGAAGATGAGTGGCGAAAAAAGTGTATTGACCCTCAACTCTTTTTTGACATTAAATCAAAAAAGGAAAGCTTTCGACCGGTTGCATAGTTATCGTTTTATCTTTTTATCTCCTGAAATGTTAAGCCTGGATGGTGTAATAAAATCCTTGAAATCCATAGATATAGGTTTGTTCGTCATAGATGAAGCTCACTGCATCTCACAATGGGGGTATGATTTCCGTCCGGATTATTTGAATTTAGGAGAAGTGAGGAGTGAATTGAACAATCCGTTGACTCTTGCCCTGACTGCAACTGCAACCGCTGAGGTCCGGAGGGACATCGTTGGTAAACTCAATATTGAGCCGGTCAATGAAACAGTCTCATCTGTTGATCGGGAAAATATCGCAATTATTGTCGAGCGAATGTTCAGCTACGATGAGAAGCTAGCACGTGTGCTGGAGCTTGTCAGGAAATTTACCGGAAGCGGGATTATTTATTTTTCCTCTAAAAAAGTGGCGGAATCTGTCACAGGATTTTTACAGGAAAACGGGATTGATAGTGTCAATTATTATCACGGTGGAATGGAACAGGAACAAAGGATGCTGATTCAGCAGCAATTCATTTCTGGCCAGTTAAAGATTATATGTGCAACAAGTGCTTTTGGAATGGGTGTGAATAAATCCGATGTCAGATATGTTATCCATTTTCATATCCCATCGACGATGGAAGCATATCTTCAGGAGATAGGCAGGGCGGGACGGGATCGTAAGCAAAGTGTGGCTGTCTTATTATATAGCGAAGGGGATGAAGGGCTTCCGCTGCATTTGATGGAGCAGCAGTTGCCTTCGGATTCGCAAATCGATGGTGTATGTTCTTTCCTTAATGCATCACAAAAGATTCCGGTGAATTTGACCCTTTCAGAAAAAGAACAGCTGTCTCAATCCTTTTCGTTAAACGAAGTCCAGCTGCGTTTTTTTACCCAGTTTACGGGTAATAACCTACATCAAGTGGCTGCGATGAAAGAGTATTGTCAAAAGAGGAAATCCAGGAATCAAGAAAAGCTGCATAACTTCCTGCACTGGATCTATGCACCGGAATGTCGACGTTTAGGAATACTGGACTACTTTGGAGAAGAGCATCGGGAAGTGAATCCCATCTGTTGTGATATTTGTGGGATGGATACCGAAAAAATGGCTGATGTATGGCCGGAAGTCAAGGTGGATCCGGTCAATTCCTTTTCCTCGTGGAAAAAGGAATTGGCTTATATCTTATTAAAGAAGGAATATGGCAATGAAAAATAAGCAAGCTGAAATGATTAAACAACTTACAGATAAACAGTTGCTATTTAATTTGTTTCTTACACAAATTATTCTCTTAACGTTAGCCATCTTTTTAGGTATTATTTTATTTAAAGACCGTTCTGCCTTTTTCGACTTATTTATCTATGATGACCTGAACATTTTGCTGATTGGAATTCCCGCAGGAGTCATTGTCGTGCTATTTGACTTATTGCTTATGAAAGTGACACCCTCTTCCTATCAGGATGATGGTGGTATTAACGAACGCATTTTCAGTAATTTGTCATACCCGATGATTTTTGTCGTAGCTTTAGTGGTGGCGATTAGCGAAGAATTATTATTCCGTGGAGTGCTGCAAACACATTTTGGTTTGCTTCTTACGAGCCTCATTTTTGCAGCCGTCCATTATCGTTACCTTTTTAATTGGTTTTTATTTTTGAATGTTTTGGTTTTAAGCTTCTTTATCGGTTTTCTATTTGAAATGACTAATAATATCATCGTGACGATTACGGCCCACTTTTTGATTGACTTTATCCTTGGTATTTTAATCAGGAACAAAAAGCAAAGAGGGTTGAGCAAGAAAGGGGGTGACTTGAATGAGCCGGGTACAAAAGAATGAAAAAGAAAATGATCAGGCTGGTGAACTTCGTTCGCGAATTGAACGTCAGAAGGCTAAATCATCATTGCCCAAGCGCAGCAAAGTCCACCAGAATAAAAAGAAAAAAAGTAAAGTGAAGATTAAGTTCCCAATGATACAATTATTAGCGTTATTTTTTATTTTGCTTCCAATTGGATTTTATACCCTTTATACATATCTGCAGGATAGGCCTGTACCTGTTACTAAAAGTGACCAAGTCGTCTTAAAAGAGGAAGATAAAGAATCGATTCCAACTACAGCAACGGCAGAGGACTTAAAGGAAAAAGAGTCGGCAAAGGCTGAAGCGGAGAAAGAGAAAGAAGAAGCTGAGGCTAAAGCCAAAGCGCAGCAAGAAGCTGAGGAAAAAGCCAAGGCAAAGCAAGAAGCTGAAGAAAAGGCTAAAGTGCAGCGAGAAGCTGAGGCTAAAGCCAAAGCGCAGCAAGAAGCAGAGGAAAAGGCCAAAGCACAGCAAGAAGCAGCGGAAAAGGCCAAAGCACAGCAAGAAGCTGAGGAAAAGGCAAAGAAAGCAGCAGCAGAAAAGAAAAATGTACAAGCCGCTAAACCGGATAAAGAGGGATACAAAGTTGTCTTACATACTGTTCAAGGTGAAGAAACATTATTTCGCATTTCCATGAATTACTACAAATCACAGGAAGGGATTGCTCTGATCAGGGAGTGGAATGGGCTGAATGGCAATGAAATTTCCAAAGGTCAAGTATTGAAAATTCCAATCAAGAAATAATGATGGCACTCTGTCTTTTATAGGCAGGGTGTTTTTAAAATTGTTTGACTCGGTAAGTATGAAGGCAATCGTGTCAGGTACATTATCATTTTTTCCTCTACTCTTTCATATCATGATTTGAAAGAGCAGAGGAGGAAATGCGATGGAATCGACAATCATTTTACTGGATGAGAAAACGGATCAAGCAACAAAACAAATGCTGCAAAATGTCGTGGATCGGAAGAAAAAATTCGAGGCACTTAAAAAGAAGCACCTTCAAAGCTTATGGGCAACCATGATTGTTGCTGTCCTTTTTATGATTTATCTTTATTTTTATATCGTTGTACCTTATTCCTATTCCTTTTTCAGTATGTTTAGTGTTTTCGTCGACCATTTTAGCCATTTCCTTTTTTTGGCGGCAGCAATTGGTCTATATGGATATATGGTTTTAATTAAAAAAAAGCTAGATAAAGCTGAAAAGGAGTTTCAACTGCTACGCTGTGAAATCATTAATAAAAGTAAGCAATTGTGGGAAAAAGAGGAAGAATGGAAAAATCGCCATAAGGTTTTTGAAATGATGAAGAAGAATTATGATATTAACTTATATCATGAAAATAAATGATGTTCGCGTTAAATCATATTTAATTGCGGGTAATACCGTTTTATGGTTATATGAAAGTACGTTTGGATAAGGATGGAAAGAAGGTTTAACGAAGATGTTATGGTTATCTGGATTATTTTTAATCATCATCCTGCTGTCATTTGCCACGATCTTTTACATGTGGCGTACGGCTATGCAAGATAGGGTGATTTCTCAAGACCTATATTTTAAAGACTTTCCTGAAGGCTTTGGCGATGTGCGGATTTTTTTCATTTCCGATCTTCATCGGCGAATCGTTGCGGATAAATTGATTGAGGAAACACGTGACAAGGCAGATTTGGTGATAATCGGCGGTGACATTAGGGAAAGCGGGGTTCCCTTAGAACGTGTGGAAAAAAATTTATTGAAACTAAAAGAACTTGGTCCCCTTTATTTTGTTTGGGGTAATAATGATTATGAAGGCGACTTCCATGAACTGGATGCGACTCTTTTGAAACATGGGGTGAAGATCCTTGATAATACAGCTGTTTCTTTTGAGTCTCAGGATGGCAGTAAAATCGCTCTTCTGGGCATTGATGATATATCGGAAGAACGTGATAGGCTTGACCTTGCCCTGTCGGACTGCGGGAATGAAGATTTCCGGATTTTGGTGAGCCATAATCCATTGGTCAAGAAACAGTTGACTCCGGAACACCATATTAGTCTTGTCCTGTCAGGTCACACCCATGGCGGGCAGATTCGCATATTCGGATTCGGGCCCTATCAAATCGGAAGCGTTAAAAAAGAGGGGGACTGTATATATATGACGAGTAATGGCTATGGGACAAGCGCAGTGCCTTTAAGGCTTGAAGCTAAGCCTGAAACGCACCTCTTCACCCTGAAAAGGGGGACAGAAACTGAAATAGGCGAAGCTGTGGAAAAAACCTATTAGGCTGCTTTTAAGCGAGCATACCGGGATTTTACAGACCTTGAAAAATCCACTATAATTTCATCAAATGATCGTACAGTTATTGGAGGCCTTGTAAAACCATGCAAGAAGGTAAATATAATATAAAGGCAGTATCAAAACTGCTGGACATTCAGTCGGGAACCCTTAGGGCTTGGGAAAGGCGCTATAAATTTATCGAACCTGTCAGGAATGAATCGGGGCACCGGCTGTATACTGAAAAACATCTGCAAATCCTTAAGTGGCTCATTACTAAAACAAAGCAAGGTTTTACAATAAGCCAAGCCGTTTCACTTCTCGAAAGTACAGGCACTCTAGCGCCTGGAGTTCCTGAAACGAACCGTAAGGATGAACAAGCGATTAAGTTATCGGATGAATTAATCGAAGCTCTATTGAATTTCAATGAAAATAAAGCCCATATGCTGATAAGCCAAGCATTCAGTATGTATACAATCGAACAAACCATAGTTGAAATACTCGGTTCAATATTGGTTCAGATTGGGGATAAGTGGGAAAGGGGAGAAATTACTTCCGCTCATGAACACTTTGCGTCGAACATCCTAAAATCCAGGATCAGTTCAGTCATGCATGCGATTCCGACTAATGGTTTCCTTCCGAAAGCCCTTACCGTTTGTGCTCCCGGTGAAAAACATGAATTTGGACTGTTGGTCTTCACCATTTTTTTGAAGCGGAAAGGGTATGAAACCATTTATTTAGGTGAATCCATTGCTGATAAGGACCTTTTCACCGTTTTAAACATCATAAAGCCCTCATACCTATTCATGTCATGTTCACTGAAAGAGAATCTTGATGGAACATTTATGCTGCTTGAATCGTTAATAAAGGATTTCCCGGATTTGAAGGTGGGTCTTGGCGGTGCGGCGCTGAGCGATATATCCGAAGAAAACCGTACGGCCTTCAGCGGAGTTTTAATGGGGGACACGCAATCTAAATGGGAGGAATGGCTGAAAGGTTAGCTGCGCCGCTTAGGCGAAATAATGGATATGCACCCTGCGACCAAGGCTTCATATGATGTATGAAGATGGTAACCAGGGGGCATTTTTTTATGAAGCTGGAGCGATTAACCAATAATAAAATCAAGATTTTTTTGACCCTTGATGATTTAATTGATAGAGGCATTACAAAAGAAGATATTTTAGGGAATTCCTTAAAGGTCCACAAGCTATTTCAGGATATGGTCGAAGAAGCATGCGAAGAACTCAGCTTTAAAATGAGTGGCTCCATTGCAATTGAAATTTTCTCCTTGCCTGCTCAAGGATTGATAATCATTGTGACAAAGGACGAAGAGGAATTATTGACAGATGAAGAGGAGTACTTGGATTTACAAGTGAAAATTGATGACTTCCCCCATATTCTGTATGTTTTCAATGACTTTGAAGATATCGTCCAATTATCTCACAGGTTATCTTTTCAAGGTTTGCTTAAAAGTACTCTTTATCATTTTGAGGGAAGATACTATTTACTTATCGAAAATGTTAAAGACACCACCTACGACACGGTCATATCCTTAGCGGCTGAGTATGGCCATGCATCTACATTGACACTCTGCCGCATCAACGAATACGGAACATGTATAATCGAAAATGAAGCGATACATGTTTTGCTCACACACTTCAGTTGATGTAAAACGAATGAGACAAGGCAGCCACATTAGGAAAAAACAATGCGGTTTGCCTTATTTGTCTCAGCCCTCGGCCGAAGAAGATATACGGTTAAAGTGTATGAAAACAGTTGATATGATAACGTTTTCATTTTTAGAATATTTCCAACTTTTAAATTCCCATTTTTACTCTTGCATATCTGTATCGAAGGTGTATACTAGCACATGAAGAGGACTATTTGTACATTATAGATTTTATATATGGATGAGATTTTCTAGGAGGTACTTTAATGGAATCGGCAAAAGGCAATAGCCATGTAAATGAAGAAGAAAAACACGACGTACTGAGGTCTACCCAAACTGTAATACATAAAGCTTTGGATAAGCTGGGTTACCCGGAAGAAGTTTTTGAGCTGTTGAAGGAACCATTGCGCTTATTAACGGTGAAGATACCAGTCCGCATGGATGATGGCTCGGTTAAGATTTTCACGGGTTACCGTGCACAGCATAACGATGCTGTTGGGCCTACAAAAGGTGGTATCCGTTTTCACCCTAATGTAACGGAACGTGAAGTGAAGGCATTATCCATTTGGATGAGTTTGAAATGCGGCATCGTTGATTTGCCATACGGCGGGGGTAAAGGCGGTATCGTATGTGATCCTCGTAATATGTCATTCCGTGAGCTTGAAAGGCTGAGCCGGGGCTATGTTCGCGCAATTAGCCAAATCGTTGGGCCGACTAAAGATATCCCGGCACCTGATGTTTTCACAAACTCTCAAATCATGGCTTGGATGATGGATGAATACAGCCGTATGGATGAATTCAACTCGCCAGGATTCATTACGGGTAAACCGCTAGTGCTTGGTGGTTCCCATGGCCGTGAATCAGCGACTGCCAAGGGTGTAACGATTTGTATCAATGAAGCTGCCAAGAAACGCGGCATCGATATTAAAGGGGCACGGGTCGTCATTCAAGGTTTTGGTAACGCAGGTAGTTTCTTAGCTAAATTCATGCACGACGCTGGTGCTAAAGTTATTGGGATTTCGGATGCATATGGCGCTCTTCATGATCCTGAAGGCTTGGATATCGATTATCTTCTCGATCGGAGAGATAGTTTCGGAACCGTAACGAAATTGTTTAAAAGCACAATTTCTAATAAAGAACTGCTTGAATTGGAATGTGATATTCTAGTTCCGGCTGCAATTGAAAACCAAATCACTGAAGAAAATGCTGCAGATATCAAAGCATCGATCGTTGTCGAGGCAGCTAACGGACCAACAACAATTGAAGCGACACAAATCCTAACGGATCGCGGAATCCTTCTTGTTCCTGATGTCCTTGCTTCTGCTGGTGGTGTTACGGTTTCTTACTTCGAATGGGTACAAAATAACCAAGGGTATTACTGGTCTGAAGAAGAAGTGGACGAAAAGCTGGAAAAAATCCTTGTGAAATCCTTTAATAATATATATGAACTTGCACAATCAAGACGTGTAGATATGCGCCTAGCTGCTTATATGATTGGCGTAAGAAAAATGGCTGAAGCTTCTCGCTTCCGCGGTTGGATCTAAAAACTTCAAATCATGTATTAATTTATAGTTAAAATCATGTTCATTGCTTTATCATTGAAATGATTTGTAAAAACTCCTATCATGTATTGATAGGAGTTTTTTATATTTAGACGAACGAATTACATAGTGCATGGAAAGGCAGTGGAATAAAGATGAATGTTGAAGAAGTCATTATCATAGGTGGGGGCCCTTGTGGATTGGCTGCTGCAATCGCTCTTAAAGAAGTGGGAATACAGTCCCTGATTATTGAAAAAGGCAATGTGGTTGATTCCATTTACCGTTATCCGACACATCAAACATTTTTCAGTTCGAGTGAAAAACTGGAGATTGGTGATATCGCTTTTATAATCGAAAACCGTAAACCGGTCCGCAATCAAGCGCTAGCCTATTATAGGGAGGTAGTCAGAAGGAAAGAATTGCGGGTCAATAAATTCGAAAAAGTGGAGAAAGTGGAAAAGCGTGAAGATGGGAAATTTTTAGTCAAGACATCGAAGAGTGACTATACTGCTCTGCATGTCATCGTATCGACCGGATACTATGATCATCCGAACTATATGTGCATACCGGGTGAACAGCTTCCAAAAGTGTTTCATTACTTCAAGGAGGGCCACCCCTACTTTAATTGTGATGTTGCCGTCATCGGTGGCAAAAACTCAAGCGTGGATGCAGCTCTGGAATTGGTCAAATCAGGAGCAAGGGTTTCAGTCCTTTATAGAGGATCGGATTACTCTCGAAGTGTCAAACCTTGGATCCTTCCCGAATTCGAATCATTGGTACGCAATGGAACGATCAAGATGGAGTTTAATGCGAATGTTGACAGGATAACGGAAGACAGCGTCATCTATCATGTCGGCGATGAGGAAAAAGTCATTAAAAATGATTTTGTATTTGCTATGACTGGATACCATCCTGATCATTCATTTTTAGCTTCAATGGGCATTACTATTGATAAGGAGACTGGAAGGCCCGCATATAACGAGGAAACGATGGAGACGAACGTTAAAGGTCTTTATATTGCAGGAGTTCTGGCAGCCGGAAATAATGCGAACGAAATCTTCATCGAGAACGGCAGGTTCCATGGTGGATTGATTGCTTATCATTTGGCTGTTAAAGAAAAGTGATTATATAAATAAGGAGCTGGGACCGTATGGAAAAAATATCATTAATAACGACTGGTGGGACTATTGCCAGTAAAGCAACAGCGAATGGTATGTTGGCCTCTGGTGCATTGACTGGCCATGAATTGGCAGCACTTTGCGAATTGCCCAACGATATCGAGGTTAAAGTGGTTGATCTTTTCCAGATTTCAAGCATGTCCATGTCCTTCGAGAAAATGCAGCAGCTTAAATCAGCCATTCAAAAGGAATTGGAGGATCCTGATGTTACGGGAATCGTCGTGACCCACGGTACGGATACACTTGAGGAAACGGCTTATTTCCTTGATGTCACGACTAAGGATCAACGTCCAATCGTAATAACCGGCTCACAACGTTCTCCTCAAGACGTGGGCACCGATGTATACTCCAATCTAAGGAATTCGATATTATGCGCTGCGAGTGATCTTATAAGGGATGTCGGAGTAGTAGTCGTTTTTAATGAGCGGATCTATTCAGCCAAGTATGTCAAAAAAGTTCATGCTTCCAATTTGCAGGGGTTCGTATCTTTTGGCTATGGATATTTGGGGATAATTGATAATGATGTCGTCAGCATCTATCAAAAACCATTACATAGGGAGTGTTATGATATTGGGGATTGCATTCCCAGGGTGGATATCATCAAGTGCCATACAGGCGCTGATGGCCTCTTTATTGATGCTGCGGTTGCAAACGGTGCGAAAGGCATCGTGCTCGAGGGTGTAGGAAGGGGACAGGTTACCCCTGTAATGGTAACTTCCATACAGGCTGCAATCGATAAAGGCATAACGATCATCATGACTACAAGTGCGGAAGAAGGAAAAGTTTACCCAGCTTATGATTATGAAGGCAGCGCATTTGATCTAAAACAACGCGGTGTGATATTAGGCGCAGACTATGACAGCAAGAAGGCCCGGATCAAGTTAGCTGTCATGCTGGCAAGCGAAAACACTATAGATGAGACCTTCTTTAAATACTGAAGGATAAAATAAAATTTGGAAGACTTGATTCTTGGATTCAGTTTTTCTTCATTCCATGGTACGATTAAGGAAACGAAGATGAAAAGAGGGTCAGCTAATGCTGGTCATGTTGTCAGCGGCCATTGCGCCTGGATTGGCGCTACTGAGCTATTTTTATTTGAAAGATCAATATGAAACCGAACCGATATCGGTTGTGGTCAAAACATTTTTATTCGGTGTCTTTCTTGTATTGCCGATTATGTTCATACAGTATGTGCTCGAAACCGAACATATCTTGAATACCGATTTAGCAAATGCTTTTTTATGGGCTGCACTGCTTGAGGAATTCTTCAAGTGGTTCATACTCATTTATGTCATTTATCAGCATGTAGCATTCGATGAGCCGTATGATGGGATTGTTTACGGAGCTGCAGTCTCCCTTGGATTCGCTACAATGGAGAATATTTTGTACCTGTTGGCCAACGGGGTGGAACATGCTTTTCTCAGGGCCATTCTCCCTGTATCCAGTCACGCTTTGTTCGGTGTGATCATGGGATATTATTTGGGCAAGGCGAAATTTTCAGCATCGAATAATAAGGTCTATTTATCATTGGCATTGATCATACCAATTTCGTTACATGGGGTTTACGATTATATTTTAGTTTCCCAAAAATTTTGGGTGTACTTTATCATGCCATTCATGATTTATCTATGGTGGCTAGGCATGAAAAAAGTAAAGAAAGCACGTTTGTTGTCTGACTTTCATGCTGAAAAACTTTCTCAAAATCAATTCCTTAGCAAATGAAGAATACTATCAAAACGGAGTGCTGGCATATTTTGCCCGCTCCGTTTTTTTTATGTTTGGAATAAAAAAGCCAGTAAAGAAGAAAATAGAATTACATTAATTCAAGAAAAAGAGGAGTGTTTTTGATGAAAGGAATTTCGTCAAATTGGAAATGGCTTTTGCTGTTTTCGTGTATTACTATTTGTTTCGGAATTTACCCGGAAACAAGAACAAACGCCTTTTCGAGCCAAACCATTCAAAAAGGTGCGGTTGGAGACGATGTAATTGAACTGCAGGCACGCCTACAAAACATCGGTTACTATAATGGAAAGATTGATGGAGCCTATGGATGGGGAACTTATTGGGCACTTCGGAATTTTCAACAAGATTTCGGGCTTCCAATAGATGGTTTGGCAGGGACTACAACAAAACAGAAGTTGACGAATGCCTCTAATTTCAATAAAGAATTTGTTCACGAACAGATCAATAAAGGGAACGAGTTCACCTATTATGGGGGAGTCCCCATTGAAAATCAGGTAAAAGCGAAAGGAAATGGCACTACGTCTGGAGGGGCCGCTTCCGGAAAAGCTCCTTCCAAAACAACTACAGCCAATCTTCCAGGAGGATATTCTCAAAACGATATACAGTTGATGGCCAATGCAGTTTATGGAGAAGCACGAGGGGAGCCATATACAGGTCAGGTTGCCGTTGCGGCAGTAATACTGAATCGAGTGGAAAGTGCTGCTTTTCCTAATACCATTTCAGGAGTGATTTTTGAACCTGGGGCCTTTACGGCTGTTGCGGATGGACAAATTTGGCTGACACCGAACGAAAGGGCGAAAGAAGCCGTGGTGGATGCTATCAATGGATGGGATCCAAGCGGTAATGCAGAATATTATTTTAACCCCGACACGGCAACAAGCAAATGGATCTGGTCAAGGGAACAAATTAAAAGAATCGGAAAACATATCTTTTGTAAGTAAAGAGGTGAAGGAAAATGATCAGGAATATAGTGATTGCCCTGCTTGTTGTAGTTGTTGCGGGAACTGCATTTTGGGGCTATCAAGAACATAAGGAAAAAAATGCTGTATTAATCAACGCTGAAAATACGTATCAGCGAGCCTTTCATGATTTAAGCTATCAAGTGGATTTATTGCATGATAAGGTCGGCGGTACTTTGGCCATGAATTCACGTTATTCATTAAGTCCGGCTTTAACGGATGTTTGGCGTATCACTTCCGAAGCCCAAAGTGATGTCGGGCAGTTGCCATTGACCTTGCTTCCTTTTAATAAGACAGAAGAATTTTTATCGAAAATTGCAGACTTCAGTTATAAAACAGCGGTACGTGACCTTGAAAAAGAACCATTGAATGATAAGGAATATGCGACTCTACAATCCTTGTACACACAGGCAGGGGACATCCAGGGCGAGTTAAGAAAAGTGCAATATCTAGTCCTGAAAAACAATTTAAGATGGATGGATGTCGAAATGGCTCTTGCATCAGGGAAAGAAAATTCGGATAACACGATCATCGACGGATTAAAGACGGTGGAGAAAAAAGTATCTGGGTACGGCGAAACGAATGAGATGAATCCGACTTTTACATCTGCACAACAGAGGGATGAAAACTTTAAAAATTTGCAAGGTGAAACCATAACAAAAAAAGAAGCCATTGCGACAGCTAAAAACTATGCACACTCAAAAAGCAGAAATTTGCAGGTGAATGTGGAGGAAAACGGAAAAGGTTCCGATTTTGGATTTTATAGTGTGAGCATCCTCGATAAAGATTCCGATACCGAATTGAATATGGATTTGACAAAAAAAGGCGGTTACCCTATTTGGTATATCAATAATAGGGACGTGAACAAAACAAATATTGATTTGAATCAAGCCTATACAAAAGCCGAAGAATTTTTAAAGGAACATGATTTCAGTTCACTTGAATTATTTGAAAGTGCTCAGTACGATAATATCGCGTTATTGAATTTCGTGACATCAGAAAATGGCGTCAAGATTTACCCGGATTCAGTCAAGGTCAAAGTCGCATTGGATGATGGATCAATTATTGGATTTTCAGCCGACGAGTATTTAAAATCACATAAAACCAGGGAATTAGCGAATCCGAACATATCCGAGAAAGAAGCTAAGGACAAAATCAACAGTAATGTAAAAATAATGGAAGAAGGAAAGGCGTTAATCACCAATGATATTGGTGAAGAAGTCCTATGTTATGAATTTCTCGGTACGATTAAAGATGATACCTACCGTATTTTCATTAATGCAGATACCGGTCAAGAAGAAAAGGTGGAAAAATTAAAGAATTCCGAACCGATATACGAGAATTTAATTTAATGTTAATTGTTATCATGAATCATTAGTTGTAGGGAAAAGTGCTTAGTCACTTTCCCTTTTTCTTATTTCATGGCATAATAACGTAAATGATCATTGGATAATATGGGAAATCAATAGGTAATATTACGTAGTTCCCTTTCTGTCAAAGGACGTGGATAACAATGTTTAAAATTGGTGATATATTAATGCTCGAACCGAAATACTCATCACAGAAGGAAAAGTTCAATTGTATGGTTGTCGAAATGGGACATGGCTGTGTCTATACCGACTTTCCCATCAATTTAGAGACTGCTAAAACTGCATTCCTTATGGACGGGACACTATTGAACGTCACATTTTCCAATGAAGAGCAGGCTGTTTATATATTTGATTCTGAAGTGCTTGGAAAAGTGAAAGGCAGGATACCCATGATGCAAATTTTGCTGCCCGAAGCAGAAACGTTTGTGAAAATCCAACGGAGGCAATACGTGCGCCTGGATGTGACCCTGGATACAGCCATTCATCCAGAACATTCCGAGTTTCCCCCTTTTCGCGCATTAACAGAGGATATAAGTGCAGGCGGGGCTTCGATAAGGCTTTTAAAAGGCACTGATATACCATCGGTTTCCCACTTATACCTGTGGATGGCGCTCACGCTTAAATCAGGTGAGATTCATTATTTAAGGTTAAAAAGCAAAATCATTCGCGTAACGGAGAAAGAGCATGGAAATATGCTGCTGCACGTCAAATTTCTTGAACCTACAAAAAATGATGTACAGACATTAATGAGGTTTATATTTGAAAAGCAGGTCGAATTAAAGAAAAAAGGCATGCACGTTTAACATGATTGAATGAAAAACAGCGATTCCATCCATACTGCTAATATAAACAGATGGAGGGTGCGGCTTATGAAAACATTTGAAAGACTATTAATTAAAGTGATCATCATTCAATTGGCCTGCTTATTTTTTTTCCAGTTCCTTTTGAGCAGGGAGGATCAAATCATTGATTTGACCAAGCTCTCGAGATATGAAGGTGTCACCAGCAATAATTATACGAAAATCATTGAAACATTCAATGGGACCGATAGTAAAAGCGGTGATTAATTTCATCTTGTCGACAAAATGAGGTTAGGAATCTCCTCCGAACCGTGATTTAGAAGTGATATTTATTTTCCTTTTTATATGGAAAAAACCACTACCTAGATTGAACAATTTAATGATAATACTGCAGGCAAACTCGTTTTTCTATGAATTGTCTACAGTCTGAAGCGGTGATCCGCTTTTTTGTATGAAGATTTTCAAAAAAGGATAACTATTGATGGCTGTAGTGATAAAAAAAGAACTAAGGTGATTTTGAACCTACACATCCCTTTTATTAATGATTTTCCCGCTAGTTGTGATAAAATGAAAGGGTACTAAATAATCAGCATGATTGTAGGATTCTTGGGAGGATTTATGGAAAAAAAATTATCAGTCGCAATCGATGGACCAGCTGCTGCTGGAAAAAGCACGGTTGCTAAAATTGTTGCAGAAAAGTTTAATTACATATATGTGGATACAGGTGCAATGTATAGGGCCCTTACCTATAAGGCCCTTAATCAAAAGATTCTTCTTGATGATGAACCAGCGTTATCAGAAGTTCTCATCAATACGGAAATCGAATTAAGACCAAGTGAAAATGGACAGTTGGTGTTCTTGGATAATGAGGACGTGACAGCCCAAATCAGGAATAATGAAGTGACTGGTTCCGTATCGGAAGTGGCAAAGCACCGAAGCATCCGGGAAGAATTGGTTCGCAGGCAGCAAATCTTTGGTGAAAATGGCGGTGTCGTCATGGATGGCAGGGATATTGGTACGCATGTTTTACCCAACGCCGAAGTTAAGGTATTTCTTATCGCATCTGTGGACGAAAGGGCACAGCGGAGGCATCAGGAAAATTTATTGAAAGGTTTTCCTTCAGATATTGAAAAGTTAAGGGAGGAAATTGCAACAAGGGACAAGCTGGACTCGGAACGCGAGGTATCGCCACTGAAAAAGGCTGCGGATGCTATCGAAATCGACACGACTTCATTATCGATTCAGGAAGTTGCAGAAAGTATCATGTCTTTAATAGAAGAGAGGAAAAGATGACATTGGATTTTTACACATTTGCCAAGAACATCGTAAAAGGCGTTTTAACGCCTTCGTTTAGGGTTAAAGCGCTCGGAAAGGAACATATCCCTAAAGAGGGCGGAGTATTGATCTGTGCCAATCACATTGATAATTTTGATCCGCCCGTAGTTGGAATGACATCTCCTAGGGATATTCATTTCATGGCGAAAGAAGAGTTGTTTCAAGCACCTGTTTTAAAGGGTATATTACCCAGAGTAAATGCATTTCCCGTGAAGCGAGGCAATAGCGATCGGGAATCCCTGAGAAAAGGTTTAAAGCTTTTGAAGGAGGGCAAGGCGATCGGACTGTTTCCCGAGGGAACCAGAAGCAAGACTGGTGAATTGGGAGAAGGGTTGGCGGGTGCTGGATTTTTCGCTTTGCGGTCTGATGCCGTTATCATACCATGTGCAATCATCGGCCCATATAAATTTTTGCGTCCGTTGAAGGTCGTTTACGGTCCTCCAATAAATTTTACTGAATATCGCGAACAGAAAATATCAGCCGATGAAGCTACCAAAATCATCATGGACCAAATCGGGAAATTGATTTCCGAGCATAAATAGTCCTTCATACTTGACAATTTTCTGATTTTGTTAGAATTTATAAAATAAGGGTATTGTTCCTTATTGCCGATAAAAAGGAATATAACTTTATTACTCTAAAAAAACTGTTTTTATCTTTATTAGGAAAGTGTTTTTATTGAACCACTTTAAATAAAAAATGTGGCCGATGAAGAGGAATTTTGCTGATCAGTCATGGGTTAAGGAGGAGTTAGTAATGACAGAAGATATGAACCAGGTAGAAGTGAACAATTACAAAGTTGGGGATCAAGTTAAAGCAACCGTTTCAAAGGTAGAAGAAAAACAGGTCATTGTTGATGTGGAAAACAGCAAGACTGATGGAATCATACCAATCAGTGAGCTTTCAAGCCTTCATGTCGAAAAGGCGTCAGATGCCGTTTCGGAAGGTGATGCATTGGAGCTGGAAGTCATTAAGGTCGAAGAAGAAGCTCTCATTCTATCAAAACGTAAAATTGACGCTCTTAAAGCATGGGATGACCTGGAATTGAAATTTGAAAATGGAGACGTATTTGAGGCTGAAGTTAAAGATGTCGTCAAAGGCGGGCTTGTTGTAGATCTAGGCGTACGTGGTTTTGTTCCGGCTTCTCTAGTAGAAGACTATTTCGTTGAAGATTTTTCTGATTACAAAAACAAAACTTTAACATTCAAGATCGTTGAACTTGAGAAAGACAAGAATCGCTTAATCCTCTCGCATCGGGCAGTCGTCCAAGAACAAAAGGAAAAGCAAAAAGCAAACGTTTTGGATAAGATTGAAAGCGGGCAAGTGCTTGAGGGCGTGGTCCAAAGGATTACCGATTTTGGTGCATTCGTGGATATTGGGGGCGTAGACGGTCTTGTCCACATTTCCCAGCTTTCCCATCAGCATGTCGACAAGGCATCCGATGTCGTTTCCGAAGGGGATAAAGTGCAAGTTAAAGTACTATCCATCGACCGTGATAACGAAAGGATCTCACTTTCCATTAAAGATACCCTTCCGGGACCTTGGGCAGGCATTGCAGAAAAAGCGGCCAAAGGCTCTACACTGGAAGGGATCGTCAAACGCCTTGTTTCTTTCGGAGCATTCGTGGAGATTTTCCCAGGGGTGGAAGGGCTTGTTCATATTTCCCAGATTTCCCACAAGCATATTGCCACGCCGCAAGAAGTGCTTAAAGAAGGTCAGTCTGTCGAAGTGAAGGTACTGGAAGTCAATGAAACGGATCAACGTCTATCATTGAGCATTAAGGAACTTGAAGAACCTCAAGCTAATTACAATACATCGGATTATGAGATCCCTGAGGAATCGAAGGGCTTTCAGCTAGGTGAAATGATCGGCGATCAATTGAAAAAACTAAAATAAGATAATAATGGTGATGTCCTTGGAGAGAAAACAACGAAAATTAGATCATATAGAATTTGCGCTAAAGACAGGGCAGCAGCATAAAACAGGATTAGAAGATATTTCGTTTATTCACCAAAGCTTACCAGGTATTTCCTTGAATAATGTGAACCTCACAGCAGAAGTTGGCGGACTTGAATTAAGTTCGCCAATTTTCATAAATGCCATGACCGGGGGCGGGGGCCCTGAAACCGAAAAATTGAATGGTGACCTAGCCATTGCTGCTCGGGAAACAGGAATCGCCATGGCGGTCGGATCTCAAATGGCAGCCATCAAGGATTCTAGCCAGCAGGCTTCTTTTAAAGTTGTAAGGCAGGAAAATCCTAATGGTGTGTTGATTGGTAATCTCGGTGGAGAAGCAACAGTCGAACAGGCTAAGCGGGCCAGCGATATGATCGGGGCAGATGCCCTTCAGATTCATATCAATGTAATTCAAGAATTGACGATGCCTGAAGGGGACAGGGATTTTGCCGGTACCCTTTCGAGAATTGAAAAAATCAATAGAACGATCGGAATCCCTGTCATCGTAAAAGAGGTTGGATTTGGGATGAGTATGGAAACGGTGCAGCAATTACATTCTATTGGTATTTCGATCATTGATGTAGGCGGGTTTGGCGGAACGAATTTTGCTAAAATCGAGAATGAGAGACGCGCAAAAATACTCGGATATTTCAATGAATGGGGCATACCGACAGCCGCTTCGATCGTCGAAGCAGTTAATGTTTCACCACAGCTATCAGTCATTGGATCAGGCGGAATTCAAAGTCCTCTGGAAATTACAAAAAGCCTGGCATTAGGAGCGAAGGGTGTCGGCTTGGCCGGGCATTTCCTCAAGCTCTATAAAGAGCTGGGCTTGGAACAACTGATTAAAGAAATAAATTACATACATGAAGATTTAAAGATCATCATGACTGCGCTCGGGTGCGGTAATATCTCAGACCTAAGGAAATCGAAATTAGTCATCAAGGGCAATACCTATCATTGGTTATCTCAAAGAGGCATTGATTGTTCGGCATATGCTAAATGAATGACCAGAAAAAGAAGCATCTCAATTGAACGGATTGAGATGCTTCTTTTTGTTCAGGGATAGACTTAACTATTCCTTTTTCGAGCCTCTTCAGGGCTTTCCATTCTAGTTGCTCCTTTATGCTCCAGTGATTGGTCCCTGTCGGACTCCACCCGTTTACTTTCTTTCAATTTCTTCTCTTGCCGATCTTTTCCCATGTTTACACCTCCTTTTTTAATGATAGGACAAAGGTTTCCTCATTAAATGCCGTGCTATACGTTTATACTTTGAATAAACAAGCCATAATGTTCCTAAAAGGGGGGCGCTGCATGGATGGAATAATATTTTATTGGATTTCATGGATAGTTTGGGTCATTGTCATGTTTTTTATTCCGAAAACGGTTCCCTTTCGTTTTGATTTTCTATTTCATCTATTAGCCGTTATGGTATTAGCTGGCTATAAACTGGATGCTCCCTTGGTTTCCGTGCATTTGAGCGGGCCGTATCTTTTCTTTATACTGTGTGTGTATATTAGGAAGGAATCAATCATCAAGATGATGGAACTGATCAGCGGAAGTCTTATTATCACTCTCGCTTATGCCAGTTTTCAACTTTTTTCTTTGCTTGATCCGATATGGCTCATCATGAAACCGATTTATCTTTTGTGTATTTTCCTGAATTATCTTATCCTATTACTTTTTAAAAATTGGAAACATCGATTGTTCGTCCTTTTAATTGGGATGATGATGGGAGATATCATATATTCTGGATTGCTTGCTTACCACTCTTTACCTTATGTGGCCCTTGCTTACGCATGGCATGATAATGCAGTGCTGGTTTTGGGCGCAAACATATTGTGGAGAATATTGGAACTGGCTGGCCAATACATTTATTCAATTTCTCAATCGAGATTTTTATCAAAACAAGGAAAAGAGAATTTTAATCAATGAAGAGTATGGTGAAAAATTTATCAAAATGGTGCAAACTGGAATTAGAAGGCTTTTATTCATACAATCATTGTTGATTGGCGAGAAATTTGTTACTATAGGATAGTTAGAGGTCTGTAGATAATCGTAAAATGCTCTAAACAATAAAAAAGGAAGCCGTATGCCGAAGCTTTCTTCATTTTTTTGGGCTGTTTATAATCAAGTTTGAGCAAGCAGAGGGTCAGCTTCACGTCACCTCAGGAATTGGGGCGTCAAGTGGACAAACTGCCCGTGAATACTTGCATTTAAATGAACATCAGTTGCGAATTTTTTACTGATGAAAGATTCCTTTAAATGATGATGGATACAGCTCTTTCCTTTAAAAGGAAATAATGAAAATCAATAATGCAAAGCAACCGTATAAATGCATTCATGAATTTCGTGACTTTGACAGAGATATAGTAGCAGAAAGGGTGAAGAGCAATGCCAAAACCGGTAATTGCGATAGTCGGTCGTCCGAACGTGGGAAAATCGACAATCTTTAATAGAATAGTTGGAGAACGGGTTTCGATTGTCGAAGACGTTCCTGGAGTGACCCGGGACAGGATTTATAGTTCTGGTGAATGGTTGACACATGATTTTAACATTATCGATACAGGTGGAATTGATATCGGTGACGAGCCGTTCCTGGAACAAATTCGCCAGCAGGCTGAAATAGCCATCGACGAAGCTGATGTGATAATTTTTATGACGAATGGTCGTGAAGGGGTAACGGCTGCTGATGAAGAAGTCGCTAAGATTCTCTATAAATCGAGAAAGCCAGTTGTCCTTGCAGTAAACAAAGTAGATAATCCAGAAATGAAGGATCAAATTTATGATTTCTATGCGTTAGGTTTTGGCGATCCATTCCCAATCTCCGGGTCTCATGGACTTGGTCTTGGTGACCTTCTGGATGAAGCGGCTAAACATTTCCCTAAATTCGACGGCCAGGATTATGCTGATGATGTCATTAAATTCAGTTTGATTGGAAGACCGAACGTAGGTAAATCTTCTCTGGTCAATGCATTGTTAGGTGAAGAACGTGTCATTGTCAGTGATATTGAAGGTACGACTCGTGACGCGATTGACTCTCCGTATAAATACAATGGCAAAGAATATGTCATTATTGATACAGCAGGTATGCGGAAAAAAGGTAAAGTGTATGAAAGCACGGAAAAATATAGCGTACTTCGTGCATTAAGGGCAATTGAACGTTCAGACGTTGTTCTTGTAGTCCTGAACGCTGAAGAAGGAATTCGTGAGCAGGATAAAAAAATTGCCGGATATGCCCATGAAGCGGGTAGGGCGGTCATCATCGTCGTCAATAAGTGGGATGCCATCGAGAAAGATGAAAAAACGATGAAGGATTTTGAAGAGAAGATCCGTGCCCATTTCCTATTCTTGGATTATGCGCCAATCATTTATCTTTCTGCCTTAACGAAAAAACGGACACATACCTTGATACCGGTCATTGATCAGGCTAGTGAGAATCATGCTATCCGGGTTCAGACAAATGTATTGAATGAAGTGGTCATGGATGCCGTGGCGATGAATCCGACACCGACACATAATGGCAACCGTTTGAAAATTTATTATACGACTCAGGTAGCGATCAAGCCGCCAACTTTCGTTGTATTCGTTAACGATCCGGAGTTATTGCATTTCTCATATGAGAGATTTTTAGAAAATCGAATTAGGGATGCCTTTGGTTTTGAAGGAACACCAATACGAATTTTTGGACGTCAGAGAAAATAGTAAAGGTGGTTATACCATGGTGAAAGATAAAGAAAGTATCGCAGTGATCGGAGCAGGGAGCTGGGGAACTGCTTTAGCGCTCGTGATCGCTGATAACCAGCATGAAGTGAGATTGTGGGGACATAATCAGAATCAAATCAATGAAATAAATCAAAAACATACGAATGAAAAATACTTGCCTGGGATTGAATTGCCTTTGGGGATTAAAGGTTATTCTTCGATTAAGGAAGCATTGGTCGGGATTGAAATAATAATTTTGGCTGTGCCGACCAAAGCCTACCGGGAAGTGCTTGGTCAGATTGAAGAGGCTCATGATAAGCCATTGACAATCGTTCATGTAAGTAAGGGGATTGAACCTGATTCCCTGCTTCGTATATCGGAAATGATTGAAGAAGTCTCTTCGGCGGATTGGCTTAAAGATATAGTGGTTCTTTCAGGACCGAGTCATGCTGAAGAAGTCAGTCTACGTCACCCGACAACAGTTGCCGTTTCTTCCAAGAATATGAAGGCTGCCGAAAGGGTTCAGGACATCTTCATCAATAATAATTTCCGTGTATATACAAATCCGGACTTGATTGGTGTTGAAATCGGAGGGGCATTAAAGAACATCATAGCATTGGCTGCCGGAATTACGGATGGTTTAGGCTATGGGGATAATGCCAAGGCTGCATTAATGACACGAGGATTGGCTGAAATATCCCGTCTAGGGGTGGCCATGGGGGCTAACGCGCTTACGTTTTCAGGTTTAGCTGGGATTGGCGACTTGATCGTCACTTGTACAAGCGTACACTCCCGTAATTGGAGAGCTGGGAATATGCTTGGAAAAGGGCAAAAGCTTGAAGAAGTTTTGGAAAACATGGGTATGGTCGTTGAAGGTGTCAGAACCACTAAAGCCGCCTATCAACTAGCTCAAAAGTACGAAGTGAACATGCCGATCACTGAAGCCCTGTACGATGTTTTATTCAATGGGGAAGAAGTGAAAAAGGCAGTTGACCTCTTGATGAATCGTTCAAAAACGAATGAAATGGAAGAACTTTATAACATTTTGGATAGCAGACAGCACGATTGAAATCCGAATCTGTTGATTTTTATAAAAGAATTTCATTAAATTAGGCATTTGATGATGCGCCTTGCCGTGTATCAGCATACAATGCAACGAAAGTAAACTAGTAATTTGACCTCGGCACGGGGGATTTAGTCAAATGAGCAGAAGATATCTAATATCTTCTGCTTTTTTTTATGGGCAAAAAATCATCTGTTCTATTATGAATAATTGAATAGGTTATTCAAGTTTGCATAAAACATTCTACATATTTCCTTGTTTTTTGTTATAAATCGACTATTTTTTTTGGTATGAAAATTGCGAGGTGTAATATGACCAAAGAATTATAAGGGAGGCCAGAAAAGTTGGTTAACTTTTCTCGCTAAAAAAGGAAGGGGAATGATACATGCAAACAGGTAATCTTAAAAGGTCTTTAAACTTGTGGCATATCGTATTGCTTGGTGTTGGATATATGACACCGATGGTTGTTTTTGATACATTTGGGATAGTTTCCGAAAAAACGGGGGGGCATGTGCCAACCGCTTATGTCATTGCTCTTTTAGCGATGTTGTTTACTGCCGCAAGTTATGGGAAAATGGTAAAAATTTATCCGCAGGCAGGTTCATCCTATACTTACACACAAAAAACGATCAATCCACATTTAGGCTTCCTTGTCGGGTGGTCTTCGTTACTTGATTATTTATTTTTACCGATGGTGAATGGCATATTAACAAAAATATACTTAACCGCTCTTTTTCCGGAGGTGTACCCGTGGATATGGGTGGTGGCATTTGTCCTTTTAATGACAGGCATTAACTTATTCAATGTTAATTTTGCAGCCAACTTTAATAGCTTCCTTGTATTTTTTCAAATGTTGGTGATCCTTATATTTGTGGCGCTTGTCGTAAAAGGGGTCATGGGTGGAGAAGGGACTGGAGAGGTCTTATCGGTTCAGCCATTCTTCGGGCATCATATGGAGATGTCGACGCTCATAACTGGTGCTACAATCCTGTGTTTTTCTTTCTTGGGGTTTGACGCTGTCACAACTTTATCGGAAGAAACACCGAATCCATCTAAAACGGTTCCCCGGGCCATCTTTTTGACCGCCCTTATCGGAGGGGTTTTATTTGTGACGGCATCATTCTTTACACAGTTATTTTTCCCGGATGTTTCCCGTTTTAGCGATCCAGAAGCAGCTTCTCCGGAAATAGCCCTTTTTGTGGGCGGGAAGTTATTTCAAGCCTTCTTTCTTGCAGGAACTTTATGCGGTACACTTGCCTCTGGGCTTGCATCCCATGCTAGTGTTTCTAGGTTGCTATATGTCATGGGGCGTGACCAAATGATCTCGAAAAAACTATTTGGGTTTGTCCACCCAAAATACAACACGCCATTTTTTAATGTCATATTTGTCGGGTCCATATCATTGGTTGCCTTATTCCTTGATTTGGTTACCGCCACTTCCCTCATAAACTTCGGGGCATTAATTGCTTTTACTTTCGTGAATATTTGTGTAATCGTCCATTCAATAAGAAACAAAAGCTTCAGAACGATTAAAGGATTTCTTTCAACAATTCTGTCCCCGGTTTTAGGTGCTGCATCGGTCTTCATCCTTTGGCTTAATCTCGAGACGAGTTCATTGATCCTAGGAATTGTATGGGCGGTAATTGGGATTGGTTATCTTCTGTATCGAACAAAATGGTTTACGGAATCCCCTCCGTTATTCCGTTTTGAAGAGGCATAGTGAATTTACTCACTTCATGAACGAAGGAGGTTTAATATCGCTGATTAGAAAATGAAAAGGTCTTTCTATTCGTTTTTTTGTACATGGAATTAGCAACAGTGATTTAGCGCAAATTGGATTGCTGCATAGATGTCATATGGAATGGTTCCGGAGGCCTGCCTGCTCGCTTTAATGGTGATGCTTCTCACAGCGTATATTATGGACAGAAGGAAAAGGTCATTCCTGCGGCAGGTTCGGTATAAGCGTATGCGCAAAGTTCCATCAATACATATGCCGGTTTTCTTAGATGGATTATTTATTCATTTCAAAGGGCAATTACTTGTTCAGCATTTTTCTTTTCAGCAGCTTTACCTTCTGTACCGGCTTTTGCATAGGTGTTGAATTTACTGATTATTGTGACTGTTATCAATATGATATAGGTGAAACCGGCTGAGTTCTGTACTAAGGCTGCTTTTTCATTATCATATTCATCGCTTTATCTATCCTGATCAGGAATAATAAGAAAAGGTGAATGATCCTTTATAAAATAAGTCTAGAGTGCATAGCAGGTTTTTAGGTCAAAAGGGTCCGTTAAAGGACCCTTTTGTTGTGGAATGGATAAAGGTAAATGCTGGATATGAGTAATCGTACATGTTATTTCTTATCTAGCAATTCAGAATTGTGATAAAATATAGGTTAGGTTACAAAAGGAGAGTGAAACTGTGTTATCTATTCCGGATGATAAAATAAGACCATTCATAACTATTACAATTGATCAGCCTACATTATCAGACCAAAAAATTCATGAGATACAGGAACCTTTCTTCTTTCTTATGAAGGAAAATCATGTGTTTGCGTATATCCGCATGGATGACCTCCCGTTAAATGAAAAAATAACGACAGTCGATCAGCTTTTACAGTATGCTTTTTCGATTGATAATGTCTGTAAATTAACCCCTAACATATCCTTGCCGCTTCTGTTTCAAATTATCGGAGAACCTATCGTGCTGATAAAAACGGATGATGGCCTGCTTACCGGTTATGTAAAAAGGGAAGATGTGTTAGCAGAATTATTCAAGCAGGACAGCAAACAGAATTTAGACCTGCTAAATGTTATTTTAACCTCCATACCTATGGGGATTTTTGTAGCTGATAAAGAAAAAAATATCGTGAACTTCAATGAATCAGGCTTGAAGATGATAAAAAAGCCTTCTGAACAAGTCCTAAATGAACCTGCTGCGGACATCTTCAATAAGCAGCATATACATAGCGTGTTTGCCAGTGGGAGCAGTATTCTGAATCAGTTGGAGATTACTGATGTCATGAGTGTGCTTGTCGACTATAGCCCGATTCTGAACCATGAAAAAGAAGTTGAAGGCCTGATCATCATCGTTCAGGATTTACCGATGGTTGAGGAAATGGCCATGGAAATAGAATTGATAAAAAGCTCGAATAAAGACTTGAATGCCATTTTAGCGAATATCTATGATGAAATACTTGTAGTCAATCAAAAAGGAGAGCTGCTGCGTTATAGTGACAGCATCATCTCAGGATTCTGGGGTAAGGATTTAAAAGATTATATTGGGAAGAATCTTTTGCAATTAGAAGATGAAGGGATTTTTAATCCTTCGGTCACCCGGTTAGTCCTTGAACAAAAAAAGAAAGTATCGATTGTCCAAGATACGAAAATGAATAAGAAAGTCCTTTCCGTCGGCACCCCTGTGTTCAATGAAAAAGGGGATATAGATCGAATAGTCATTGCATCAAGGGATATAACGGAAACGACACAATTGAAATCTGAATTAAATGAAATGAGGAAAGAACTGGATTCATTCAAAAAACAGGATCAATTTTATAAAGAGTTGGTTTTTGCAAGTCCTAAAATGGAGCAGATAATCAGCCAAGTCAAGAAAATCGCTCATTTCTCATCAACCGTATTGATCAACGGGGAGTCGGGAGTAGGTAAAGAAGTGATAGCCGAAGCCATTCATAAAATGGGCAGGCGGTCCAAGCAGCCTTTCCTAAAGATAAATTGCGGGGCGATTCCGGAAAACCTCCTCGAAAGTGAATTGTTTGGTTATACGAAGGGTTCCTTTACAGGAGCAGATAAAAATGGGAAGGTAGGATACTTTCAGCAGGCCAATAAAGGTGTTTTATTCCTTGATGAAGTGGGTGACATGCCCATACACCTGCAAGTCAAGCTACTGCGGGTCCTCCAGGAACAGGAAGTGATTCCGATTGGCAGCACTACACCCATTTCCATTGATGTTCAAATTGTTGCGGCCACGAATAAGAGTCTGGAAAAAATGGTCGAGATGGGGACGTTCAGAGAAGATTTATTCTATAGATTAAACGTCATACCCATACATGTGCCCCCTTTAAGGGAAAGGCCGGAGGATATACCGCCACTAGCCTTTCATTTCCTGCAAAAACTGAATGAAAGGTATCAGCGGAATTACCACTTTTCCCCTGATGCATTAAATATCCTGGAAGTCTATACATGGCCGGGGAACATCCGTGAATTGCAGAACATGATTGAAAGATTGGTTGTTTCTGCTGATGAAGAGACGATCGATGCTGATTTCATTCAAAGGTTCATACCTGTGGGCAGTGACTTTAAACAATCGAAACCCATCATTACGAGAATCCTTCCGCTGCAGGAAGCACAGGATCATGTCGAAGAGCAATTGATCATGCTTGCCATGAAACAGTATAAAACTACGACCAAAGCGGCAAAAGCGCTCGGGATAAGTCAATCGTCAGTGAGCAGGAAGTATCAAAAAGTGTTAGCTGAACAGAGTAAGAAAATCGAAAAAAATGCATATTGAATAAAAGCCGTTGCCGAGTGATGAAAATCGCTTGTCAACGGCTTTTATTTTTATAGTAGCATTTGGGCAGTCTTTTTGATGATTTACAAGGATGGTTATGCAAATTGAAATATCGTTATGCAAATTTGCATAATTATAACGTAATTTAACAAAAAGAATGCTGTTTTGTTGGTAAATTAACTTGGCATGGTTCTTGCTTGATAAGTAAGTATAAGAAAAAAGGGAGGTAAGCATCAAAGTTTATAAAAGAAGCAATCTCAATTAACCATCCACTAAAGTTATAAAAAAAAGGAGCTTATAAAATGTCAATTAACGTAGAAAGTAAAAACACTCAAGCTAACCAATCAGCAACCCAAGATTATATTAAAAAAGTGCTTCAATTAATCGAACAAAAAGAAATTTCAAAAGAAGACGCGCAGTGGGTAACAAGAGAAACGGTCGAGAATTTCCGTAACCATGTAAACCCTGGATTTTTGGAATATCGGAAGACGGTCACTAAAGACACGCAATTCGCTTCCGTGGAGTGGTCTGATCAAGATTCCTGTTTTACCGATGTAAATGGAAAAAAATATATTGATTGTTTAGGTGGCTTTGGTATTTATAATGTTGGCCATCGTAACCCTAAAGTAGTAAAGGCCGTAACCGATCAATTGCAAAGACAAGCCCTTCATAGCCAGGACTTACTTGATCCATTACGTGCAATGCTTGCCAAGATCCTTGCCGAAATCACACCGGGAGATCTAAAATACTCGTTCTTTACGAACAGCGGTACCGAGAGCGTGGAGGCTGCACTTAAGCTGGCTAAAATGTACAGTGACCGATTCACGATCATTTCCACGACAAAATCATTTCATGGGAAAAGCCTTGGTTCCCTATCGGCAACGGCAAAGGGCATGTTCAGAAAACCTTTCATCCCGTTGGTACCAGGTGTGCGTCATGTACCATTCGGTGATCTGGATATGATGAGAAAAACGTTTGAAAGTTGTGCATTGGTCGGTGAAGATGTTGCTGCTGTGCTGTTGGAGCCTATTCAAGGTGAAGGAGGGGTCATTCTTCCTCCGCAAGATTATTTAAAGCAGGTTCGTGCATTATGTGACGAATATGATGCGTTATTGATCTTGGATGAAGTGCAAACAGGGATGGGACGGACAGGTAAAATGTTCGCTTCTGAGCTATATGATGTTGTTCCGGACATTATTTGTTTAGCGAAAGCATTTGGCGGCGGAGTAATGCCTGCAGGGGCTGTCGTAGCCAATGAGAAAGTGTTTAAAAGCTGGTTCGACAATCCATTCATGCACACAACTACATTTGGAGGAAATCCACTCGCTTGTGCTGCGGCCATTGCTACGATCGACGTACTTTTGGAAGAAAACTTACCGCAGCGTGCTGCAGAAGTTGGTGAATACTTCCTAAATGGGTTAAGGGAAGTTGCTGCTGAGCACAAAGATAAGGTTTTGGAAATCCGCGGCCAAGGATTGATGATTGGTATTGAGTTCCATAAAGATGAAGTGGGTTATGAATTCTCAAAAGCCCTCTTTGATAAAGGCATCTTGGTGGCAGGTACGCTTATCAATTCCAAAACAATCAGGATTGAGCCGTCATTGACTATTAAGTTGGATGAAGTCGATACAGTCATTGAAGCGTTTAAAGAGGTCTTGCCGACGCTTCAATCTTAATTTAAAAAAGCAGAAAAACAGCCTTTGGGCTGATTCGGATTTTAGATAAAAAGGTTTCGGAATGGTCTTATTCCGAAACCTTTTTGTTATTTTTTGCTTTGTAGCAATTTTAGGAATAGTGAACACTCCAAGGTCATTATTTAGACCATTTCTACCCTTCGTCAAGTCCAGTCGGCCATCTTCTTTACATTAATGGCAGCCTAACTAACCAAATGGTTTGCTGCACCAGGTGGTCTAAAGTAAACATTTCAAGCTGATCAAAGGTACCCTCATCACCTCAAGTTTTCATCCTTCTAATTAAGGAGTAACGGAAGGTACGAGACTCCTGCGGGGAAAGCGGTCCAAGAGAGACCCTGCAGGCGCTAATAGCACCGGGGAGGCTCCAAAGACCGGCTGCGGAAAGCGAGTGCCCTGCGTTCCAATCAACGGTAAATTTTAAACACCTTAAAAAATTGTCGGCAAACTCAGTTATTATCGAGTTTGTTTATAAACTGAAACAGCCTTTGGGCTTTTTTTGTTGCTTGGAGGGAGGAGGTATGGAAATCACTTTTACTATACTTAGTTCCCGTTTTATAGTTTTTTTCATGAAAATGCGTCATGAAAACGGGAATTACCCAGATTGGAAAAGGATTTAATTCCTTTAACGTAATTTGGTATGTTATAATAATTTCTGGAAAAAGGAGTGATGAAGATATGACACCTGCTCTGCAAAAAATGTGGATATCCTTTATAGCGATGGGCTTTATGATTATCTCTATATTTCTAATTTACTTAAGCCGCTATAAATTAAAAGGTTTTTGGAGAGTCTTGACAGCAATTATCGCATACATACTTATGATTCTGGCCGGATTGATCATCCTTATCGTTGTTCTTAGCGGGCCAACCACTTGATAGGTGAGGAGAAATGATGAGAAATTTTTTCAAAATATTATGTTTACTTTGCATCTCTGTATCATTATCTGGCTGCTTATATCCAGAGAAGCAAAAAATGCAAAACCAATTGCCTTATAAAGAGCAAATACAATCCGTCCAAAGTGCAGTGGATCAATTTCAGAAAGATGAAGGTGGCATACTGCCCATCGTTACAAAAGATGCTGATACACCGATTTATCAAAAATATGTCATAAAGTTTTCAAAGATTTCACCGAGGTATATGGCTGAACCGCCGGACAATGCATTTGAATCAGGAGGCGTCTTTCAATACATCCTCGTTAATGTTGAAAATGATCCGACCGTAAAGCTGTTGGATGTCAGGATGGCGCAAAAGATTCAGGATGTTTCCTTGAGATTGACTGCCTATCAGCAAAGCAACGGATATCCGCCATTTAAGGAAAGGTTATCCGGTAATGTCTTCACGCTTGATTATGAAAAAATGGGCCTGAAGGAAGCTCCGACGGTCACGAGTCCATTTTCACAAAAAGACTTATATCTCGTAGTTGATGGTCAAGGCAGTATTTTTGTTGATTATACCCCGGATTTAATTGAGGCATTGAAGAAACATGAGGGGGAAATGAAGCCAGGTGAAGATATCCGGGAACTGCTGGTGCAGAGTTCGGAGTTCGTCCCTGCCTATTCATTGCCATATACAATTGATGAAAAAACAAAAAATCCAATATTTCTTACAAAATAGGCATAACCCTTCTTCTACAAAATATATTGTAGGGGAAGGGTTATTTCTTTTATCTTTATTTCATCTTACTTTTAAAATAACAACCCTTATATAAAATTTCTGGTGGAGGAAGGGATTGAACCAGGGAAATAATTGGAATAAATTTTTAGGACAACATCATAGATATATATTGTCCTAAATAAATGCAAATGGATAAACGAAATCCCAAAACTCTAATTCGGGAGGGGATACCTTGGAAAAGGTAGATATTTTTAAAGATATAGCTGAACGGACCGGTGGCGACATATATTTGGGGGTGGTCGGTGCCGTCAGGACGGGGAAATCCACATTTATTAAAAAATTCATGGAGCTAGTCGTCATTCCGAATATTCCGTCAGAGGCGGACCGCGCAAGGGCACAGGATGAATTGCCTCAAAGTGCTGCTGGAAAGACGATCATGACGACGGAACCCAAATTCGTACCGAACCAGGCAGCATCGATTCAAGTGGCTGAAGGTCTCGACGTGAATATCCGCTTAGTCGATTGTGTCGGTTATACAATACCTGGGGCTAAAGGGTATGAAGATGAAAATGGTCCCCGGATGATTCACACGCCTTGGTATGAAGAGCCGATTCCATTCAATGAAGCAGCTGAGATCGGTACTCGCAAAGTAATTCAGGATCATTCCACATTAGGCGTGGTCGTTACGACGGATGGGTCGATAGGAGAAATCCCGCGAAGTGATTATTTAGAGGCAGAGGAACGGGTTGTCGAAGAATTGAAGGAGGTTGGCAAGCCATTTATCATGATTGTCAATTCCGTTCAGCCTCACCACCCGAATACGATAGCCCTGAAGGAATCCCTGCAGGAAAAGTATGATATCCCTGTATTGGCCATGAGTGTCGAAGGTATGCGGGAATCGGACGTTTACAGCGTACTCCGCGAGGCCCTGTACGAATTTCCAGTTCTCGAGGTCAATGTTAATCTTCCGAGCTGGGTAATGGTTTTGCGCGAGGATCATTGGTTGAGGGAAAGTTACCAGGAAGCGGTTAAAGAGACCGTCAAGGACATTAAACGACTGAGGGATGTAGATCGTGTTGTCGGTCATTTCAATGAATTCGAGTTCATTGACCGTGCAGCGCTTGCAGGCATTGAGATGGGGCAGGGTGTTGCAGAGATCGACCTATACGCCCCTGATGAACTCTATGATGATATTCTGAAGGAAATTGTCGGTGTGGAGATTCGGGGCAAGGATCATCTATTATCTTTAATGCAGGATTTTGCGTATGCCAAAGCAGAGTATGACCAGGTGGCCGATGCATTGAGAATGGTCAAACAAACAGGATATGGTGTCGCAGCCCCTTCCCTCAACGATATGAGTCTTGATGAACCGGAAATCATCCGTCAGGGAGCCAGATTCGGTGTCAGGCTAAAAGCCGTAGCTCCTTCCATCCATATGATCAAGGTCGATGTCGAATCCGAATTCTCGCCAATCATCGGTACTGAAAAGCAAAGTGAAGAATTAGTCCGGTATCTGATGCAGGATTTCGAAGACAATCCACTTTCCATTTGGAACTCAGATATTTTTGGCAGAAGCCTAAGTTCCTATGTAAGGGAAGGCATACAGGTGAAATTAGCGATGATGCCTGACAATGCCCGCTACAAATTGAAAGAAACACTGGAGAGGATTATCAATGAGGGCAGTGGGGGATTGATTGCCATCATCTTATAAAAATGTTTAAAAGCTGGACCAACTCCATTTATGGATTGGTCTTTTTGCATGCGAAATACTCAGGATCACAAGAAAAATATCATTTATGAGCGCTAAAATTTGAAATAATCTGCTGTTTTTTAGTATAATCTTGAAAAAACCCTGTGGTTAAGCGATTTTCAGCAATATAATAAGTTTAATTTCTATAAAAAAGGGAAATGATGAATAGCGAAAGACAAAATTTATAATATATACAATTATTAATGAAAAGATTCCCATTATTTTTTGAATTCCCTTGCTAAGCTAATAGGGTTTGTGATAATCTACATACAGAAAACGCGTTATAACAGCGATTTCAACGGTATTTATAAACTTTTCGTATGAATTATTTGGAAATCAATTCGGCTTGGTAATCCTTGATTGCCAGGGAATGAAAATTTTGGACCGAAGCTAATATCAAATCACTATTATAGTGTTGTAATAATGATTTTTTATAAAGATTCCTTTTGGGAGGAGGTGAATGGCATGAACAAAACAGAATTAATTAATGAAGTTGTTACAGCAACTGAAATTTCTAAGAAAGACGCTACAAAAGCTGTTGATGCTGTTTTTGATACAATCTTAGAAGCTCTAAAAAACGGTGATAAAGTCCAATTGATTGGTTTTGGTAACTTTGAAGTTCGTGAACGTGCGGCTCGTAAAGGCCGTAACCCACAAACTGGTGACGAAATCGAAATTGCAGCTAGCAAAGTGCCAGCTTTCAAACCCGGTAAAGCGCTGAAAGATGCAGTGAAGTAATTCTACCATTACATACGGGTGCTTAACCGAAAAGGGCCGCGTGAAAACGCGGCCCTTTTTTTGCTTCTTAAATTCCATCTGTGATAATATAAAAGACAGTGAATATTTTAGGAACGCTGTAGATGGTTAATCCGTCACAAGGAAATGACCATCCAAAAACCGCTTCCGGCGAAACTGCCGTTCAAGGGCTCAATGTAGGGGTCTTCTTTAATAATTGCAATTATGGATATCCGGGTGCAACGCGCTTTGGATTTTTTATCTGAATACATAATATTATTGATTTTTTAGGAGGTACAAAAATGGCTAATGTTGATCATGCCAAATTGGAAGAAGCGGTTAAAATGCTTCTTGAGGCTGTAGGGGAAGACCCAACGAGGGAAGGACTGCTGGATACTCCTGGCCGTGTAGCCAGAATGTATGAAGAAATTTTTTCTGGACTTAATCAGGATCCAAAGGAATATTTCGATACTGTTTTTGGAGAGGACCATGAAGAACTCGTACTTGTAAAGGATATTCCGTTTTACTCAGTATGTGAACATCATTTAGTCCCTTTTTACGGGAAAGCCCATGTAGCATATATTCCGAAAAACGGAAAAGTGACTGGCTTAAGTAAATTGGCACGGGCGGTTGAGGCTGTATCGAAGCGTCCGCAGCTTCAAGAGCGCATCACTTCCACAGTTGCTGACTCGATAATGGAAAAGCTCGAGCCTCATGGTGTAATGGTTGTAGTAGAGGCTGAACATATGTGCATGACCATGCGAGGTGTAAAAAAACCTGGATCTAAAACAGTGACCTCAGCTGTAAGGGGAACTTTTGCGAAGGATCATCGTACTAGAGCTGAAGTGCTGGCATTCATTAAAGACTAAGGACATGGGGGCAGGAAAAAATGAATGAAAAAAAGATCTTGAATGATTTTGTCGTAATCAAAGCCATTGAGGATAGTGTGAACGTCATCGGGTTGACAAGGGGAACGGACACCAAGTTTCATCACTCCGAAAAACTTGACTCAGGAGAGGTGATGATCGCACAATTCACGGAACATACCTCGGCAATTAAAATCAGGGGCCATGCAAAAGTCTATACTCCATTCGGCGAGATAGAAAGTGATTCCAAAAAGAATTCACCTGACAAATGATATTCTCAATACTTGGTTAATTAGTAAATCAATCATCTGATATCACGTTTAACAAGCTGTAAATTTCCCGCATCCATTTTTTTGAAGAGCAAAAGTCGATAATTTCCTTACCTTTGGAAGTTTCATTTTATAAACGTTGACCATTTCATCTGATTGTTTTTATGGTATAATAATGTGTATTTTACACAGACAGAAACCAATATGTATGAAAAAAATTATCTTTCGGGGATGCAAGGGTGATCTCAATTGTTAAACATAACGGACGACATAAGGCAATTAAAGCGATTAATAGAAACGAAAGCTCAACATCCATATTTATTGAAGTATATACAAAAGCCAAGCCTGGACGAAGATAAACTGATATTGCTTTGGGGATTGTTTAACGATTTGGACGTTTTAAGCGAAAAACGCAATCAATACATCATTTCAACCATGTTAGTGCAAATAGCTCTGGATACCCATGAAATCGTCTCGAATTCAGGAGAAGGAACCGAGTTGCCCGAGGTATTGAAAAATCGTCAATTACAAGTGCTTGCCGGTGATTACTATAGTGGCTTATATTATCAAGTGCTTGCCAGTGTAGGTAATGTTGATATGATCCGTATACTTTCGAGCGCAATAAAAAAAATAAATGACAATAAAATCATTCTTTACCAACAAGGGTCCATTAATGATGTCCCAACGCTTTTAATGACGATCAAAGCGATCGAGGCTTCCCTGATTCATAAACTCGCGGATTACTATAATGAGCCTGCCTGGATAGAAGTAGCGGAAGATCTGCTGCTTTTAAAACGGTTGCATGCCGAGAAGAGCAGTTATATGGAGTCGGGGCAATCGATAGTTTTTGATGTCCTAAGGGAAATGCCTCTCGATGACTCGATTGGCGGGGAAGTTACCATTTCGGAAAAAGAAGAACAGGTACGCACCCAATTCGACAAGTGCCTGAGGGATGCCAGGCAATCCGTACAGTGCTCGATGCGGAAGCTGGCAAAGTTGGATGATGAACTTCTTGAAAGAGTGAAGGCCATCTTGGAACAAACAGAGAGTATAGCAAATTCATATGTGAAAGAAGGGTGAATCATGGAGCAGTCTAAAGAGCAAAAAGTTCATCATGTCTTTGAAAAGATCTACGGAAATTATGACAAGATGAATTCCCTCATCAGCTTTAAACAGCATCTTAAATGGCGGAAGGCTACAATGGCCATCATGAATGTCCCAAAAGGCGCCCATGCACTGGATGTATGCTGTGGAACAGCGGACTGGACCATTGCCCTTGCTAATGAAGTAGGACCAGAAGGAAAGGTTGTTGGTCTGGATTTTAGTAAGAACATGCTGAAAATCGGCGAACAAAAGGTAAATGAACTCAATCTAGAGCAAGTGTCCCTTATGCATGGGAATGCAATGGAGCTTCCTTTTGAGGATAATAGCTTTGACTATGTCACGATCGGTTTCGGGCTGCGGAATGTCCCCGATTACATGAAAGTGCTTAAAGAGTTAAACAGGGTAGCCAAGCCGGGTGGAATGATCGTTTGCCTGGATACTTCACAGCCTACGATGCTTGGCTTTAAACAGGGCTATTATTTTTATTTCCGTTTCATCATGCCCATGTTCGGTAAATTATTCGCAAAAAGCTATAGTGAATACTCATGGCTGCAAGAATCGGCTCGGGATTTCCCTGGCATGAAAAAGCTTGAAAACATGTTCAAGCAGGCGGGAATGGAAAAAGTCAGTTATAAGGCCCATTTCGGTGGGGTAGCAGCAACACATTTCGGGTACAAGCCTTCAAAATAAGCATAATAGCAATGGACAAAGCTGGGTGGAATGTATGAAATTTAAAATGATGTATTCATTTTTGAATGCAGATTTGCAATTAATAGAAAAAGAACTGGAAGCCGCAATCGAAGCGGATTCCACGGTTTTAAGGGAAGCTTCCCTGCATTTGCTGCAATCCGGTGGAAAACGGATCCGTCCGGTATTCGTCCTATTGGGTGCGAAGTTTGGCAACTATGATATTCATGTCGTAAAGCATGTCGCAGCGACTTTGGAACTAATTCATACAGCTTCCCTTGTGCATGATGATGTTGTGGATGATGCGGATTTACGCAGGGGATCTGCTACCATTAAATCAAAATGGGATAATCGTGTCGCCATGTACACAGGCGACTTCATTTTTGCTCGTGCACTGGAAATGATGGCGGTTATCGAGTCTCCGCTAGCGCATCAAATTCTCGCTGATACTATGGTTGAACTATGTCTTGGGGAGATTGAACAAATAAAAGATAAATACAATTTCGAACAGAATTGGCGGATATACTTTAGAAGGATCAAACGGAAAACAGCACTGCTCATTGCATCCAGCTGCCAGTTGGGAGCCATTTCAGCGGGTGTTGAAGAGAGAATTCACCAAAAGCTATTTAAATTCGGATATTATGTCGGTATGTCTTATCAAATCACCGATGATATATTGGATTTTACTGCTTCGGAAGAAGAACTTGGGAAACCTGCCGGCAGTGATTTGATTCAAGGTAATATCACTTTACCCGTATTGATTGCTATGGAAGATCCAAAGTTAAAAAAGCTTATCGAAACAGTTCGGGAAGATACGCCAAAAGACGAAATGTCCCATATAATTCATGCGATAAAAACTTCCGGTGCCATTGAACAGGCAGCGAGGGTCAGTGATATGTATTTAGAAAAGGCTTTTACCGAGTTGAAAGGTCTTCCTGCCATTAAAGCTAGAAAAACTTTATCGGATATCGCGAAAAATATCGGAAAAAGAAAGTTTTGATAATGGGAGTTGCGAAACTCATCAAACAATGGTAATATTCTAAAAGTATTGCCTTATATAGGCAAATAACAATGATACATATTAGGAGTGACATTCATGGAAAGAACATTTTTAATGGTAAAGCCTGACGGCGTTCAACGCAATTTAATCGGTGAAATCGTTTCCCGTTTTGAAAAGAAAGGCTTCCTTCTTGCAGGAGCAAAATTAATGGTCATTTCTCAAGAATTGGCTGAGCAACATTATGGCGAGCACAAAGAACGTCCTTTCTTTGGCGAACTAGTGGACTTCATTACTTCAGGTCCTGTCTTCGCAATGGTTTGGGAAGGTGAAAACGTAATCGCTACTGCACGTCAAATGATGGGTGCCACTAACCCTAAAGATGCAGCAGCAGCAACAATTCGTGGCGATTTTGCCGTAACTGTCGGCAAAAACATCATTCACGGATCTGATTCAGCTGAAAGCGCTGTACGCGAAATCGGTTTATTCTTCAAAGAAGAAGAACTTGTTGAGTACTCTAAACTTGTTAACGAGTGGGTTTATTAATTAATACGATCTCTTTAAAAAAGCGGGTTCCATCGTCATTATGCGATGGAACCCGCTTTTTTAATTGCTTTTTTAGTTTCAAGCAGCAACGTAAGGGATTATTTTAGTTTAAAGAAAATATGGCACTCTCCGATATATATAAAGGTAAGAATCACTAAAATAATTATGTGCAGGGGAGTCGTGGGAATGCCTCAAGAATATGAAGAGTTTATTCGTAATATCAAAATGCTGACAGGCATTGATTTGGCATTATATAAGGAAGGACAAATGAAAAGGCGACTAACATCTCTATATGAAAAAAGAGGATATCATTCATTTCGTGAATACTACAAAGACATGCAAACCAATCCCGGTGTTTTAAATGAGTTTTTGGATAGAATGACAATCAACGTTTCCGAATTTTATAGAAATGCGAAAAGATGGGAAGTGTTGGAGCGGAAAATCCTGCCTAGGTTATTAGAAAGCAAAAAAAAGTTGAAAATTTGGAGTGCTGCCTGCTCAACTGGTGAGGAACCATATACGATTGCCATGATATTATCCAATCTGGTCCCACTTAGCCAAATAGAGATATTGGCAACGGATCTCGATGAAAATGTATTGGCGCGAGCGAAATTGGGGATGTATCCCGAACGTTCCTTAAATGAAGTGCCTGAGGAAATAAAAAGGAAATACTTTGAAAAAAAAGCGGATTATTATCGTGTCGATGATGAAATCAAGAGAAGGGTGACCTTTAAAAAACAAAACCTTCTTGCTGACCGATTCGACGAAGGCTTCGATTTAATCGTTTGCCGCAATGTTTTAATTTATTTCACTGAAGAAGCCAAGAATTTATTATATGAAAAATTCAGTGTATCGCTAAAAAGCGGCGGTGTATTTTTTGTAGGAAGTACAGAGCAAATATTCACCCCAGGAAACTATCAATTTGAAACGATCGATACATTTTTTTATAAGAAAAAGGAAATACTTTAGAAAAAAGGGACTGATTCTGCACGTGCGCATTCAGTCCCTTTTCGTTTGCCGTGTAATAGCAATTCCAGTAGAACTCTAATTTGAAAGAATAAACTATATCGAAAATGTTTAAGTACTTGTAAAATAGAAAGAAAAGTGATTAAATTCAAACAATATGGTTTTTACGTTTTACATATACCCACATTTCATAAAATTGTGGTATATTGATACATATACACTTTAAAGTGCTAAAAGGGGGCTGGAAGATGAGATATTTAACAGCGGGAGAATCACATGGTCCGCAACTGACTACTATCATTGAAGGATTACCGGCAGGAATGCCGATTTCGAAAGAGGATATCAATCAAGAATTAGGACGCCGGCAAAAAGGGCATGGACGTGGAAGAAGGATGCAGATCGAGAAAGATCAGGCTTTTATTTCTTCGGGAATCAGACATGGCTACACACTCGGTTCACCGGTTGCTTTGGTGGTTGAGAACGATGACTGGAAGCATTGGACAAAGATTATGGGAAGCGAAGGGCTTTCAGAAGAGGAAGCTGAAGAAATTAAACGTAAAATCACCCGGCCACGTCCTGGTCATGCCGACTTGAACGGCGGGATTAAATATGGGCACCGCGATTTGAGAAATGTTCTGGAACGCTCTTCAGCCCGTGAAACGACAGTAAGGGTGGCAGCAGGAGCTGTCGCTAAAAAACTATTGTCTTTATTGGGGATAGAAGTGGCATCTCATGTCTTGGAAATTGGCGGAGTGAAGGCAGAACCGCCAAAATACGAAAATATTCAGCAATTGCAACAAGTAACAGAAGAATCTTCTGTTAGATGTTTTGACAAGAACGTAGAACAGCAGATGAAGGATGCAATTGATGAAGCGAAACAAAAAGGAGACTCCATCGGCGGCATCGTTGAAGTGATTGTAGAAGGAATGCCGGTAGGTGTAGGAAGTTATGTGCATTATGACCGTAAGCTTGATGCAAAACTAGCCGCAGCGATAATGAGCATCAATGCATTTAAAGGGGTGGAAATAGGTCTTGGATTTGAAGCTGCCCATCTATTTGGCAGTGATGTCCATGATGAAATAGCATGGGACGAAGAACAGGGCTATTACCGGAAAACCAATCGCCTTGGCGGTTTTGAAGGCGGTATGACAACTGGAATGCCGATAGTTGTACGCGGTGTGATGAAGCCGATCCCCACTTTATATAAACCTTTGAAAAGCGTTGATATTGATACGAAGGAAGTGTTTGAAGCAAGTGTCGAACGTTCCGATAGTTGTGCGGTTCCTGCAGCAGCGGTGGTTGCTGAGGCGGTAGTAGCATGGGAACTGGCGGCTGCCATCGTTGATCAATTCCCTTCAGATCGTTATGAGCAATTAGCGGAATACATAAGATCATATCGGGAAGAAGTAAAGGGGTTTTAAATCATGGAATCCATCCAAATAAAAACGGCTTCCAAGCAATATCCGGTTTTAATTGGCAAGAAGGCAATAAATGAATTGCCCGAATTAATATCACAAGAATTAAATCATCTAAACAAGATTCTGATCATAACTGATGAGAAAGTGGCGGCACTTCATTTGCAGACCGTGAAAAACGCCCTGATCAAGACGGGGAAACCTGTTCTGCATCATGTAGTGCCAGAAGGGGAGCATGCTAAAACATTCGATGTGTTTTATGAATGCCAAAGCTTCTGCTTAACTCAACAGATTAATCGCAAGTCATTGATTATCGCCCTTGGCGGTGGTGCAGTAGGTGATTTGGCTGGATTTGTTGCGGCTACATTTATGAGAGGGATTCCATTTATACAGGTTCCGACGACTTTACTCGCCCACGATAGTGCAGTGGGCGGCAAGGTTGCCATCAATCACCCGCTAGGGAAAAATATGATTGGGGCCTTTCATCAGCCTGAAGCGGTCATTTATGATCTTGAATTTTTAAAAACTCTGCCCCTTAAAGAATTAAGGTCAGGTTTTGCAGAAGTCATTAAACATTCATTGATAGCCGATAATGAATTTTATCTATGGTTAAAGTCGAATATTGTTGATTTGAATGATATAACGGATGAGCAATTTCTGACAATGATTACAAAAGGGATTGGAATCAAAGCTAAAATTGTCGAAGAGGATGAGAAGGAAAACGGCATTCGTGCCTTTTTGAATTTTGGTCATACGCTCGGTCATGCAGTGGAAGGTTCAATGGGATACGGAAACTTTACGCATGGGGAATCCATTTTAATCGGGATGGTATATGCTCTTAGATTAAGCAAAAAGAAAGTGGATCTCGATTTTAAACTGGATGAGTTTATTAGCTGGGTATCTTCTTTAGGCTATCAAATAACGATTCCGACCAGGCTTGAACATGCAATGCTGCTTGAATTAATGAAAACAGACAAAAAATCGGTCAATGATTCAGCTACTTTTGTCCTGCTAAACGAAGTGGGGTCACCGCTATTAATGGATATAGCCGACACTGAGCTGATAGAGGAAATGGCCGATATGATATAGAGTTCAGGAGAAGGGGGGACTATGTGTGATAAGAGGAATAAGGGGTGCCACTACTGTAGAAAGAGACACGGAAATGGAAGTGATTTCCGCTGCCGAAAAGTTGATGGCAGAGATCATTCAGGTCAACGAGATTGATCCCGAAATGGTAGCTTCTGTGTTTTTTTCTGCTACGGAAGAGATTCGTTCTGTCTTCCCTGCCAAAGCCTTGAGGAAATTCGAAGGCTGGACTTATGTACCGGTTACATGCATGAAGGAAATACCGGTCAGCAATTCCTTGCCATTTTGCATTCGGGTCATGATCCATGTAAATACGACGAAATCTCAAAAAGAGATACAGCATGTATACCAGGCAGGGGCTACGGTATTACGGCCAGATTTGACAAAGCAGATATAAGATGATTTTAAATCTATGAATATGATATACTATTCTCACACTTTCTTACTTTAAAGTGATAAAAATATAGAGGTGATTGACATGAAATGGAATGAAGCGGTCCTTTCCTTGAAGTCTTATCAACCGGGAAAATCCACTGATGAAGTGAAAAAATTATACGGGTTGGAAAAAATCACGAAATTAGCTTCAAATGAAAATCCTTTCGGCTGTTCGGAAAAGGTACAGGAGTCCGTTAGGAATTCAACCCATTCGTTTGCCATCTATCCAGATGGGTATGCAACGATGCTAAGGGAAGCTGTTGCAAAACATACAGGTGTGAAAGAAACTCAGCTTATTTTTGGAAATGGATCTGATGAGAACATTCAAATCATCTCCAGAAGCCTATTGGGAGCTGGAAAGAATACGGTCATGGCAACAGGCACTTTTTCACAGTACCGCCATAATGCCACGCTAGAAGGTGCGGAAATCAGGGAAGTTCCTCATATTGATGGTGCTCATGATCTAGAAGGAATGCTTAAAGTTATAGATGAAAAAACAGCTGTTGTCTGGCTTTGTACACCAAATAATCCAACAGGTAAATACATTTCGGAACAGGACTTATTATCATTCATTGAAAGAGTGCCGGAAGATGTACTTATCGTTTTGGATGAAGCTTACTGTGAATATGCAACGGCTGAGGATTACCCGAGAACGAATCAATGGATTAATAAATATAAAAATTTGATCATACTCCGGACATTCTCAAAAATCTATGGACTTGCCAGTTTTAGGGTAGGGTACGGATTGGCGGATGAGGATATCATCCAGAAACTGGATCCATCCCGGGAACCATTCAATGTCAACACATTCGCACAGAATATTGCTATCGTCGCTTTGGAAGATCAAGCCTTCATTGAAAAATGCAAGGAAGAAAATCAAAAAGGGCTCAAGCAGTACTATGAATTTTGCAATAAGGTAAATTTAGCTTATTACCCGTCACAAGGTAATTTCATCTTTATCCATTTTAAACAGGATGCCGATGTGGTGTTTCAATATTTACTTGAGCGCGGATACATTGCAAGGTCGGGGAAATCTTTCGGTTTTCCTAACAGCCTAAGGGTCACGGTTGGTTCGACGGAAGAAAATGAAGGAATGATTAACGCTATTAAAACTTTTTTGAATGAAGTTGAGGCACCTTCTGATTCGCTGCTTTAACGTTTCATCAAACCTAGAGGAGCACAATAGATGCGGGGGAGAGAAGAGTGAAAGGTAAGGTTTTTGTAATAGGTCTAGGTCTAATTGGCGGATCATTGGCCATGGCTGTACGCCATGCACATCCTGAAGCCGTGATTGTTGGTACGGACCTAAGTGAAAAGAATATTCAACTATCGATGCTATTGGGGATCATTGATGATTCTGTATCATCATTGGAAGCGGGAGCATGTGATGCTGATTTGATTCTACTTGCTGTGCCTGTCAATGAAACCGTGAAGATTTTAGCTCAATTGGCTGAAATGGATTTAAAAAGTGATGTCCTTATATCGGATGCAGGAAGTACGAAGGATACAGTCGTTAAGGCAGCAAAACCATTGATAGATAAAGGGGTGGCCTTCATCGGGGGGCACCCTATGGCTGGTTCCCATAAAAGCGGTGCTGCGGCAGCCAAATTGCATTTATTCGAACATGCATTTTATTTGCTTACTCCTGGAGATACCATCGAAGAAGAAAAAGTCGAGCAGCTGAAAGGGTGGCTGCAAGGAACAAGAGCGAACTTTCTGGTTGTGAGTCCTGCCATGCATGATAAGCTGACTGGGGTCATTAGTCATTTCCCGCATATTGTCGCATCAGGGCTCGTTAAGCAGGCAGAAAATTACAGTAAGGAAAATAAGTTGATTTCAAGGCTTGCAGCAGGTGGATTTAGGGATATTACAAGAATTGCTTCAAGCAGTCCGGAAATGTGGCGTGACATTTTGTTACATAACCGGGATGTGTTACTTGAATTAATGAATGATTGGCTGAATGAAATGGAGCATATAAAAGGCCTGGTCGCGAATGAAGATAGTGAAGAAATCCTTCGATTCTTTACCGATGCCAAGATCTTCAGGGATGATTTGCCAACACATGCGAAAGGCGCCATACCAGCGTTTTATGATTTATATATCGATATACCGGATTATGCCGGAATAATTTCTGAGATTACCGGATATTTGGCACAAGAAGGTATCAGCATTACAAACATAAGGATCATTGAAACCAGGGAAGAGATATACGGTGTGCTGGTCATCAGCTTCCAAACGGATGTTGACCGCATAAAAGCTGCAGAGTGTATTTCAAGACATACAGATTATGAAACGATCCTGGCATAACATTTATAGGGAAGGATGGTTTTATGAATACAAAAAAATTACAAACGAACATCCAATCATTACGTGGTTCGATTGCCATACCTGGAGATAAGTCGATCTCCCATCGTTCGATAATGTTCGGAGCCCTTGCCGAGGGGGAAACGACAGTCACTAATTTTCTTCCAGGAGCCGATTGTTTAAGTACGATTTCCTGTTTTAAACAGCTTGGAGTTCATATTGAACAAGATGGCCAGCACGTCAAAATTGAAGGCAAAGGTTTTAATGGATTAAAGGAACCGGAATCAGTACTGGATGTCGGAAACTCTGGTACCACGATCAGGTTAATGATGGGCATTTTGGCAGGACAGGAATTTTCGGCCGTTTTGGCAGGTGACGAATCGATAGCTAAACGTCCAATGACCCGGGTAGTCAACCCTCTTCGTCAAATGGGAGCGGTCATTGACGGTCGAAAAGGAGCCGAATACACCCCCCTCTTCATTAGAGGAGGCAAGTTACAAGGGTTTCGCTATGAATTGCCTGTGGCAAGTGCGCAGGTGAAGTCAGCGATAATCTTGGCCGGTTTACAGGCAGAAGGTGAAACGATCATTATCGAACCGGAAGAGACCCGGGATCATACAGAACGAATGATTCAAGAGTTTGGCGGAAGAATCGAAAAAGACGGTCAAACGATTAAAGTAAGCGGAAACCAAGTCTTCAAGGGGACTACCATCCATGTCCCGGGTGATATTTCTTCAGCGGCTTTCTTCATGGTGGCTGCAGCGATTACGGAAAATAGTGAAGTGGTTTTAAAGAATGTCGGCCTTAATTCGACAAGGACTGGAATCATCGAAGTCATGAAATCGATGGGGGCGGATATTACGATTGAGAAGAAGACGAGTAAGGGTGAACCTGCAGGAGACATCACTGTCAGAAGCTCCCGGCTAAAGGGAACGACCATCAGCGGTGATTTAATTCCCCGTCTCATCGATGAAATACCGGTAATTGCACTCCTGGCAACACAGGCTGAAGGGATAACGACAATCAAGGATGCAGCAGAACTTAAAGTAAAAGAGACGAATCGAATTGATACTGTTGCAAATGAGCTTTCCGTCCTGGGCGCAGATATAACCCCGACAGCAGACGGATTGATCATCAAAGGGCGTAAAGCCTTGAATGGTGGTAAGGTTACAAGCCATGGGGACCATCGTATCGGGATGATGCTTGCTGTAGCGGCTTTGATAACGGATGGGGAAGTGGAACTTGCGGACCCTGATGCCATAGATGTATCATATCCACAATTTTTTGGGCATTTGACGCAATTGATAAAGTGAATATAAAAAAAGTTTACATACCTTATTTGGTCTGTAAACTTTTTTTAAATGCCGGAAAGTGTTGAAAGCGCTAACATTTGGGCTTTTCTATCTGTATTGATCATGAAAATGATGAAAATGGTGTTCATGATCAAAAAGGAGATTTACCATAGCGTGGAGAATTAACTAGTAACCTTTTTTTAATGAGAATGGGAGGGGACTTCATCGATGGAATACAGGGCTACAGTATGGTAAACTAATGAATACTGTTTACTATGCATCTCGCGATTATATGGTATTTTGTTCTTAATGGCAGAGTATGTTACATTATGGCGTGAGTGTGTATGACTAGGGACCAAGTCTATCATGCAAAAGGAAGGATTCAACAATGAACACAGTGGAACAAGTTATACAGCATTTAAAAAAAGGGGAATTAACAGAAGCTCTTAAACATATAAATCGAATTAAATCATCAGAGTCAGCAGAGGACATATTGTTGCTGGCCGAAGAAATGCTCCAGCTTGGTTTTGCGGAGGAGGCAAAGGATCTTTTTGAACATCTGCTGCAACTCTATCCCAATGAAGGAGAATTAATTGTTTCGTTGGCAGAAATCCTGATTGACATGGACCAGGAAGATGAAGCGATGCTGATGCTTGAAAAAGTAAGTGCAGATGATGAAGTATATCCAAGTGCTTTGCTTTTGGAAGCGGACCTCTATCAATTACAGGGGATGGACGAGGTCAGCGAAAGGAAATTACTGCAGGCCAAGGAAATGCTTCCAGATGAGATCATCATTGATTTTGCACTAGCTGAACTGTTCTTTCATCAAGGAAGGGATCAGGAAGCCATTGCAAATTACATAAAGGTTTTGGAACAGGAACAAGAAATCGCTGGTGTTAATGTCAATCAGAGGCTTGCTGAAGCATTAAGCAGTTCGGGGAAGTTCGAGGAGGCCCTTCCGCATTTTGAAAAGGCCTTAAAGGATGGACTTGAAATCAATACCCTATTTGAATATGCATTTACAGCATTTCAGGCAGGTCTTTATGACACAGCCGTACGAAAGTTCATTGAACTGAAAGAATTAGATCATGAATACCATTCTTTATATTTGTACCTGGCAAAGAGTTATGAACATCTTGAAGATTTGGAAAATGCCTTGAAAACAGTCAAAGAAGGAATCAAGGCTGATGAATTCAATAAGGAACTTTTCTTCTTTGGTGGAAAGATAGCCTTGAAAAGCGGGCTTGATGAAGAGGCGGAAAATCTATTTAAAGAAGCACTAGCCATTGATCCGGGATACCTGGAAGCTGCACTCACCCTCTTGAAATTGTATATGCACCACGAAAGGTATGAAGATGTATTGGAGTGTATTGGTGAAGTAAGGCGATATGGAGAGGATGATCCGCAGTTTGAATGGATAGCTGCTGTATCATATCAGCATACTGAACAATTTAAAGAGGCATTAACCAGCTATCATAAAGCATATAATTCATTCAAGAACAATCAAGATTTCCTTGAAGATTATGGTTTCTTTTTAATTGAAGAAGGAGACAGAGCCACATCTAGAGAAGTATTTAATAAGCTCCTTGAGATGAACCCGGCGAATGATGAGTATGCGATGATTTTGGAGCGGCTAGGTGAAAGCACAGATGAAATGTAGATAAGTGAAACGAAACTAAATCTAGACAGAGGAGGGAATTCATGGTGGCTGCCCCTGTTTCTGTGAATGAGAAGAAGGATTTTATTCGGTGGTTTTTAAATCATTATCAACTGAAACGAAGAGAATGTGTGTGGATATTGAATTACTTAATGAGTCATGATCAACTAATGAAAAAGGTTCATTTTGTAGAAAATGCACAATATTGCCCACGTGGACTGATTATGTCGACACATTGTGTGGATGAGGTCCCTTTCAGGTTCTATAAGTCCAATATCATGACGACCGATGCAGAGAAATCTTTTCATGATATCCGTTTAAATCGAGATGAAGACATTTATATTCAGCTTAATTTTAAATCTTCTTATTCTTCCTATCAATATGCAGCGGTACTCGAGAACAATCCCTTCATGCCGAAATCAACGGCATCGAATGAAAAAGACCAGCTGCTTGCTGAACAATTTTTGGAAAGAAGCATGTTGTATTTTCAAAGGGACCGTCTGCTTAAGGAAATCGATGAAGCCCTTGATAAGCATGATGAACAAGCATTTAAGAACTTAACCGAACAATTGAATCAATTAAAAGTACTTGGATGAAATAAATTGACCTTTCCGTAATCAGGAAAGGTTTTTATTTTTTATAAAACATTGATAAAATCCACATTTTTGTAAAGACTATGGGTATATGGTAAAGATGTTATAAAAATAATGGTAAAATGATAAGGAGTTGATTTAAAAATCGGGAGTGAAGAAAAAACATGAAGTGGACAGCAAAAGATCTTGACATGTATATGCAGTCAAAAGAGTATGTGGATACCGTTTTAATTCCTTTGGTTCCCCTATCTTTTCGAGGGCAAATGAAGCAAACGGGCTCAATGAATGAATTTCTTACCATTTTAAGCTTGGAAATTGAAAAGCAGATGAAAGGAAGGATTCTTCTATTGCCAACATTTCACTACTTAAGTGGTGAATTGGATAAGGTTGAGCGGTTAAAGCGGTGGGCCAATGAAGTGAAAGAAAATGATTTCGAGCATGTTTTTTTTCTTACATCGGATTTCGAGTGGAAAAAGGAAGAGCGGGAATTAGAAAATAATTTAGTATGGATTCCTGCCATCCCCTTGGAAGGGCTTGAAATTGAACAAGCAAGGGAAATGATTAACCAGCAAGTTCTCCAAATCCTTGATATTTTCTCTTATAATTGGAAAAATGAAAAAAAGTAGGATTTTTCGCATTATTTGACACATAGTTGCCACCTTTTGGGTTTTACAAATATTGACCTTGGTAAATTATTGAGATATCATGGAAATGTCCTAGTTTTATAGTGTCGCTATTTATTGGTCCTTTGGGCTCTCAGTATAGTAATAGAGGGGGGGAAAACGCATGAGCAAGCATAATGTTTCACGACGTCAATTCCTTAATTACACACTTACTGGCGTTGGTGGATTTATGGCGGCCGGTATGTTGATGCCTATGGTTAGGTTTGCAATTGATCCTGTATTATCAGCAGATAAAGGCGGGGATTACGTTGCAACTAAACAGAAGGTAGGTGAACTGACTACCGAACCAACCCGTGTCGACTTTAGTTTTAAACAGGTCGATGGGTGGTATGAGTCTGAAGAAACAAATACAGCTTGGGTTTACAAAACGGATGACGGTAAGATCGTTGCTTTATCTCCAATCTGTAAGCATTTAGGCTGTACGGTAGGCTGGAATACGGATAAGACTAATCCGAATCAATTTTTCTGTCCTTGCCATTATGGCAGGTATACGAAAGATGGGATGAATGTCAAAGGGACACCGCCGGTTTCACCATTGGATGTCTTTGACACGAAAGAAAAAGATGGAATACTTTACTTGGGTCAACTAAAACCGCACGGGGAGGCGTAAACATTGCTAACAAAGTTATATGACTGGGTGGACGAGCGTTTAGATATTACGCCGTTATGGCGGGATATTGCTGACCATGAGGTTCCTGAACATGTTAACCCCGCACATCATTTTTCTGCATTCGTATATTGTTTTGGTGGGTTAACTTTCTTTATTACGGTCATCCAAATCTTGTCAGGCATGTTCTTGACGATGTACTATGTCCCGGACATTAAAAACGCTTGGGAATCTGTTTATTATTTACAAAATGAAGTTGCCTTCGGTCAAATTGTCCGTGGTATGCATCACTGGGGAGCAAGTCTAGTTATCGTTATGATGTTTTTACATACTCTTCGTGTCTTCTTCCAGGGAGCTTACAAAAAACCGCGTGAATTGAACTGGATGGTCGGCGTATTGATTTTCTTCATTATGCTGGCGCTAGGCTTGACTGGTTATTTATTGCCATGGGATATGAAAGCGCTATTCGCAACGAAAGTTACTTTGACAATTGTCGAATCGGTACCGTTAATGGGACCGGCACTCAAGACTTTGATAGCAGGAGATCCAACAATCGTTGGTGCACAGACATTGACACGATTCTTTGCGATTCATGTATTCTTCCTGCCAGCAGCATTATTTGCTTTACTAGCGGCTCATTTCCTGATGATCCGAAAACAAGGTATTTCAGGTCCGCTATAAAAGAATGGTGAACCAAAAACCAAAAAAACCTTTTCATAAAGGAGGGGAATTGTTCAATGCATCGTGGGAAAGGTATGAAATTCGTAGGTGACTCGCGTATCTCCGCGGACCGTAAACCGAATATTCCGAAAGATTATTCAGAATATCCTGGGAAAACTGAAGCATTTTGGCCTAATTTCCTTTTAAAAGAATGGATGGTAGGAGCCGTATTTCTTGTAGGTTATCTTTGCCTGACAATTGCACATCCTTCACCATTGGAAAGGATAGCAGATCCTACAGATACAGGGTATATTCCGCTGCCGGACTGGTATTTCCTATTCCTTTACCAATTACTTAAGTATACCTATGCTTCAGGTCCTTATAACGCAATCGGGTCCATGGTAATACCTGGTTTGGCTTTCGGGGCATTGCTCTTGGCACCTTTTCTAGATCGTGGTCCAGAGCGGAGCCCGGCGAAACGTCCTTTTGCTGTAGGCTTCATGCTATTGGCAATGGCCGGCGTTTTCTATTTAACATGGGAGTCCGCAGCCCATCACGATTGGGAAGCCTCCAAGAAGCAAGGAGCAATCGTGGAAGGTGCAGATATTGATAAAGAGAGCGATGGGTATAAATTGATGGATTCTAATGGCTGTATTAGCTGTCATGGAGCAGAATTAACTGGTGGAGCAGGAGCGCCAAGCTTAATTGACACTGGCTTGAGCCCAGAAGAAATCTCTAAAATCGCAGTCAAAGGCCAGGGCGCTATGCCAGCTGGCATGTTCAAAGGTACAGATGAAGAATTGGCAACATTAGCTGAATTTGTATCTGGTTTATCGGCAAAATAATATATCCATCCACAGCATTTTCTTTCATATGCTGCAAATGAAGCTGACGACTACGGTTGTCGGCTTTTTTATTGGTAAATTGAAGTGTAAATGAGAAGAAATTGAAATGAATGCTTGGTTTTCTGGTTGATGGCCTGTAAAATGAGAATACATGAGAATGTTAGTGAGGGTAAAAGAATGAATGTTATCTACAGTTGGCTTGCAAATCGGCAAATGCTCGTTTTGTTATTAATAATAAATATATTCGGAACTGCCTATGGATATTATTGGTATGGCAGTCAATTGGAAAACACTCCTGCGATTTTTTTGGCATTTGTACCGGACAGTCCGACAGCTAGCCTGTTTTTTGTTTTTGTTTTATTGGGGTTCCTGTTAAGAAGGAATTTTGGACTAATTGAAGCGTTGGCGATAATGACACTATTCAAATATGGCATATGGGCAGTTGCAATGAATTTGATGACCCTCGTGACAACAGGTTCATTGCCTTGGGAAGGTTATATGTTAATGGCTTCTCATTTGGGGATGGCGATTCAAGGGGTATTATATGCACCGTTTTATCGAATAAAACCCTGGCATTTGATAGTTGCAGGGATTTGGACCATACATAATGACATAATCGACTATGTTTTTGAAATGATGCCAATATACCGTGATTTATTGGTGTATATGGACTCGATAGGTTATTTCACTTTTTGGCTCAGCATACTTTCCATTTTTGTCGGCTGGTTCTTTGGATATAGGAAAAAGCGGTTCACCCTGTCCTTCATCTCTTAAAAATCAACACTAAATACAGCTTTGTAAAAGTATGGTTAACTTTTTTATGTTGAACGAGGTCTACTCATGTTTTTTCTTTCATATCGTTTTAGTAGAGATATGAGGAGGGACGAGTAGCATGTTGAAAAAATTCATATTAACCATTGCTGTTTTATTTGTCGTCTTACATTTCCCTGTCTATGCAGAATCCTCTTCAAGTTTGGAGCAATTAGATGACATTTCCGATAGAGCCTTGGAAATGACCAAGTTGAAGCGATATGGAGATTCGGAAAAGATGCTGACGTTTTTTTCTGACCGGTTTTTAAAAGATACAGCGAAAGAGCAGATCCTTGACATGGACGAACTTCGAATTATCACTGTAGCTCATAATGAGGCGTTGATGACAATAAAGGATATGAACAAGGGAGATTCCGAAAAGGTTAATTCTGTTACAAAGTTCCGGCTTGTTGTTGATGCGGTCAAGTCCACTCATCAGCCACTTTGGACAGAGATGGAGGATCAAATGATGAATTCTTTCCAGCAGACAAAGAATGCCGCCATCAAACAAGACACAATTACATTCAATAGCCAATTGAACTTATTCCTATCACAATATGAAATGATATATCCAAGCTTGAAAGTCGACCTTTCAAAAGAAACGATGCAGCAACTGGACACGAGGATTCAATACATCAACCAATACCGACCGGAGGTAATCAGTGATGGAGATAATCAAGAGGAACTGGATGCGTTGCAAAACGAACTAACCTCCATTTTTGATGATATGGGTGAGGATGATGCAGATCCTTCCCTTTGGTGGGTCATCATTTCGACAGGCTCAATTATTATCATGACGCTTTCTTATGTAGGCTGGAGAAAATATAAAGGTGATAGGGAAAAACCAAGGAAAGAGCATAATGATTAAAAAGACACGGGTAGAGAACACTATATTTGACAGGGTTGCCTTCAATCCATAGAATTAAGGGTAATAAGATTTATAGGAGGATTCCATGTATTTCATTTATTTGGCGATTATTATTTTAATCCCGATTTATGCACAAATGAAAGTGAAAAGCACGTATAAAAAATATTCAAAGGTATCGGCCTCTTCCGGAATGAATGGTGCTGAGACGGCTCGTGCCATTTTGGATCAAAATGGATTGTTCAATGTCAGGGTCGAAGAGACACCTGGAATGCTTTCGGACCATTATGACCCAAGGGACAAAACGGTGCGTTTATCAACTGATAACTATCACGGCCATTCAGTTGCCGGCGTAGCTGTTGCAGCCCATGAAGTGGGACATGCGATTCAAGATAAAGAAGCATATGCATTCTTGCGTTTCCGCCATGCATTAGTACCGGTAGCTAATTTTGGCTCTAACATATCTTGGATTTTGATTTTAATCGGGATGCTAGCTTCACTTCCTAATTTGCTTTTGGCGGGTATCGTATTTATGTCAGCTGCTGTATTGTTCCAAGTGATAACACTGCCGGTTGAATTCAATGCTTCTTCTAGGGCTATGGATCAACTCGTTTCCGCTGGGGTCATCCGGAATGATGAAGAACGGGAAACGAAAAAAGTATTAAGTGCTGCTGCGATGACTTATGTTGCTGCCGCTCTTGTAGCTGTACTGGAATTAGTTCGTCTTCTGCTTATGTATACAGGAATGAGGGAAGAAGATTAATTTGAAAAAAGGACTCCATCTTGGGATAGGGTCCTTTTCATTTGGCTTTGTTAAAGAATAATGTTGTTATTTGATTTGATCGAATGGTCGTTAAGTAATGATGATGTAGCGACTTAATATCTAGACCATTTTTTGAGCTGGTTCCAATTCTTAGACACCATCAAACATATAAAAGATAACTTTACGAAAACCAAAATGGTTTTAGACAGTTGTTCTTTCTCACTTAACACAACTTATGATAAACTAATATTATCAGAATTTTCCAAATAACGGAACGTTCATTGTTCCGTTAAAGGGCCAGTTTAATTGAACAAGGAATTGGCATGACACCGTGAGCTATCTACAACACGCCGCAAATGAATTTTGACCAAAGGGATTATCTATTAAAGGGGTTAAATTGGAGGGAATAGAAAATGGATGTAAAGACACTTTTGCTACAACAATGGGCAAGCTGCTTAGATGAAGAAGACTGGTTTCCACCACTTGAAAAAGTGCTAGAGGATATTACTTTTGAACAGGCAATTTGGAAACCAGTTGATGTGGAAATGAATTCCATTTGGGAATTAGTTTGTCATTTACTTTTCTATGAAAAGAGATTTCTGATGCGATTTCTTGGTGAAACAGCGAATGAACCACAGGCAGAAAATAATGAATCTACATTTCGATTACCACCTATGACGTTAGAAAATTGGAAGGAAACAAAACAAGAATACTTTCATGTTCATCGTGAACTTGGAAAAATACTAGCAAAATCAGAACATGAAGATTTGTATAGACAGATCCCAGGAGAAGATAATTCATTAGTGCTTGAACTGAAGAGTTTAGCAATGCACGACGCATATCATATTGGGCAAATTGTATTCCTTAGTAAAATGCAAGGAGCTTGGCCAGGGAAACGCAGCTTTTAAAAAAGCTTCATTAGCTTTACGGTTATTCCATTATAGGGGGCTTTAATGGAATAAGAATGGGAACGTCCAAATCGGACGTTCCCATTCTTATTCCTGAAAAACAACAACAATACTACTTAACAAAGCCTTTCATTTTAAAGAGTTTTTGCTGCACATTGTTAATAAAATGCAGTTAGACAGGGCAACATTAATCAATGGATTACCTTTCAATGGGGTTCTTGTTCTCATCAAGGGTAAAGCCCTCACCCAATACATCATGAACTTCACTTACTGATACAAATGCATGAGGGTCCACCGATGTTATGGCATTTTTTAAGCGGACTAACTCATTTTTCCCGACAACACAATAGAGTACTTCCCGGTCATTGCGTGTAAAGGATCCATATCCCCTTAATACAGTTACGCCCCGCTCCATATCATTCATGATTTTTTCTGCAATTTCCATGTTTTTATCACTAATGATCATTGCACCTCTAGCAGCATAGGCTCCTTCTTGCATAAAGTCGATTACTCTGGCACCTATAAATACGGCAACGAGGGTATACATCGCTTCACGGTAATCCAGGTAGGTAAGGATGGACAGGCTAATGACGACTGCATCAAAGATGAACATCGTACGTCCCATGCCCATTCCTAAGTAACGGTGGGCAAAACGGGCAATGATATCCACTCCGCCTGTTGTCCCGCCGTAACGAAAGATGATGCCCAGCCCGACACCAACAGAGACCCCGGCGAACAATGCGACCAGCATCAAATCGTTTCCGAGGTCGATTTCGATTTCGTATCTCTCGAAAACCCATAGCCAAACGGAGAGGCCAACCGTTCCGATAATCGTATAAAAGAAAGAAGTGCGCCCTAAATATTTCCACCCTATTAAAAATAAGGGAATATTCAAAATCAAATTAGAATAAGAAGGATTTATCCCGATAAGTTGATATATAATCAATGTGAGACCGGTGAATCCGCCTTCGGCCAAGTTGTTCTGCATGTTAAAATGCACAAGGCCAAAGGCGAAGATTCCAGCCCCAAAAAGGATGAAGATGATATTTTTCAATTTTAAGCCCAAAAGCATGTCCTATACCTCCAAAGGTTTACATTTCATTAATTTACTTATTATAACTAATTAACCAACTATGGGCAATTTTGATTCGTGAACGTATCTGTTGTCATCTGTTTCACTTTTAGCTAACATGGAGAAGGTATGATGTTTGAAAACGAAATTCAAGAATGGGTGACTATATGGAAAACCATAAGACGATTCAACAAATGCAAGCGGAAGTCGACCAATACATAGGACAATTTAAAGAAGGATATTTCAGCCCTCTGGCCATGCTGGCCCGTATGTCTGAAGAACTTGGGGAGTTGGCTAGGGAAGTCAATCATTACCATGGTGAAAAACCAAAGAAGGCAACAGAAGAAGAGAATACGATTGAAGCGGAATTGGGGGACATGCTTTTTGTGTTGATTTGTTTTGCCAATTCTTTAGGGATCGACCTTCAAAATTCGCATGATTTGGTCATGAAAAAGTTCACAACCCGTGATAAAGATAGATGGACAAGAAAAGAAGGAAAAATGGAGGAGGAAGGTAAAGATGAGTAAAGTTAAAGTGATTGTAGCTGGTCCACGTGGCAGAATGGGTAATGAAGCGGTGAAGCTTGTACATAGGACAGAAGGGTTTGAATTGGCAGCTGTCATAGATCGCAAGCATAACGGGGAAAGCCTCTCCGCAATAGAAGGTTTTCACGGTATTGAAGCACCTGTTTTTTCTGATATAAATGAATGCTTTTCTTCCGTAAAGGCGGATGTATTGATTGATTTGACCACACCGGAAGTGGGGATGCTTCATACCGAAACGGCACTTAATCATGGCATCCGCCCTGTAGTGGGAACGACTGGTTTTACTAAGGAAGATTTAACGAAGCTGGATTCATTAACAAAAGAAAAGGGCATTGGTTGCATCATCGCGCCAAACTTTGCAATTGGAGCCATTTTGATGATGAAGTTTTCCCAAATGGCCGCAAAATACTTCCCGGATGTGGAAATCATAGAAATGCACCATGATCAAAAACTGGATGCACCTTCTGGAACTGCTTCAAAAACGGCAGACATGATTGCAGCAGTACGTGAAACGAAACAACAGGGGCACCCTAATGAAAAAGAAACCATCCAGGGGGCAAGAGGCGCAAATGTAGATGGCATGCATATCCACAGTGTCCGGCTACCTGGATTGGTTGCCCATCAACAGGTGCTTTTCGGAAGTGATGGAGAGTTATTGACGGTTCGGCATGATTCCTTTAATCGAGCTTCCTTCATGTCAGGAGTCAAACTTGCTGTCGATACTGTCATGAAATTGGATGTTCTGGTATACGGCCTGGAAAATATTATTGAATAGGGATCAGGAGGGTTTACGATGAAAATTGCCTTAATTGCCCATGATATGAAAAAAGAAGATATCATTCAATTTGTAACAGCCTATAAAGATGTATTTGAGCAGCATGAATTATATGCTACAGGAACGACCGGGAAAAGAATCATGGAAGAAGTATCGCTGCCTGTCCATCGTTTTCATTCAGGACCTCTTGGAGGGGATCAGGAAATAGGTGCGATGATTGCTCGTGGAGAAATGGACATGGTCCTATTTTTCCGCGATCCATTGACATCACAGCCACATGAACCTGATGTATCGGCGCTTATACGCCTATCAGATGTTTATGAAATTCCCTTGGCGACAAATATGGGCACGGCAGAAGTGCTGATACAAGGTTTGAAGCATGGGTATATGGACTGGCTAAAACTACGGAAAAAACAAGGTGAGATAAATGATAAACAAAAGTAACATAGATATTCTGGCTTTTGGCGCACATGCGGATGATGTTGAAATCGGTATGGGTGGCACGATCGCCAAATATGCGCAACAAGGCAGGGAAATTGTCATTTGTGATTTGACAAAAGCTGAAATGTCTTCCAATGGAACCGTTCCATTGCGTCAGGAGGAAGCACATAAGGCTGCTGAAATCCTTGGGGTGAAGAGGATTTCCCTTGATTTACCCGACCGGGGCCTATACATGAAAGCGGAATACATAAATCAAATCATTACGGTCATTCGCCAATATAAGCCTGCACTTGTATTTGCACCATTTTTGGAAGATCGCCATCCCGATCATGGTAACTGTGCCAAATTAGTGGAGGAAGCAGTTTTTTCGGCAGGAGTAAGGAAATATATGGAAGAAGCAGACGTGGATTCTCATCGTGTCCAAAATATGTACTATTATATGATCAATGGGTTTCACAAACCGGACTTCGTCGTGGACATCAGTTCCACAATATCGAAAAAACTGGATAGCCTTAGGGCATATCGCAGCCAATTCGAAGAAAGTCAAGTATCTGTAGAAACACCGCTGGTTAATGGCTATATCGAGACTGTCGAGGCACGGGAGCGGATGTTCGGTAAAGAAGTGGGTGTCGCCTATGCGGAGGGATTCATGACTAAAAAACCGTTACTGATCGATGCCGACTTGTTAGGAGAAAAATAATCTTATGAAATTAAAAATTGGAATTACCTGTTACCCTACAGTTGGGGGTTCTGGTGTCGTAGCAACTGAATTAGGCAAGATGCTTGCAGAAAAAGGACATGAGATACATTTCATTTCTTCAAGCCTCCCTTTTCGCTTGAATAAGATGTACTGTAATATTTTTTATCACCAAGTTGAAGTGAACTCGTATTCTGTCTTTCAATATCCACCATATGACCTGGCGCTTGCGAGCAAGATAGCGGATGTCGTAAAACGGGAGAAATTAGATATTCTCCACGTTCATTATGCAATTCCCCATGCTGTTTGTGCAATCCTTGCAAAGCAGATGTCAGGTAATGAAGTAAAGATCGTAACCACACTGCATGGTACGGACATAACCGTATTAGGCCATGATCCCTCATTGACCAATTTGATAAAATTCGGGATAGAGCAATCGGATGTCGTTACAGGAGTATCTAATTCCCTAGTTCAGCAGACGCACGAATTAATCGCACCGGATAAGGAAATCAAAACCGTTTATAATTTTATTGATGAAAGAGATTACCATATATCCAATTCCGATTACCTTAAGGATGAATACGGAATCAGTGAAGATGAAAAAGTGATCATACATGTTTCGAATTTCCGTTCGGTCAAACGAGTGAAAGACGTCATCCAAGCTTTTTATCTAACTCAAAAGAAAATGCCTGCAAAGCTTCTGCTCGTAGGGGACGGACCGGAAGTGACAACCGTTTTGAAATTGGCTAATGATCTTGGAATCGATGATTCGGTCTTGTTTCTTGGTAAGCAGGATAACCTTGCCGAATTATATTCAATCAGTGATTTGATATTCCTGTTATCGGAAAAAGAGAGTTTCGGACTTGTGCTACTCGAGGCGATGGCATGTGGAGTTCCTTGTATAGGGACAAATATCGGGGGAATTCCTGAAGTCATCGTTGACGGGGAGACTGGTTATATTTGTGAATTGGGAGATGTCAAAATGGTTGCTGAAAAAGCGATTGGACTTTTAAGCGACCCGGTTTTACATAAACGCTTTTCTGAAGCTGCGCTGGAAAGGGCCAATACTGAATTTCACAGTGATACGATTATGGCTGAGTATGAAGCCATCTATATTCAAGCACTTGAAGGTAAATCCATCGAATAGGGAGGGGATGCTGATGGATCGGTTATTCTTAAAATCAGTACCCATTCTGGAATTGATTGAAGAAGCAGGATACGAGGCTTATTTCGTTGGCGGCTCTGTAAGGGATTATATCCTTGGCAGACCCATTAACGATGTGGACATAGCGACTTCCGCAACACCCCAGGAAATCAAAAGGATTTTTCCTAATACGGCTGATATCGGGATTGACCACGGAACAGTGCTCGTCATAACGGATACGGGTACATACGAAATTACGACGTTTAGAACGGAAAGCGGGTATTCGGACTTTCGCAGACCCGATGCTGTACAATTTGTCCGTTCTTTGACTGAGGATTTGCAAAGAAGAGATTTTACGATGAATGCAATGGCAATGGATAAGACCGGTAAAATCATCGATCCATTTAATGGTAAGCGAGATTTGGCTGAAAAAAGGATCATCACGGTTGGTAACCCGCATGAAAGGTTTCATGAGGATGCATTGAGAATGATGCGTGCATTAAGATTCATCAGTCAACTTGATTTTGAACTGGATCAAGAAACCTTTGATTCCCTTAAAGAAAACGCCCAGATCATCAGTGAAATTGCTGTCGAAAGAATCCTGGTTGAATTTGAGAAACTATTGGCAGGCTCGAATAAGTTAAGGGCTTTTTCACTCTTGCTGGAAAGCGGTTTATATAAATACCTACCTCTATTCTCCAGTAAAAAGGAACATTTAATGGAATTACTGAACCTGCCGCTTCATCAACTGAAAGCGGCAGAAATATGGTCTATAATCATGGTTCACACAAAAGATCAGGAAATGGAAGAGGCTTTGAGGGAATGGAAGCTGCCATTGAAAAGCATAAGAAACGTTCAACGTACGATACAGCTAGTGAAGAAAGAAGATCCATCAGCCATCGATGTATTTCAGGCAGGGCATGACGTAACTGTACAAGCTGCAAAAGTCAGGGCGGCGATGACTGGCGGGAATGTATCGGATGCGGAGGAGAATGCACATCAAAGCTATAATGGACTTATTATTAAACAAATGTCGGATCTTGCCGTTACGGGAACGGATTTATTGAATTGGCAACAAGAAAAGCCAGGTCCATGGGTCAAGGAATACTTGGGAAAAGTATTGAAAGCTGTCTTGAATGAAGAATTAAGAAATGATAAAGAAGAAATAAAGAGGTGGCTGGTGAAATGCAATCTGAGTTAAGAACAATGCTGATGGAAGCCCTCTCAAAAGCGGATGGTGCGTTTATATCCGGTCAGGAAATTGCTGAATACATTGGCTGTTCGCGCACAGCTGTCTGGAAGCATATAGAAGACCTGCGCAGTGAAGGGTATAATGTTGAGGCCGTAAGGAAAAAAGGCTACCGGATCATATCAGCGCCGGAAAAAGTGTCCGAGAGCGAAATACAGCTTGGCTTGGAAACAAAAACGATCGGCAAGCTGATCCACTATCAGGAAACTGTAGAATCCACGCAAAAAATTGCGCATCAACTCGCAAATGAAGGCGTTCAGGAGGGGACCCTCGTCGTTGCCGAGGAGCAGATATCCGGAAAAGGAAGGCTAATGAGATCTTGGCATTCCCCAAAATTCAGCGGCATATGGATGAGTCTCATCTTGAGGCCGAAAATCCCGATTCATGAGGCTCCACAGCTTACATTATTGGCCGCGGTCGCTGTTGCTCAGGCTATAGAGGATACCACTGATTTGAAGCCGCAAATAAAGTGGCCGAATGATATTTTGGTGAATCGCAAGAAAGTGGTGGGCATCCTTACGGAGATGCAGGCGGAATCAGATAGGATCCATTCTGTCATTATCGGAATTGGAATGAATATCAATCAGCAATTGGAGGATTTTCCTGAAGATCTGCAGGAAAAAGCGTCTTCCCTTCTCATAGAAAGTGGAGTGACGGTTTCAAGGTCCAAGGTCATTCAACGAGCATTGTTTCGTCTGGAAAATTTGTACGAACTCTATTTAGATCAGGGCTTCATGCCAATAAAGGATTTATGGGAGAGTTATGCGATCAGTCTTGGACAGGTAATCAAAGCGAGTACCGTTAATGACACGATTGTCGGAAAAGCGTTGGGCATAACGGATTCAGGCGTTTTACTTCTTGAAGACGGCAAAGGAACCGTACATTCGATATATTCTGCAGATATTGAAATTCAGTAGATTTTTGTCAAATTCGTGAAAATTAAATAGAAATTTTCAATTTGGCTTGATATAATGCAAGTGGGCAGTATCATGTGAACTGCACCCCCATAAATACCAAATTATTTGAAAATCTGCCTTGATCCAGAGAACTGGACGGGGACGGAGGGATGAAACTTCTGATGAAACAAAGGGGTTGACTAAAAGATGAGTCTGTTTATTGATCGAATTGTGGCTTTTTCAGCCATTTTTCGTAGCGAAACAGATACTTTTTTAGTCAGTCCTTTTTTTGCGGATGAATGTATAGACACCAGTTTTCGCTGATGTTTTCATCTCCTCCATCAAAAGGAGGAAACGTAATGAAATTGTCCGGAGATTTTTTGAAAATGAAACAAAATCAAGAGAAGATTGTCATGCTGACGGCTTATGATTACCCGTCAGCAAAGTTAGCCGAACAATCAGGTGTAGACATGATTTTAGTCGGAGATTCTTTAGGAATGGTCGTATTGGGATATGATTCAACGATTCCAGTTACGGTGAATGACATGATCCATCATACAAAGGCAGTAAAACGCGGGGCACCAAATACATTTGTCGTAACGGATATGCCATTTATGAGCTATCACCTATCTATGGATGAAACACTCAAGAATGCAGCCCGGATCATGCAGGAAGGTCATGCGGATGCCGTAAAGCTTGAGGGAGCGGATGATGTTGTTGAAAAAATATCAGCATTGACCAAGGCGGGCATCCCGGTTGTAGCCCATCTTGGCTTGACTCCTCAATCAGTCGGCGTTCTGGGCGGATATAAAGTACAAGGAAAAGATGCCGAAAGTGCAGCACAGCTCTTGGAAGATGCGAGAAAGTGTGAAGCTGCGGGGGCGATGGCAGTAGTCTTAGAATGTGTTCCATATCAAGTGGGGGAACTCGTCACACGGAACCTTGACATTCCAACCATTGGAATTGGGGCAGGAGCTGAAACGGATGGTCAAGTCCTCGTTTACCATGATGTCATCAAGTACGGGGTAGACCGGCTGGCGAAATTCGTAAAAGTTTATGGAGATGCAAATGAACTGATTGGCCAATCGATTACAAGCTTCGTGAATGAAGTGAAATCTAAAGTTTTTCCGTCGGAGAAACATACATTCACGATGAAGGAAGAGCAGCTTTCCGAACTTTACGGAGGGAAAAGATGAAAACATTTACATCAGCAGCTGCTTTGCAATTGGCACTTAGAGAGGAAAAAAACAATAACAAAAGCATTGGCTATGTAGCGACAATGGGGTTTTTACATGAGGGGCATGCAACCCTTCTGGAAAAGGCGCGTAAAGAAAATGACATTGTGGTATTAAGTATTTTTGTCAATCCGACGCAATTTGGACCCAATGAGGATTTTGAAACATATCCGCGGGATTTGGAACGGGATGAAAAAGTCGCAGCCAATGGCGGAGTTGATTATCTCTTCTATCCAACTGTCCACGAAATGTACGGTGAAGAACCATCTGTAAAAGTTGTTGTCCAAAGCAGGACGGATGTTTTATGCGGCAGACAAAGGCCCGGACACTTTGATGGTGTTGCGACAGTCTTAACGAAATTCTTCAATATCATCCTTCCTGATAGAGCTTACTTTGGTAAGAAGGATGCCCAGCAAGTCGCCGTGATAGATGGACTGATCAAAGACTTCAATTTCCCTATTCAGCTTATTGCTGTAGATACTGTACGTGAAGAAGATGGGTTAGCGAAGAGCTCGCGAAATGTGAACCTATCAGTTCAGGAGCGCTTGGAGGCTAAAGAGCTGTACCAAAGTTTATTGAAGGCCAAAGAGGCGGTTGAATCAGGTGAAAGAAATGCAGCAACCGTCACGGCTCTATTAAGTGAACATATTGGTGCCCACACAAGTGGAGTGATCGACTATATTGAAGTCTATCAATACCCTGAACTTAAACCGCTTGAATCGCTGGCTGGAAACATCATCATTGCAATGGCTGTAAAGTTCAAGCATGCAAGACTAATTGATAATATCACTTTAAATGTAGAATAATTCATGAAAATCAGGGGGTATTGAGATGTTTCGAACGATGATGAATGGAAAAATCCACCGTGCAAGGGTTACTGAGGCTAATTTGAACTATGTAGGCAGCATTACGATTGATGAAGATATAATTGATGCGGTGGGTATTCTGCCTAATGAAAAAGTCGCCATCGTGAATAATAATAATGGTGCACGACTTGAAACGTATGTGATTGCGGGAGAACGGGGCAGCGGTGTCGTGTGTTTGAACGGAGCGGCAGCAAGACTGGTGCAGCCGGATGATATCGTGATAATCATTTCTTATGTGATGGTTTCAGAGGATAAACTGGGGGATCATAAACCAAAAGTTGCGATCATGGATGAAAATAACAAAATCATTGATCTGATTTCAAACGAACCTGCAGCTACTGTCATGTAAGCGGAGGGCCGGCACAATATGCATGGATCATGCATACAGGTGCCGGCCCTTTTCGTCCGTTGATGAACCGCTTGTTTCCTTTATTACGATTATTATGGTATAAAAAAGATAAGAGAATTCCATCAGGAAGTGGAGAAAGTGAAGTTTGAGGTGTACAATTCATGATGCAACGATATGTAGTGGTCGATTTGGAAACAACAGGGAATTCTCCGAAAAAAGGGGATAGGATTATTCAATTTGCTGGCGTGGTCATCGAAAATGACCAAATTGTGGATGAATACTCCACATATATCCACCCTGGACAGGAAATTTCCTTGTTTATTGAAGAGTTGACCGGAATAAGCAACGAGACGGTAAAAAATGCACCTGACTTTGAAGATGTTGCAGGAAATATTGCCCGGCTTATAGAAGGGGCTTGTTTTGTTGCCCATAATGTATTATTTGATTTATCTTTTCTACAGGAAGAACTAGTACGATGCGGGTTTGAGCCGTTTTATGGTTCCACCCTTGATACAGTGGAGTTAGCGAAAATATTAAAACCAACATCCGATGGATATAAGCTGCACCAGCTGGCTAAAGAAGAAAATCTAGATCATTCCAGGCCCCATCAAGCGGATAGTGATGCATATGCGACCGCTTTATTATTATTGGAATTGAAAAAAAAGCTGATGAATCTTCCAGTGATGACACTTAAACAGTTATATCGATTATCATATTCCTTACAAAGTGAGATTTCCGAATTGATAGATGCTTGCATTGCAAGCAAACTTGCTAAAGCAGAAGTCCATTCACCTGATCTTATTACTTATAGGGGCCTTGCATTTAAAAAGGCCGAAGACGAAGGTGATCAAAAAGACACGGGGGCGGAATTTCCGCTTGATGATGAGAAAAAAATAGCCATGCTTCAAAGTGCATACCCTGCCTTTGAAGCAAGAAGCGGACAACTTGATATGATGAACATGATTCACCATTCCTTCGAATCCAGCCAGGATGCAATCATTGAAGCTGGGACAGGTATTGGGAAATCCATAGGCTATCTGCTTCCGGCCGTCTATTTTGCAAAAAAACATCATAAACCTGTCGTCGTTTCAACATACACGCTTCAGCTACAGGATCAACTTCTTCAAAATGAGGTTCCCAAGCTTAAAAAAATACTTCCCTTTACCTTTCAAGCTGTTTTGCTAAAGGGGAGAAGTAATTATTTGAGCTTGGCAAAGTTTGAAAGGGCATTGCGTGAGAAGGAAGATAATTATGAAACGGCATTAACGAAAATGCAGATATTGGTTTGGCTTACCGAAACCTTAACAGGCGATAAAGATGAATTGAATCTTACAAGCGGCGGTCAGCTATTTTGGAATCGGCTGCAAAGTGATGGTCTTACATACGCCGGATTAAAACAGCCCTGGCTTGAATTGGATTTTTTTGAACGGGCAAAAAGAACAGCCGCCAAGGCGGATATCATCATTACTAACCATTCATTTTTAATGACGGATCTGCTTACAGAAGATGCCTTGATTCCAAAAAAAGGGTATTTGATACTCGATGAAGCACACCATTTGGAACAGGCAGCATCTAAACAGCTTGGGAGCAGGCTAAATTACATTTCGGTGAAGACGGTTTTAAACAGACTAGGGACATCAGATCAAAAGCAATTATTATATAAATTGGGCAGGATGCTCATAAATAATGGACTGGCCGAGGGGAAGTCCACGCATGAATTAGATCAAAAGCTTAGTGATTTTTCATATGAATTCGAACAGCTTTTTTATTACATTTCCAATCAGGCGGAAAAACTTTCACGTTCCAAGAGTCCGAAACGGCTTTCATTCAAGATAGATGATGGAAGATGGGGTAAGGCGATTCTGGTCGCTGAGCGATTGGTGGATTTATTAGGATACATCATCACGGAGTTAGAGAAAAGATTGGCCCTTTTATTGAATAATGAGTCCCCATTAGGAAAAAATTCATTATTTCATTTGAATGATATCGAGGTGCTGCTTGGACATTTACAGGATACCAGGGACTCCTTGCATGAATTCTTCATCAAGCCGCATGAAGAAAATATTTATTGGCTTGATTATACGAATGCAGCACCCCAGCATGGGGTGACTTTGACGGTTCAGCCGATTGCAGGAAGCAAACGGTTATGGGATTCCTATTTCGGACGCCAAAAAAGTGTGGTCATGACATCGGCAACCCTCGTTGTGAAAGATTCTTTTAAGTATTTTAAAGAACAACTCGGTTTAGAGAATGAACCAATGCAGACAGCAAGTTTTCCTTCTCCCTTTCCTTATAAGGAACTCGTAAAGGTACTGGTTCCAAATGATCTACCAGATATCAATTGCTTATCGGTGGAGGAATTCTCCGAAACCGCGGCAAACCATATTATTGCTGCCGCTCAAGCAGCGAAAGGGAGGATGATGGTATTATTCACCTCGCATGAAATGCTGCGGGCGACCTATAATTCCATCAAAGACAGTGGGGTTCTGGATGAGTTCACCCTGTTTGCACAAGGGATTTCTGGCGGAAGCCGGATGAGGCTGCTCAGGAATTTCCAAAACTTCGAGAAAGCAGTCCTGTTTGGAACAACCAGCCTATGGGAAGGCGTCGATATCCCAGGCGAGGATTTATCTTGTTTAATCATTGTCAGGCTGCCATTTTCGCCACCGGATGAACCAGTGACAGCAGCAAAATGTCAACTTCTCGAGAAGCAAGGGCGTAATCCTTTCTCTGCTTTTTCTTTACCTGAGGCCCTGTTAAGGTTCCGGCAAGGATTCGGCAGGCTTATACGGACGCCAGAAGATAAAGGGGTTTTGGTTATACTTGATCGCCGCATAATCACTGCCAAATACGGACCTGAATTTCAAAAGGCCATTCCCGAAGTGAACTGGCACCAAGCCTCAATAACAGAAATGGCTGAAATGATAGAGAAGTGGATTTAAAGAATCTTTAGATATTTCATTAATCTAAAATGGATTTTTATGAATTTATAAAGAAAAATAACCTTTGAACTGGTATAATGTGATAGGTGGTAAAGCCTTCAAATCCTATTCATACCAGTGGTTGTTGACAATTTATTAAAATGGAGGGGCGTCTCATGGAAAGTAAAATCGAAGTAATTTCAACAGTCAGGTTGCAACATTCTCCTGATCTGTATAAAATTGTGGATTCCTTGAACCGAACATTGAAAAAAGATGATTTAATGTTCGGTCTGGCATTGGATTCCGAAGATCAAGAAAAAGCGATATTTACAATTTATCGTACATAGAAAGAGGGAAAAGCAGCTTTGAAAAAATGGTTGATTATTGCTTCCATCCTGGTCCTTTGTTTTATCGGATTTGTCAGCGGGGCATATATTAAAGCGTTGCAGCCTAAAAAAGAGGCTGGTAATGAGGCTTTTAAAAAGGCGAAGGAAGAGGGCGGCCTTGTGACCATGGAAGAATTCTACCTTTATAATGGGCAGGATTCATACTCCGTCATCATTGGTAAGGGAGAAAAAGGGACTAAAAAAATAGTCTGGCTTCCTGAGAACAAGAAGAAAGAAATAGTAGTGGAAAACTATAAAGATGGTAAATCAAAAAAAGAGATTTTAAACATTGTCAAAGAAAAGCTTAATCCCCAAAAAATCATTTCGGTTAAGCTAGGCATGGAAAAAAACGTTCCGCTTTGGGAAGTAACGTATCTTGATGAATCCGAGCGTTTTAACTATGACTATTATGATTTTAAAACTGGGGAATGGCTAAAGTATTATCGAAGCATTTAGAATGGAGGATTAATTTAATATGAAATTAGCGAACCGGGTTCAGTCATTAACGCCATCAACAACATTGGCCATTACGGCAAAAGCAAAGGAGCTTAAGGCCCAAGGTCTGGATATAATTGGTTTGGGTGCTGGTGAACCAGACTATAATACACCCCAACATATCATAGATGCAGCACTTCTATCCATGAATGAAGGTCAAACTAAATACACGCCATCCGCTGGTCTGCCGAAGCTAAAAGAAGCAATTGCGGCTAAATTGAAGCGTGATCAAGGCTTGGATTACAAACCGTCTGAAATTGTAGTTGGCTCAGGTGCAAAGCACTCGCTTTACACATTGTTTCAAGCTATCCTGGACGAAGAAGATGAAGTCATTGTTCCGATACCATATTGGGTGAGCTATCCTGAGCAAATCAAGCTTGCTGACGGAAAGCCGGTTTATGTAGTCGGTACGGAAGAAAATCAATATAAAATCACTAAAGAACAATTAGAACAAGCAATTACCGAAAAAACGAAAGCGGTTATCATCAACTCGCCAAGCAATCCAACGGGCATGCTTTACTCCAGGGAAGAATTGGCGGCTATCGGGGAAGTTTGCCTGGCTCATGATATCTTGATCGTTTCCGACGAAATTTACGAAAAATTGGTATATGGAAATGCTAAACATACATCCATTGCAGAGATTTCACCTGAATTGAAAAAGCAAACGATCATCATCAATGGTGTTTCTAAATCGCATTCGATGACTGGCTGGAGAATAGGTTATGCAGCCGGTGATGAGTCCATCATTAAAGCAATGGCGAACCTTGCCAGCCATAGCACATCAAATCCTACCACAACTGCTCAATATGGTGCGATTGCGGCTTATGAAGGTACGCAGGAGCCTGTTGAGGAAATGCGTCAGGCATTTGAAGGCCGTTTGAATAAGATATATGATAAATTGGTTGAAATTCCAGGCGTAAGCTGCATTAAACCACAAGGGGCATTTTATTTATTCCCGAATGTTAAACGTGCAGTTGAATTAACAGGGTACAGCAATGTCGAAGATTTTACGACTGCGTTGCTGGAAGAAGCTCAAGTGGCTGTTATTCCAGGTTCAGGGTTCGGTGCACCTGATAACATCAGACTCTCTTATGCAACTTCACTGGAGCTGCTGGAAGCAGCAGTTGAAAGAATACATTCATTCGTTAAATCAAAAATGGCATAATTTTTTAATAACCTGCAGACTACCTGGCTACATCAGTGTCTGCAGGTTATTTTAGTTGAATTATATCTATGGCACAGGAAAGGTCGATTACTGATCTCCCTTTTTATCAATGGAGTTTTTGTCCCATTAAGTCCTGCAGAGAAACAGTACATAAAGAAAAAAATCATATATGATTTTTAATAAAAATCGATTGCAATCATATATGATTTCATATATGATGAAAATATGGAAGAGAAAAACAAAATACCCAGCAAAAAGCAAATAGCTTATGAGCACCTTCGTAAATTAATTTTGGATGGAACATATGGTTCTGGACAGCGGATCATTATCGATCAAACGGCAAAAGAACTTAGTCTAAGTCCGATTCCTGTCAGGGAAGCGATCAGACAACTGGAATCCGACGGCCTTATTCAATATAAGCCTTATAGTGGAGCAGTGGTTACAAGTATTAATGAGAGCGAATACATTGAAACTCTTTCAGTTCTATCTTTGCTTGAAGGATATGCAGCTGCCCTTAGTTCTTTAACGATGAAAGATGATGATTTTGAAAATCTGATTAATTTAAACAAGGAAATGGAAAAAGCCCTCCATAACTTTGAATTAGAGCTGTTTGGTAAGTTAAACGAATGTTTCCATGAGGAAATTTATGAAAAGTGCGGAAATTCCTTTTTGAAGGAGGAAATTAAACAGGCTCAACAAAGAATGAATAGAGTCAGAAAGTCCATGTTCACCATGGTACCGCAACGCGCAGTCCAATCGATTCGCGAACATGAAAGCATCATAAAGCTTTTAAAGGAAAAAGCATCTTTTGAAGAAATTGAATCTCTGGTGAGAAAGCATAAACTGAATGCCATCAATACATTCAAGCAGAGGTCGGAAACTAATCACGATCAGGCACTTTGATGACCCAGGCCTTGTTTTATAATAGTCGATCGATTATTCATAAAAGCAAGGCCGATTTTTTCGTTTAATTATTCCGAATATTCAAATAACGAAAGGGCGGTAGAAAAAATGTACGAGGAAATCAAAAGTCGTTTAAGAGGATCCATAGCTCCAATTATCACTCCATTTGATGACAAGATGGAAGTGGATGTAAAGGCCATTGAAAATCTAGTAAACTGGCATATTGAAAGCGGTTCCCATGGAATCTCGGTATGCGGGACTACCGGCGAGCCGAGTTCTCTAACGATTGAGGAACGGGAATTAGTGATGGAAACGGCAATCAAAGCAGCAAAAGCACGTGTTCCGGTTGCACCAGGTACTGGATCTGCCAATCAGAAAGAAACATTGCATTTGACTAAAAGGGCACAGGAAATGGGGGCTGATGCTGCTTTAGTCATCGTTCCTTATTACAATAAGCCGAATCAGCAGGCACTTTACAATCACTTTAAGACGGTGGCCGATTCCGTTGATATCCCGCTTATCGTTTATAACATTCCCGGAAGAACTGCAACGAATTTGGAAGTTAAGACATTGGCACGCCTTGCTGAAGATTGTGAAAATATAATTGGCGTAAAGGAATCTAATAAAGATTTTGAACATGTGAACCGTGTCTTATTGAATTGCGGAAGGGATTTTCTCTTATATTCTGGCATCGAATTATTATGTTATCCGATGCTGGCTATTGGAGGAGCAGGACATATTAGTGCTACAGCTAATATCACTCCTAAAGAAGTGGCTGAAATTTATAACCATTGGGTGGAGGGTGATGTGGAAAAGGCACTTGACCTCCATTACAAATTAATGCCATTGAATGATGTTTTGTTTAAAGAAACCAATCCAGGACCATTAAAAGCTGCGATGGGGATGATGGGGAAAATCAATCCTGCATTACGGCCGCCGATGGGACCGCCTTCGGAACCGTTGGAAAAAGAACTGCGTGAAACCCTTCAATCATACGGTTTGATTGACCAAAAAATCCAGTCATAATTGCTAGATTGGGAAGATTGCACAAATCCAAACGATTATTGTCATCTTCCTGAATTAATTTTTAAAGGAGGATTTATTCATGCAAACTTTTCCGGTGCAAGATGTCAAGCATTACATCAATGGTCAATTTGTTGATGGAATCTCAGGAAAAACATTTGAAAATCTAGGCCCTTTTAATAATCAAGCAATCAATAATGTGGCAGAAGGATTTAAAGAGGATATTGATCAAGCGGTAGCCGCCGCAAGAGCTGCATTCGATAACGGTCCATGGAGAACGATGAAAGTGGAAGAAAGATTGAAGTACATTAATAGGATTGCTGATTTAATTGAAGAGAATGCCGAAGAAATTTCCTTTTTGGAATCCCTTGATACAGGGTTGCCGATTAGCCAGACAAAAAAACAGGCGGCAAGGGGAGCGGAGAATTTCCGTTTTTATTCTGAAATGGTGAAAAGCAGGCTGATAGGGGAGTCGTATCAAGTGGATGACACTTTCATCAATTATACGATTCATAAATCGATAGGAGTCGCAGGATTAATCACTCCTTGGAATGCGCCTTTCATGTTAGAAACCTGGAAGATCGCCCCGGCTCTGGCTACAGGTAATACATGTGTCCTTAAACCGGCGGAGTGGTCTCCATTGACTGCCAATAAATTAGCACAAATCATTGACCAATCCGGTCTGCCAAAGGGCGTATTCAATATCGTTCACGGTTTTGGGGAGACAGCTGGGGCGTCCTTGGTTGCCCATCCAGAGGTCCAATTGATATCCTTTACCGGAGAAACGACAACTGGCGCTGAAATCATTAAAAATGGTGCGGATACGATGAAACGTTTTTCCATGGAACTCGGAGGTAAATCACCAGCCGTCATTTTTGAAGATGCCGATCTGGAAAAGGCCCTGGATTCGGTGGTTTGGGGAATCTATTCATTCAATGGGGAGCGATGCACAGCCAATTCCAGATTATTTGTCCATGAATCGATAATAGACCAGTTCGTTGCAGAATTGAAGGAACGTGTTCATAATATCAAAATTGGAAACCCAATGGATCCAGAAACGGAAATCGGACCGCTGATCCATCGTGACCACTTTAATAATGTCTCCCGTTATCTGGATATAGCAAAAGATGAAGGGGCTGAAATTATAAGCGGTGCGATACCAAGTGCGTTCAACGAAGGGAATTATATTGCCCCGACGCTTCTCTTGAACTGTACAAATGATATGACGGTAGCACAAGAAGAGATTTTTGGACCAGTCATGGCAGTCATTCCTTTCAAGACCGAAGAGGAAGTACTGAGAATGGCTAATGATGTAAAGTATGGGCTTGCTGCATATGTATGGACAAATGATATGAAACGGGGACATAGGTTTGCTCAAGCTGTCGATAGTGGGATGGTATGGGTGAATTCCCAAAACGTAAGGGATTTGAGGATACCGTTTGGAGGATCGAAATATAGTGGGGTAGGACGTGAAGGTGGCCATTATAGCTTTGAATTCTATACGGAAACACAAGTTATCCACGTAGCAATTGGAGAACATCACATTCCGAAATTTGGGGACATAAAACGAAATGCCGTTTCTTCTGCTGAAAAATAATCGGGTGTCATAAAGAAGGGGAGAATACAATGAATTTTTCTATTATTCGTGTTGCGAGAACGATACTTAATGTAACGGATTTAGATAAATCAAGAGCCTTTTATGTGGATGCTTTAGGTTTTATTGAAACGGAAAGAACGAATGATCACATATATTTACGTGGTTTAGAGGAAGCGCATCATCACTCGCTTATCTTGCAAAAGGCAGAAAAGCCAAGCGTTGAAGCGATAGGATACAAGGTTGAAAAAGAGGAAGACCTTGAAGAATTGGAATCTTTCTTCCTGTCCAAGGGAATGAAAATGAAGTGGATGAAGGAAGGAACACAGCATGCACTAGGCAAGTCGCTCCGAGTTCAGGATATTTCAGGATTGCCAATCGAGTTTTTCAGCAAAATGGATAAAGCAGAGAGATTGCTGCAAAGATTCGATATGCATAGGGGGTCAAGGGTCCAAAGGATCGATCATGTGAATTGTAATGTAACAAATGTCCAAAAAGCCTATGATTTTTATGTGAAAGAATTAGGTTTTGCCTGCTCGGAAGATACAGTGGATGAGTCGGGCCAATTATGGGCTACGTGGCTACATAGAAAGCAAACCGTCCATGACCAGGCATTCATGAACGGAATCGGTCCAAGACTTCATCATGTAGGCTTCTTTCTGCCTGACCCCCTTGCAATTATCCATGCCTGTGATGTACTGGCATCACTTGGATATGCACAGTCCATAGAACGCGGACCAGGAAGGCATGGCCTATCCAATGCATTCTTCCTATATTTAAGAGACCCGGACGGTCACAGAATCGAATTATACAATGGGGATTACTTAACATCTGACCCGGATATCGAACCGATTCATTGGGATTTGAATGATCCAAGACGCCAGACATTTTGGGGAGCAAAAGCCCCGGATTCATGGTTTGATGAGGCTTCTGCTGTCCTTGATATAATATCAGGTGAAGAAGTTCCTCTTAAAGAACCGATTCTGGCAAAAAGCAAGCCTGAATTCATCATCTGAAAAAAGCGGGATTCAGGATGAATGATCGAGTGTTTCGGCAAAAACATACATTGACCGCACATTGTCATTTTGATAGGGCGCTTGTTTATATATACCTGTTCCAAGACCAATTGTCACCGTTTAGGGAATTGGTGAAAGTTTGATGGAAAACTGGAAGATTTGAAACGTGAAAGTATAAATAAACTAAAACGGATGAAGGATATGCAAGCTAAGTCTATTGCGAAAGTGCAAGCCTTCTATAAGATATAGTCTGGGACAGGGCAGCAGTGGGAACTAACTGCTGCCCTATCTGTATGTGTCACCGGTTAGACAAAATGCGTTCGGAAAGCTTAGGGATGGGCTTAGCCCTTCTTGTGCAGATAAGTTGTTTGGGTTTTTGGAAAATGATTTGGCAATGGAAAGGCTCAATACTATTTATAGTGCCGTCCTTTGAAAAATAAATATCAGAAGAGGTGTGAAGAGATGGTTCGGTTGGGAAAAAACCTTCAAGAATCGGAACAAACTAATCTAGTGGATTATGAAAGGATTGTTGCTTCCAAAGAGTTTCAGAATATGCTTTCCGATAAAAAGAAATTCGTCATCCCTTTTACGATATTCTTTATGGGATATTCCCTGCTTTTGCCCTTCTTAGTTTTTTACACTGATATCCTGGATCACCCTTTCATTGGAGACATAACATGGGCGTGGGTGTACGGTGTCTCCATCACGGTTATGTCTGTATGGGTTTGCAGCGTATATGTAAGGAAATCCGAAAGAATCGATGAACAAATAAAAGAAATCATCGAGAAAGAAGGGCTTTGAAACATGAATTGGACAGTTATTATTCTTTTTGCACTAATGTCGATAGGCACCCTTTTCATTACGTATTTCGCTTCCAAAAAAACTAAAACGGCAGGCTCTTTTTATACGGCTGGGGGCGGTTTGACAGCTAGGCAAAATGGACTTGCATTGGCCGGGGATTTTATGTCGGCTTCCACATTTTTAGGGTTGATTGGAGCATTTTCCTTAACGGGGTATGATGGATTTTTCCTGATGTACGGAGCACTTGTTTCATTCCTTGTTGTATTATTCCTGGTGGCTGAACCTTTAAGGAACTTAGGGAAATACACATTGGCTGATATGGTGACTACAAGGTTTAAATATAAACAGGTCCGGGGAGTGACCGCTTTTAATACCTTGGTGATATCAGTGATGTACATGCTGGGTCAACTTGTTGCGGCAGGTGCTTTATTTAAATTGCTTTTAGAATCCCGTATAATACCTCTGTCATTATCGTAGTATTGTAATGTTGGTATTTGTACTATTTGGGGGGATGACGGCGACGAGCTGGGTGCAGATCATTAAAGCAATCCTGCTGATTGGCGGCGTGTTTATATTATTTATGATCGTCATGTGGAAGTTGAATTTTAGTTTCATCGGAATTTTCACGGAAATGAAAACAGCGACACCCATGGGAGCAGCTTACCTGAAGGCAGGTATTAAATATGCCAGTGGGTGGGATGCAGCTTCCTTGTCCCTGGGCCTAATTCTGGGAACGGCAGGTCTACCGCACATTTTAATACGTTTTCTGACTGTCCCGAATGCACAAGTGGCAAGGAAGTCGGTTGTTTGGGTGATGTGGATTATGGGTGCTTTTCATATCATGGTCATTTTTCTCGGATTCGGTGCTGCGAAGTTGGTTGGAACATCGAATATCATGACCGCTAATCCAGCGGGTAACATGGCTGCACCATTATTGGCCCAACTTGTGGGCGGGGACATCTTATTCGCCTTTATTGCGGCCGTTTCCTTTGCAACGATACTGGCAGTTGTTGCGGGAATCGTTTTAACAGGTGCTACGGCATTTTCACATGATTTTTACAATGAAATTTTAAAAGATGGAAAAGCAACGGAAAAACAGCAAATGACGATGGCTAGATGGGCGTCCATTGGTGTGACTGCACTTGCAATCGTTTTATCATTAGGTCTACAGGAATTCAATGTAGCGTTTCTGGCATCGATTGCTTTTACATTGGCAGCCAGTTCGAATTTGCCGGTCATCCTTCTCACCATCTATTGGAAAAAATTCAATAAAACCGGTGCAATGGTCGGTATGATGACAGGTCTTTTTGGTACACTTTTGCTCGTGGCCTTAAGTCCAAATGTCTGGAACCCGGTTCCCGGAGCCACCATCATGACAGGTGACCCGATTTTCCCTTTGAATTCACCAGGAATCGTTTCCATTCCTCTTGGGTTCCTCGCATGCTATTTAGGTTCCCTGTTCAGTAACCGCAGGACAGATTTGGAAACGGTTACAAAAGACAATTATAATGAGATCCTCGTAAAGTCCAATACGGGTCATGATGTTAAGGGTGTTTTGCGACATTGAATGATATGCATATAAATAAAGTGCAGCTCATCGAACTTGTGAATCGATTTTTAAAAGCAGCCATCTAGGTTGCTTTTTTTCTTTTCAATGGAATAGAAATTCCAATCAACACCATAGATTATTAGAAAAGGTGCAAATGAAATGAAGATTTAAGGATAACTGGCCATTCATTCGGAAAAAGTTTCTAGAAATTTGACGGCGCCTTTGGAAAGATAGCGTTCTTCGAGCCAAATAAGGGCGGCTTCGGATTGTACTTCACAATCTATCAATTCGACTATATTTATACCCTGGGTTGAAAACGAATTGGATGTGGTACGTGGCATGATGGTAGCTCCTATTCCTTCCTTCACTAAAGATAATATCATTGCAGCATCAGGACATTCACATACAATCGTAGGTTCAAATCCATGTCTGAAGCACTCATCCACTATAAGCTCATATGTACCTTGACCGCTTACCCTATGCAGCAACAAGAGGGGAAATTCCTTGATTTGTTTAAATTCGATGAAGTCTGGGATATCCCAATCATGTGGGGTGACAAGTACAAAATCTTCCGGTGGAAGGTTAACCGACGAAAACTGCTTACCATTAATTGGGAGTCGCACGATGGCCAACTCGATTTCCCTGTTTATTAAGCCTTCCGTTAAACGGAACGTATCACCTTCCATTAACTTGAATCGTATATCAGGGTATTTTACTCTAAAGGTTCTCATCCTTTGCGGAATGTAAGAAAAGCAGGTTTTTACAGACCCTATGGAAAGAGTGCCCTTTACCCCTTTACTGACTTCCTTCACTTCCAGAAGTGTTTCTTCAAACTGATTCAATAGAGCTTCAGCTTTTTTATATAAAACCTGACCAGTCTCAGTGAGTTTAAGTTTCTTTCCATTCCGATCGAAAAGTTTTTCACCAATTTCCATTTCCATCAATTTAAGTTGTTGGCTAAGAGGCGGTTGAGCCATATGTAATTTTTTTGCAGCTTTGGTTACTTGTTCTTCCTGAACGATTGTCACAAAATATTTTAACTGCCGGATGTCCATTTTATACACCTCATACATATGATTTACATATACATTTTGAATTTTTAAAGTATTTTATATATATCATAACACATGGTATATTTTGTTATATAAATTAATTCAATATTTGGAATTTTAATTGTAAGCGCTTCATTTATATCGATTTTAAAGGGGGATGCAAGCATGTCGGCTAAAACAGGTAAAGAATATATCGATAGGGTAGACAAAGCAAAGGCGAATGTATGGATCAATGGAGAGCAAGTAAAAGATAAGATCAGTCAACACCCAGCTTTTAAAGGGGTCATGAAAACACAGGCTGAATTATATGATTTGCAGCATGATTCCGCGAAAAATGACATCATGACTTATATTTCACCAACTTCAAACGAAAGAGTAGGGACCTCATTCATGCAGCCGAGGACAAAGGAAGACCTTGAAAAAAGGAGGAAGATGTTTCAAGAATGGGCAAGGCATAATAATGGAATGATGGGACGTTCCCCTGACTATATCAACAGTGGGATGATGGCGTACGGTACTGCAGCGGATATGTTCGGCACTCAGGATTCGGCATTTTCAAAAAATATGAAGGATTATTATGAGCTCTGCCGGGAAAAGGATTTGTCGTTGACACATACCTTGATTCAACCACAGGTTAATAGGGGAGTTAGTGCCGCAAAGCTTCCGGATCCTTACATCGCTGCAAGAATTGCTGGCAAGAATTCAGAAGGGCTTATTATAAAGGGAGCCAGATTATTAGCTACACAAGGAGGAATAACGGATGAAATCATGGTTTTCCCTTCGACATTGCTAAAACAATCAGAAGAAGAAAACCCTTATGCATTCGCATTCTCCATTCCAAATAATACACCGGGGTTGAAATTCATCTGTCGTGAATCATTCGACTATGGCAAATCACATTTTGACCATCCACTTGGTTCACGATTCGAGGAGATGGATACGATTATCGTTTTTGATGATGTAGTCGTTCCTTGGAATCGGGTATTTGCATATGGGGATGTAGGCATTTGCAACCAGGCATATAACGAAAGCAATGCAGTTGTTCATATGACCCATCAGGTGGTATCGAAGAATATCGCCAAAACCGAGTTCATTCTGGGGATTTTGCAACTTATGGCGGAAACCATCAATATCGGGCAATACCAGCATGTTCAGGAGAAAATATCGGAAGTCATTATGGCGCTTGAAACGCTAAAGGCTTTCATAACAGCTTCGGAGGCAAACGCGAAATTGGATAAATGGGGAATGATGACACCTGATTTTACACCATTAAACATTGCCCGTAATTATTATCCGAAGATTTACCCTAGATTCAGTGAAATAATGCAGCTTCTTGGAGCTAGCGGCTTAATGGCGATTCCAAATGAAGCCGATTTCAATTCGGAGCTTCGACCGGATTTGGATAAATATCTTCAAGCCACGAATGGTGGAGCATATGACAGGGTCAAATTGTATCGTCTCGCATGGGATGTATGCATGAGTTCATTTGGATCCAGGCAAACGCTGTACGAAAGATTCTTTTTTGGAGATCCGGTCCGTATGGCGAGCGCTTTATATAACGGCTATGATAAACAGGAATATGTGGATCGTGTCAAGGAGTTCTTGAATCGTACTGAAAACCTTGCAGAAATCAACTGAGCGCGGCAGCAGTGGCAAAACATAATAATTTAAAGGCCTCCCCAATGAAGGGGGAGGCCTTTAAATATGAAATCTTGTTCATTTATGATATCGATCATGGATATTATTCTTTTTATATGTGCCAAAATTACTGAATTCCGTAAGTTCCATGGAGAGTGCAAGATATCTTTTTGAAAAGAGGGATGCCAAATGAGATTCCATCGTTTCGAATAGATGGTCACATACTTTGGTTTTATCACTGTCCTGGCGTCCAGCGCCAATTTTTAGGATGGCATGAACAAAGGCATCATCCTCTGTACCATCGGCAACACGATAATGCTTCAATTCAATGGCCCGGGATCGAATGCCGCCAATTGGAAAGATGGAAGGGTAAGATATCAGGACATCATTCACCTTCTTTAATAAGCCATCAATCTGGATTTCATCTTTGATATTATCCGTATATTCAATAATTATATGAGGCATGTGATTAGTCCCTTCCGTTAATTATGGATTTTTAGATGCGGCCGATCCCCGCCTTCAGTAAATGCATCGTCACCGACTATTGTGCTGATGAGTTTCCCGATTCCTTCAATTTCAGTGATGATTTCATCGCCTACAGCGGTATCCGCCAATCCTTCAGGTGTGCCTGTCAAAATGATATCGCCTGGACTCAATGTCATGAAGCTGCTGAAATATTCAATTAAATCAGCAATGCCGAAAATCATGTCTTTCGTGTTGCCTTGCTGAGTCAATTTTCCGTTGACGTAAGTTTTGATGGCAAGGTTCGAAGGATCTGGAATATCTTCGGCATCGACTAGCCAAGGTCCAATGGGGGTGCAGGTATCGCGATTTTTGACCTTTAAGTTTGGTCGGTAGTAATTCTCCAGATAATCACGTATTGCATAATCATTTGCAATCGTATATCCACTTACATACTTATAGGCTTCTTCCTTTTTTATGTTTTTCGCCTTTTTACCTATGACGACTGCAAGTTCACATTCATAATGCATATAAGCTGCATCAGCAGGCCGTCTTGTCTGCCCACGGTGGCCGATAAAGGTATTGGGACCTTTTAAGAACGCAAGGGGTTCTTCCGGGGCTTTAAAAGCAAGCTCCTTCGCATGGTCTGCATAATTCAGGCCAAGCGCGAAGACAGTTCGTGGTTCCACCGGGGGAAGCCAGACAACATCCTGCTCATTGACAATCCGTCCATCCGCCAATTTGAGCTGGCCATAATATTCACTTGCTGGATGTACGGCACCTGCATAGGCTACACGTGCTCTCTTCATAAAATCCCCTCCAGTGATAGTTTTTCCTCGGAAATGATAGTATTTTCCAAATGCCCGATTTCGTCTATTTCTATTCTGACATGATCATTGGCTTTTGCCAGCGGTGCATTCTCTGGAACTCCAACTAGAAGGACGTCACCCGTACTCAAGGTCATGAAGTCTGTTACATCCTCAATAAGGCGGGATATGGAGCGAATTAGATTTGAAGTTGAATTTTCTTGCTTTAGCTCTCCATTTATATATACACGGATTCCTAAAGAATCGGGGCTGGATATCGATTCCTTGGATACGACCCATGGACCGATCGGGCAAAATCCATCACGGGCTTTATGGCGGATAGCAGGACGGAAAACACTTTCATGTGGAACGCTAATATCATTGGCGATCGTAAAACCTTCTATATAATCCAATGCATGTTCTTTCTTGATTCTTGTAGCCGTTTTACCGATTACAATTCCCAGTGCGGCCCCGATTTCCAATTCAGGTATGCCGTTTGGAAGGGGAACTGGATTTGAAAAAGAAGAAAACGTGTTTCTAGGTTTAATATATAGGATCGGCCCTTTAGGAGGTTCATTATAAGGAGGATGGTCGATCTTTCCCTTCAATGCTTCCAATGATCCTTTATAGTTTAATAATGTTCCATATACCGTTCCTGAAATAGGGTTATCCAAATTGATTTGTGATACCTCATACTTATCACCGTTCATTAATATATAGCGGTTCGACAGTATTTCCATTTCTTCCGAATAATCTGACTGTTTGAGTTTCACTCTTGCTTTTGCCATGGACACTCACCCCTTGATTTTATTAATAATCATATATGATATCGTATATGATTATTTGTTTAAGTTCAACATATTTAGATTATTCAGTAAAATCAGACAAAAAATGTTAGAAAAAAGATGGGTTTCAACAGAAAAATGCCTTGAACATTTAGTTAGTATAAAGCTAGAAATCCAAATTGAAAGATTGTGAATGGGGGATGTTCCGATGATGAATGGCAAAGAGTATTTAGAAAGTTTACGAGACGGAAGAACGGTATTCTTGAACGGCGATAAGGTAGATGATGTGACGACACACCCAGCATATCGCAATTCTGCCAGGTCAATTGGCCAACTATATGATGCTCTCCATGATCCGGTTAGTGCTCGGATTTTAACGGCTAAGACAGATGAAGGCCATACTACCCATAAGTTCTTCAAGGCTTCAAAGAACGCAAAAGAGCTGCTTGAAGCAAGGGATGCCATAGCAGAATGGTCAAAATTGAGCTATGGTTTCATGGGGCGTACCCCTGATTACAAAGCTGCCTTTACAGGATCATTGGGACCGTATAGCGATTTTTATAAGGGATTTGAAGATAATGCGAAAAGATGGTATGAAAAAACCACAAAGGACGTTCCCTTCTGTAACCACACAATTATAAATCCGGCAATGGACAGGAATAAACCGCTACATGAAAATAAAGAGGTATTTGTACGTACGGTGGAAGAGCGGGATGATGGAATAATCGTAAGTGGAGCTAAAATGGTTGGAACTTCAGCAGCACTTACGAATTATAATTTTGTCGCGAATTATTCTCCTGTCGATCTTGGGGAAGGGGATAGAAGCCATGCATTGATTTTCTTTGTGCCGATGAATGCGCCGGGATTAAAAATGATCAGCAGACAGTCTTTTGAAGAAACGGCTGCGAGGACAGGCACTCCTTTCGATTACCCGCTTTCTAGTCGGTTCGACGAGAATGACGCAGTCATCGTCCTTGATCATGTATTCATCCCATGGGAGAATGTATTCGCCTATAATAATGTGGAAATTGCCAATGGATTTAGATCCAAGACTGGGTGGATGAACCGATATACATTTCATGGCTGTACACGCTATGCGGTGAAATTGGGCTTTATGGCTGGGCTTCTGATGAAGGCTACGGAGATGGCAGGAACGAATCAATTTAGGGGAGTACAAGCCAACATCGGGGAAGTGCTTGCTTACAGGAATATGTTTTGGGCAATCTCGACAGCGATGGCTACAGATCCGATGGAAGGGCCGTATGGCACTGTTCTGCCCAATAGCACATACGCAACTGCATATAGGGTGTTTGCACCTATGGTATGGCCAAAGGTAAAACAGATATTTGAACAGGTTGTAGCAGGTAATCTCATTCAACTCCCATCAAGCTCCAAGGATTTTTTAAACCCTGAGGTCCGTCCGTATCTCGAAAAATATTATAAGGGTTCTGGCGGGGTTTCGGCAGTGGAAAGGGTAAAACTGATGAAACTTATATGGGATTCCATCGGAACTGAATTTGGTGGCAGGAATGAATTATATGAAATCAATTATGCGGGTAACCATGAAAATATTAGGCTGGAAACCATGAAAATGGCAGATTCAAATGGACAATCAGATAAATTCAAAGCTTTTGTGGACTTGGCAATGGACGATTATGACCTTCATGGCTGGACAAACGATAAGTGGATAAATGAAGATGAAGGCATTGATGCTGATTTGATCCGGCTCCGAACGAATTAATCTGAGTAGAAAAACGTGAAAAAGAAAGGTTTGTATCGGACTCCCACCGGCTTTTCCACCACTGCATGATATGAATGCGTTTACATTTTTATCTTGATAGGTAAGGTGTGGAAAAAGTATAATATTATGTAAAAGGAAAGCCGTGGGGAATCATGACGAATCTTTTGAATCTTAAGAATGATGAAGGGGAAATTCATTTAAATGATGAGAGGATGATCCTGACTTCCTCTTCAATTTTCGGTACCCTAAGAAAAGACTTGATCGAGAATATTGGATTTGAAAGAATGAAGTCTTTTTTAATACGTTATGGCTGGAATATCGGAGTCAATGATGCTAAAAAGGCACTAAAAGGGGATTTGTCAACGGTAAAGGAAATACTGAGGCAAGGTCCAATCTTACATATGCTGCAGGGTTATACAAAAGTTAATACTACGAACCTGGAATTATCAATGGATAATCAAACGGATGTACACTCTGTAAAGGTGGAAGGGGTTTGGGTGAATTCCTATGAGGCAGAGGAACATATCACCCAGACAGGCATTGCGGAAAAGCCAGTCTGTTATACATTGACGGGTTATGCAAGTGGATTTTATTCGACGGTCTGCGGTCACGAAGTGATTTTTAAAGAAAGTGCCTGTAAGGGAGCAGGGCAATCAGAGTGTAGATACGAAGGTAAATCGATACATTTATGGGGCATGGAGATTCAAGATGAGTTGAAATATTATAAAACCAAACCGATTGTACAAGAGCTTGCCGTAACATATGAAAAGCTGCTGGAGGAACGCAATAGTTTATCAAAAGTGATGGATATTCATAATTTGCTGACAGAGGAGTTAATTAACGGAAGAAGCCTTCAATCGATAGTGAGGATGGTTTATCAGAAAACGAAAATTCCTTTGTTGATGGAGAATTTCAATAGCAATCAGGTTTATCATGCTGGGTTTCACATAGGGAAGGTAAGGGAAGTCAGGAATCAGCTCAAACTGATGAGGGAAAATGGTCCTGTCACATTGGAGACCGGAAGAATCGTAAAAGATGGGATGGAGCTGCTTTATACTCCCATAACGTTACAAAATAAAACTTACGGCTATTGTGTTTTTGCGCAATCGGATCCGGTTGAAGGAAAAACGAACCTGGAAATCAATCGAATGATTCTTGAAAGGGTTTCCATGACCGGTTCCTTATTCCTCTTAAATGAGAAAAGCAGTTTTGAAGCCCTTGAAAGGGTAAAAGGTTTATTTCTTGAACAAATATTAAATGGAGAGTTTGCTTCCAGAGAAGAAATAATTAAAAAAAGCATGTATTTAGACGCTTCATTGGATCATCCTTTCACCATTGCGTTGCTTGGCTATGGTTTTTCCTCCGATCGGGGGACAGCGAATGACTATTTCATTCAGCAGAAAATCATCGAAGAGATTTATAGTTTCTTTAAAAAGCGGAATCAAGTTGTCTTAACAGCCTTAAGGGATGGTAATATCGTATTGCTTATACCGCTGAGTCCGGGAACTGAATATCAGCTTCGTACCAAGGAATGCATCAATCACTTATATACTGTTTTTAGCGGATATAACTTTAAAATGGGTCTTAGCACAATAAGTGATGAATTGGAACGGGCTCACGAGGTTTTTCAAGAAGCTTTAACCGCATTGAATATGAATGAAGGTACTCGCGATATTATCAAATTTGAAGAAGTAGATCTGCTATCCATTTTAATGCATACGGGGAGTACTCCAACGGTACTAAAAAAGGCAGAGAAAATGCTGGCTCCTTTATTAATGAAAGATGACCCAAAAATGAAGGAATTATTGAAAACGCTTTATGTATTCCTGCAATGTGGTGGAAATCTTGAATGCAGTATGAAAGAATTGAACATTTCAATGAGTGGATTACGGTATCGGATCAAAAGACTTGAAGCGCTGCTTTCCTGCCAAATAAGAGATCCTAAAAGTGCTTTTCAATTATATGCATCATTTGAAACTTTGTTGAAGGCGAAAATGATTACCATTGGTTGATAGGATTCAATCCCTTGTTGAAAATGGAAATGTCGAATGATACATATACCAAGATGACTTTACTGTAATGAGCTTTGGGCGATAGTGAAAAATAATCTACCATATAATCTGGCGGGTATGCTCCAAACATAATAAGAGTGATAGAAAAGGCATGGAAGTTCTACTTCAATTGATTTATTTGCTTGTAAGCAGGGCTATGGGTATAATAAGTAGAGTAAATTCCTTAGTAAGTTAAGCTATTTTTGGAGGTAAATTCCGTGAAAATTACAATAAAAGATGCTAGCAAATTCGTCGAACAAGAAGTAACCATTGGAGGCTGGCTTGCCAGCAAGCGTTCCAGTGGGAAAATTGCTTTCCTTCAAATCCGTGATGGCTCTGGTTTCATTCAAGGTGTGGTCGTGAAAGCTGATGTGGGTGAAGAAATATTCGCTCGTGCGAAATCGGTTTCGCAAGAGTCATCCTTGTATGTAACAGGTGTCATTCAAAAGGATGAACGCTCGCCGTTCGGTTTTGAGTTACAGGTGAAAGATATTGAAATCATTCATGAATCATTGGATTATCCCATTACACCTAAAGCGCATGGTCCTGAATTCTTAATGGATAACCGCCATTTATGGCTGCGTTCAAAACGGCAGCATGCAGTCATGAAGATCCGTAATGAAATAATCCGTGCTACATATGAATTCTTTAATGAAGAAGGTTTCGTTAAAGTGGATCCCCCAATTTTAACTGGAAGCGCACCAGAGGGAACGAGTGAATTGTTCGCGACCAAGTACTTTGATGAGGATGCATACCTTTCACAAAGTGGTCAGCTCTATATGGAAGCGGCTGCCATGGCACTTGGGAAGGTATTTTCATTTGGACCTACCTTCAGGGCAGAAAAATCCAAAACAAGACGACATTTAATCGAGTTCTGGATGATTGAACCAGAAATGGCTTTTATCGAATTTAAAGAAAACCTGGAGGTTCAGGAGCAATTCGTTTCTTCGATCGTCCAATCCGTATTGAAAAACTGTCAGCTTGAGTTGAATACACTGGGCCGCGACATAGCGAAGCTTGAACAAATTCAAGCTCCTTTCCCGCGTATTACATATGATGAGGCCATTAAGTTCCTTCATGAACAAGGATTTAATGATATCCAATGGGGTGATGATTTTGGGGCTCCGCACGAAACTGCGATTGCGGAAAGTTATGATAAGCCCGTTTTCATAACTCATTACCCAACTAAAATCAAACCTTTTTATATGCAGCCAGACCCTGACAGGGAAGAAGTCGTTCTTTGTGCCGATTTGATCGCTCCAGAAGGATATGGAGAAATAATTGGCGGTTCAGAGCGGATTCATGATCAGGAATTGCTAGAGCAGAGAATCAATGAGCATGGCTTGAGCGAGGATGCTTACAAATGGTATATGGAATTAAGAAAATATGGCTCTGTACCGCATTCAGGCTTCGGTTTGGGATTGGAACGTACCGTTGCATGGATCAGTGGAGTCGAGCATGTCCGTGAAACCATCCCGTTCCCACGCCTATTAAATCGATTATATCCTTGATTCCGTAATGAAGCGGTTATCTTGCCATATTTGGCAGATAACCGTTTTTTGTTAAAATTATAAACTTATTCGGGGAGCCGTATTCATGTTATACTTAACCAGAGGTGTCCAAAAACATGAATAAAGAACATTTATATGCGTGGTTTAAGGAAGGAACGATAACGATTCCATCCTTTTTGCTGACTAACTATAGTACAATGGGACTAAATGAACAAGAAATGGTCCTTTTATTACAATTGCAAAGCTTCATAGATAAAGGTAACCATTTCCCTGCACCATCCCAACTTTCTGACCGAATGACATTGCAGGAAACGGAATGTCTATTCTTGATCCAGCGTTTGGTCCAAAGGGGATTTATTGAAATGATGGTTGAGGATAGCCAAGAAATCGGACAGGAAAAATACTCGTTGTCTCCACTTTATGAAAAAATGATGGACTGTTTCTTGAAAACTTTGAAACAGACAGAGTCTGCTGAAATCCAAAAAGCGGGGGAGAGCCTTTATACGATTTTTGAACAGGAGTTCGGCCGCCCTTTATCTCCTTATGAATGTGAGACATTGGCAATGTGGATGGAGGATGACCATCAACCCGAAATCATTAAGTCAGCTTTGAGGGAGTCTGTCATTTCCGGAAAATTGAATTTCAGATATATTGATCGAATTTTATTCGAGTGGAAAAAGAATGGAATTAAAACCTTGGAACAGGCAAGGGAGCAAGGACAAAAATTTAGAGTTCACCAAAAGAGGGACCGAAAGACGGAAAATGCACGACCATTGAAAGATGTGCCTTTCTATAACTGGCTCGAGCAGTAATGTAAATTGAAGGAGAACCAATATGTTGAATAAAGCTCAAATTCGATATTGTCTGGATACGATGGGTGAAATGTTTCCGGATGCCCATTGTGAGCTGAATCACTCCAATCCATTTGAATTGGTGATTGCTGTTGCCCTGTCAGCTCAGTGTACGGATGTATTAGTCAATAAAGTAACGAAGGATTTATTTCAAAAATATAAAACGCCTGAGGATTACATAAGCGTTCCGATAGAAGAGCTGGAAAATGATATTCGCTCAATCGGTTTGTTTCGTAACAAGGCTAAGAATATACAAAAGTTGTCGCGCATGCTGATCGAAGAATACGGTAAGGAAGTTCCCAGAGATCGTGATGAGCTTGTTAAATTGCCTGGCGTTGGCAGAAAGACGGCGAATGTAGTCGTTTCCGTTGCTTTTGATGTGCCTGCGATTGCTGTGGATACCCATGTAGAGCGTGTTTCCAAGCGTCTGGGATTATGCCGTTGGAAGGATAGTGTCCTTGATGTTGAGAAAACGTTGATGGCTAAGATACCAAAGGATGAATGGTCCGTTACGCATCACCGCCTGATATTCTTTGGACGCTATCATTGCAAGGCCCAGTCACCAAGATGTGAAACCTGCCCGCTTCTTGAATTATGCCGTGAAGGAAAAAAAAGAATGAAAAGGAAAGAAGCCAATTGACGCAGTCCATATCATTAAAAGTCCCTGAAGTATTGGACCACCCTTTGTTTTTTCCTGAAAAGGAAACCAACTTGGAAAAAGAGCGTTTTGCAGGTTGGAGTGGAACGATCCCATTCGAGGCTTTTCCGTATGAGTTACTTTATTATAATAATGTAGAGGCTTATGCTCCTTGGACTATGGGGGCATTGCATATAAAGGAACTGCTGGAAAAATGGAAGGGAATTGATTCAGAATGCAGTTTGCTATTTTCCGAGCGAAAAGTGGGGCAGACTTTGTTACTCATGAAGCAGGGGATCGGTTTATTTTTAACCGCAATCTTCTGGATGCATGGAAAGCCAGTGGTTTTGAGTGATTTACGGGCAAAAATAGAATCCTTTACCAATATTCCGGTGAACCTTGCTGAAAGGCTTTCTTTCATCCTTGCTAGACCCGCTTTTTTTCATTCATATAGACAGCTTAGTGAGTTGTTCCGAGAATTTGAAAAGCAATATGTGAAGTTCATGATCAAAAATAAGAACATCCAAAAAAACGTCTAAGCTTTTAGCTTAGACGTTTTTTAAGTCAATCCTTATATATATTTATTCCGTATCTTTGTTTGGATCTGGGTCCGGGTTAGGGTTAGGGTTAGGGTCAGGGGTCTCGACTGGTTTTTCCTCTTCTACCGTTCCAGGGTCAGTGGCATCATCCCCGCCTTCGACGTCCTCATCACCACCATTATTGCCATTTCCATTTCCATCATCAGTGTTGTTGCCATTACCATTATTATCGTTGTTGCCATTACCGTTATTACCATTATTGCCGTTATTTTCGTCATTTCCATTATTGCCGTTTTCGCCATTGTTATTTTTGTCTTCGTCTTGCTTATCTTCTTCGCCCTCAGCAGGCGTTTCTTGTTCAGGATCTTCACCTTCGGCTGGATCTTTAATCTCCTCGTCCTCAGTATCCTCAGGAGCTTCCGCTTCAGCAGGTATTTTGACTGATGTACTCGCAGGATCACTTTGTTGGTTATCCACTAAAGCTACCACTGAGAAAGTATATTTACTACCAGGGGTTGGATTAGGGATCGTTAAACTAGTATCCTTCGATTTTTTTAATACGCTCTCTGCTCCGCCATCAACGGACATCTTAACCTCGAATTGGGTATTCCCATTTCCTTTAGGATATGACCATGAAAGATTGATTTCATTGCTTTCCTGATTGTAAGAAGCGTTAATGCCAGGTGAGTCGATTTTTTCATATTCTGTCGTCACTTGTGTCGGTTCGTGACCTTTAACATAATATTCATAAGTGATTTTACTGCTTGGTGTGTATTCATTGGCTTTAACAGCTGGATTCGAACCTTTGATGACTCCAACCTTCACAACACTGTCAGGTTGATCAAAGTCTTTCGTTTCTTTTGATTGAGCCATATGTTCCATTAAGTTCTTAAAGATGGATTTAGGGATCCTTTGAGATGATTCACCCAGATATTCCATTTTCTCACCAGATGCATTATCATAACCAGCCCAAACCGCGACAGTATAATTGGTTGTATAACCTGCCATCCAGCTATCTTTTACACCGGAAGATGGGATGTTGTTCGCTGCACGCTGTTCAGGTGTGAAATTGGTTGAACCCGTTTTACCGGCTACAGGTAGACTTGGTATATTGGCTAACCTTCCTGTTCCATAAGGTTCTTTCATGACGCTTTTCAACATATCCGTCACGATGAAAGCTGTGGAATCTTTCATGACCGGTTTTGATTCCGTCTTGTTTTTGATGGTTGTTTTATCACGTAAAACAATCTTTTTCACACTATGCGGTTCATTATATATACCGTTGTTTCCGAATGAACTGTATGCACCGGCAAGTTCAAGTGTTGAAACATCCTTACCGCCGCCCAATGCTGCAGATTCGGTAATTTCCTTGTCAAAAGGAATGCCAAGTTCAGTGGCGAAACCACGTGCCCGGTCCAAGCCGACTGCTTGAAGCGTTTTTAAGGCAGGAATATTTAATGACCGTGCCAGTGCTTCACGAGTTGTTACAGTACCATAATGTCGTCCGGAAGCATTTTTAAGCGATGTTCCATCACTGTAAGAATATTCCTCATCCTTGATTTGATGGTAGGTGGACCAATTTAAATATTCTACGGCAGGACCATAATCCAGAATCGGCTTGATGGTCGAACCAGGTGATCGCTTGGCATCCGTTGCGTAATTCCAGCCGCGTTTAACCGTCGTGTTCCTGCCGCCGCCCACTGCTTTAATTTCACCAGTTTCTGTATCGAGTAATGTGACTCCGGCTTGGAGATCTTTACTTGGATAATTGATGATTTCATCACTATTCAACATGTTATAGACATATTCCTGGGCATCTTTATCAATTGTCGTTTGGATTTCCAAACCATCGGTAAAGACGTTATAGTCACCCATATCCCCGACTTCCTCAATTACCAAATCGATGAATGCATCGTAAGCCGTCGTATCGATTTGACTCTTATCGATTTCTTGAAGTCCCTCTGTTATATCGATGCTTTGTGCATTTTTCATTTCCGTTTCGGTGATATATCCATGTTTATTCATTAAGTGCAGGACAATATCACGGCGTTCTTTTGCACGTTCAGGGTATTTATACGGGTCATACCTGCTTGGACTTTGCGGTAATCCTACAAGCATGGCCGCTTCGTTCAATTTTAATTCGTTTAGATCTTTTCCATAATAAGTTTGCGATGCAGTTAAGATTCCGTTTGCGCGGTTTGCAAAGAAAATCTTATTCACATACATTTCAAAAATTTCTTCTTTTGTATATTTTCTTTCAAGCTGTATGGATAGCCACATTTCCTGGACTTTCCTTTTGATGGTCTTATCAGGTGTTAAATAAGAACGCTTGATAACCTGCTGGGTCAATGTACTTGCACCCTCTGAGCCGAATCCGTTTTTGACGTTGGCTATGACGGCACTGCCCAGACGTAAGAAATCGACACCGTGGTGCTCATAAAATCGTGAATCTTCCGTTGCCAGGAAAGCTTCCTTGACAAGGTCGGGTATGTCTTCATAATTTACATAATCCCGGTTTTCCTTACCGATTTCAGCTAGCAATTTACCATTTTCATCGAGAATCTTGGATGTGACCGGATCTTTCAAAAGCTTTTCGTCAAGTTTTGGAGCGTCGCTGATAAAGTAAGCCATTGCAGCTCCTCCGGCAACAAGACCTATTATTCCGATTGTAACAAGTATAAGGAAAATTCGCTTAAGCATATTTGTTGGCTTTTTAGGACCTGTTTTCTGTCCCTTTTTTTGAGTCTGCCCCTGCTTTCGGCGTTCTTCTCTAGTATTATATTTTTCAGCCATTACAGCTAACCTGCCTTTCTAAAAAAACTAAAAATTTTCTGCGATGAGCGAATCTACTACTTTAATATAGTCAATTCTCGGTTGAAAGCCAAGAGTAATCTTTCGTGAACTGCTTTCAACCTCTTGAAGAGTTATAGATTTGCGCCCGCCTTCTTTCATTCTCTTCCAATAAAAACTCAGTTGTTCAGAACTCATTACATATATATCATCCATTGCTGAAAACCGAATGATCACAAATGCAATTCCGTCATGCTGAACGATTTGTTTCATATGTTCAATTTGATGGTCATGAAAATTCTTCAGAGGGAAAGAACTGCTGTTTTTCGTCTCCTTTGCCTCAAAATCAATGTACTTTCCTTTATAAACACCATTGTAATCGGTGGTCGATGCTTGTTTGAAATAAGCTTCTTTAATGACTGCAGCACTTCTTTTCGGATAGTGGACATCGACAATTTGAATGGGTGTCGGTTTTTTATGGATGACGGCAATGCCGTGTGCTAAATAATACTGATTGGTTTCGTTCAAATCGTCTTCCAATGTTTTTCCCCGGTTGCTGTAACTGATTTTTTTAAGTGGGCTTTTCTTTTCTTCCATAGCCTGCGGTACAAATCTTCGTCCGTTGGGATAATGAAATGCCACTTTTACCCCTCCTTTTTTTCACTTATCTATATTAGCAAAAAAAGAATCCAAAATGTGAATAAAAAGAATTGTTTCTTAGAACGATAGGATTTATGTACAACTATATGTCACAATTCATCTCTATAGAAAGGCGGACACATAGATGCGAATATTAATGACGGAAAAGCAATTGCTACATTCCATAAAAGCCCAAACCGCTAAAGGAAATAGGGATAATATATCAAGGACAAAGGCATATGAACGATTTTTCAAAATGCATCCCGAAATACAATGGTCTTTTTTAGCGGGGATGGTTTCTAGAAATGCAGGCTGGAATATGTGTGATCTTGAAGGGATTTGGTTTTCCCATTTGCTTGGCCAGAAATACAGGCATCTTTTATTCCTGACGTATGAAGAAGCCAACTGGAGAATATTCCAAGATGCTTATCCGCAATTACTTCTCTATCATTATTCGACGAAGTATGGACGTCCTTTGTTTCACTTATGTCATTATTTTTTTATTACCAAATTCATGACGAACGAATGGTATTCCTTTTGGAAACATGGAAATCGGGAAAAATTAGTCACTGCGCTCATCATAAATGAACAAAACATCATAGAAGAACCGGTTATTAAAAAACAATCTTTCGTATTTCATTCTCTCTTATTTTTCCTGCAGGACTGGATGCATTTTAGCACGGTTTTATTTCCTGCTTGCAATGGAGAACTATATGGATCGTCCGTTTCGCATTTTAGAAATATCGATAAAAGGATTGAATTGGGGAAAAGGTTGGCCGGCCTTTTATTTTCTGAAGATTTGTTTCCGCTATTCTATGAATTTTCCTGCAGGACAGAACCAACGGGTGCCAGATATGATTATGAACAATATCGAAAAAATCCTAGGTACCATGAAACCCCGATGCTGAGGGGAGTATATCCATTGATTCATCATCAAGCAGGAATGACAGAGCAATGGGATATGAAAAAAAAGTTTAAAAAAAAATGGTTCATTGAACCCAAATGGGAAGAAGACCCGCATTTGACCGATTGGTATGACCTTAAACAAAAGCAGCTACATACGGCAGCAATGATTAAAAATTGGATATTATAATAGCAAACAGGGAAGGCGTCATGTAAGCCTTCCCTGTTTTATCAGTCAGTATTTATGTCTTACGTAGAGGGGCGGTTTTCTCCGCTAAGCTTCGGATTTCCCGTTCCTGCCTTTTTAGTGGGCGGCTTTTGTCGTTTTTCGTTTTTTTGCTGTCTGCTTTCATTCGACTGCATAAAATCACCTCCTGTCTGTATTCTTGTTTAAAACTTCATTCTTCATTCTGCCATTGTTGTCGAAGGGCATAATAAATTAAGCGAATTGCACTTTCTTTGCCGATTCCCTTCTAGTTTTGTCAGTCATGAAGGGCTTTCTGATAAAAAAAAGAATAGTACAGGTAAAGAATGGGAGGGATCAGCATGGTCAATAAAAGTGTCGCAACAGAGGAGATATTAAGGATGATAGCTGAGATCAGTACCAGCCTGGATCGTTTGGAAATTTCATATGGGGAAACTGTAAATACAGTGCGGTGCAAACTATGGGCGGAGCAATATACATTGGTTAACGAAGCCCAGGAAGCCATTGAGAAAGCCGAGGATTATTGGGTGAATGCTGAAGGTGTAAACCATTCCTTTTCCATTGTCCCGAAAAAAACAATAATAAAGCACAATGTTCTCACTGAATTGCACGTATAAGCCAGAGGAATATCATTTTATAATGAACTGGATTATAATAAGGGAAACAATTGTGCGGAGGAATATATTGTGCAAAAAGAAAAACTTCAGCTATTAACAGAACAATTAATAAAATATACGGACCAAGTGGATGATATCTATGAGGGTGTACGGAAGGAAGGAAAGGAAAAGGATTTTTTTTCGGAAGTCAAGCCGTTTGCAGACCAGGTAAGGACCGCATGCATCGAATGGGAAACCGGAATGAAGGAGTGGATGAAAGAAACTGAATTTAGGCATCTTTTCCCCGAGCAAATCGAACAAACCGCCCATAACCTTTCTGATGTGGCCGTACAGGCATTTTTTCCAAAAACAAGTTATAAGCGATTTAAAAGCCATGTTCAATCGGTGGAATTCATCCTTAATAATGTAAGAACGGAAATCAATCGGATTTTATCATAAAAATACCTACACTTTATTCCCCTTTTTTCATATATTATCAGAACCATGTAATGAAAAAAGAGGAGGGCTCATTGACATGATGAGATCCGGTTTTAACCATATCTCCCCAAATCAAGGACAGTTTCCTCAATCAATGACGGAATATTGGGGAGGGTACCAGCAGCCAATGCCGTATCCTCCGCCCAATAATCATGAACAACCATTTATGTATCCATATCATCTCCAGGATACAGGGGGCTATATGACACCATATCATGATCCTTATCAGCAAGCGGCCTATCATCCATTCCAATCTGTCCAGCAGCAGGCGATGCCTGTGGGAGCTTATCCGGGCAGCAGTGTAATGCAGCCAATGGCACAAAGTCAGCCTATGGCACAAATGCAGCCAATGGCACAAATGCAGTCAATGGCACAAATGCAGCCAATCCAGTCCAATCAGCAGCCGCTAGCTTTTAGCCCGTTCGCCAATCCGCTACAGCCAGCTAAAAGACCTCCGCAAGGTCAGCAGCAGGCTCATAATCCATATCCTAAGCAGCAGTTCATGCAAAAACCCCAGCCATCGGGTTTCAAATCGGTCATGAATCAATTCAAAACACAAGATGGCTCGATGGATATAACGAAGATGATGAATACAGCTGGACAAATGATGAATACTGTTTCTCAAGTATCTTCAATGGTCAAAGGAGTAGGGGGCTTCTTCAAAGCTTAGATGGTGAATAAAGGAAAAGCAGACTTACAAGTGACCCAGCCACTTTTTTAAGTCTGCTTTTATTCATGTCTAATGGATTTCAATCCGATTCCCCCTGATTTTGGGTAGCTGAAGCGTGAGGATGCCATCGCGATGTCGAGCGGTGACTTTTGCTTCATCAATGGGTTTTGGAAAAGAAATGGTTCTTGAAAGAGTACCTGCTGAAACTTCTTTTTGAAACATTCCTTGATTTTTATGTCTTCTATCTACTTGCTTTGCAGTTATGGTTACAGCATGGGCCAGTACATCAATTGATATTTGGCTGCGTGCAATTCCAGGCAAAGTAGCGGTAAGTGTATATTCTGAATGCGTTTCGTGAACATCAACCGGAAAGCTGCGTTCTTTCGCCGAACCGAAGAAATCGTCAAGAGATTGCAGCATGCCTTTAGGAGGCCTTTCGGAAAACAGCCGATCCATTTTGTTAATGAAGTGGGTAAAGGGTTCTATTCTCCGATTATTATTTTTTTCAGAAGAGGTCATCACGGTGCTCCTTTCTAAAAAATTCCTTTGCCTATAGGCTATGTGAGGAATTAAGAAATGTGAATGCGCTGTTGGGTTTCAGATAAAGGACTATAGGGAATAACGTTACTGAATGATTAGAAAAGGAAATGAGGGATTTATATGAAAGATAATGGCAAGCTTTCCTACATAGATACCGGGAAAGGAAATAAAACATTGTTGTTTATTCATGGATTTTGCGGAAGTCATGAATACTGGAGTGACATCATTGCTGAATTAAAGGATGATTACCGGGTTATTGCCGTTGATTTACGGGGGCATGGTGCAAGTGAGGAAATAGGGGAATCTTTCTCGATTGATGATATGGCTGCTGATATTGCGTCGTTACTGGACGAACTGGAAATCGCAAAGGTATATATGTTTGGTCATTCGCTTGGGGGATATATCACCTTGGCGTTCGCAGAAAGGTTTCCTGGGAAATTGTCTGGTTTTTCATTGGTACATTCTACAGCTTTGCCGGACGATGAAACAGGAAAGGCTGGGCGCTTAAAATCTGTCGAGAAAATCAAAAGTGAAGGAATTCCCGCTTTCATTGACGGACTTATACCAAAGCTTTTCTCTAATCCCGAAGATTCCAATATTGAACAAACTAAGGAAATCGGATATAAAACAAGTGAAAGCGGTGCGATAGGGTCTTTACATGCCATGAGGAACAGAATAGACAGAAATCATGTACTCAAAGACACAAAGCTGCCTGTCTTATTGGTTGCAGGTGAAGAGGATAAGCTAATTCCCGTTGAAAAAACCTTTTCTGCAAAAGGTAGCCATATCCATGAAGTTATACTTAAGGGCAGCGGCCATATGGGAATGCTGGAAGCTCCAAGCAGACTACTCGAAGAAATCATTCGCTTTGCCGAAAAGAATTAAATGATAAAAAAGACCGAGCTGGAGACGGGATATTGCCGTTTCCAGCTTTTTTTTGTGAATAGGAAATAGTTTCCCTTTTGCATAGAACGTTCATTCGGTAGAATAGGAGTATGAGGTGGTTATATGAAACTGCGAAAAAATTTACAAGAAGTTATTAAGGATTTAAAAACTAATGAGGATTTTAAAGATAACATCGTACATTGGCAAGTAATTGAAGCGAAAGAGGCAAAACATGTCCCTTTTCCCGCTGCAATGAATGATAAGATCAAGCATGCTCTTGAAATACGGGGGATAAATGGGTTGTACACCCATCAGGCAACTGCATTCGACACTGCTGTCAGTGGCAATAGCCTTGTGGCGGTCACACCAACAGCTTCTGGTAAAACATTATGCTATAATTTGCCGGTCCTACAAAAAATACTGGAAAATGAAAAAACCAGGGCGCTTTATATATTTCCGACAAAAGCGCTAAGCTATGACCAAAAAAGCGAATTGAATGAAATGATTGATGAAATGGATGCTAATATAAATAGTTATACATACGACGGGGACACACCTTCAAACATCAGGCAAAAAATTCGCCAGGCCGGGCATATCGTGATCACCAATCCTGATATGCTACATTCGGGAATCCTGCCCCATCACACGAAATGGGTCTCTTTGTTTGAAAACTTGAAGTATGTGGTCATTGATGAACTTCATATTTACCGCGGCGTTTTCGGAAGTCATACAGCCAACGTCATAAGAAGGTTAAAAAGGATCTGCAAGTTTTATGGAAGCGACCCTGTTTTCATCTGTACTTCCGCTACGATCAATAACCCAAAGGAGTTAGCAGAAGAGCTTACGGAAAAACAAATGGTCCTGATCAATAATAACGGAGCCCCAAGTGGGAAAAAGCATTTTGTATTTTATAATCCCCCAATAGTCAATAAACCGCTCAACATACGAAGGAGTGCGGTATTGGAAGTCAGGAAGCTGGCAAATGAATTTTTGAAAAATAAAATACAAACCATCGTTTTTGCGCGAAGCAGGGTTCGAGTGGAAATTCTATTGACATATTTACAGGAACTTGTGTCAAAGCAATTGGGGCCAAAATCGATCAGGGGCTATCGAGGCGGATATCTGCCAACACAGCGTAGGGAAATTGAACAAGGCCTCAGGGATGGTTCCATTTATGGGGTGGTTTCCACAAATGCACTTGAGTTGGGTGTCGATATCGGTCAGCTTCAGGTTTGCATAATGACAGGTTACCCTGGATCCATATCGAGTGCCTGGCAACAGGCTGGGCGAGCAGGAAGAAGGCATGGTGAAGCATTGATCATCATGGTCGGCAGTTCCAGTGCCCTTGATCAATATATCGTACAACATCCCGATTATTTCTTTACCAGAAATCCAGAAACTGCAAGAATCAATCCGGATAATCTTTTGATCTTGGTTGATCATGTAAAATGCGCAGCATATGAGCTGCCATTTAAAAAAGGCGATACTTTTGGGAAAACAGAGATTATCGACGTTCTTGAATTCCTTACGGAAGAAAGGGTCTTACACCTAAATGGGGACAAATGGCATTGGATGAATGATGCTTTTCCCGCAAGCAATATCAGCCTGCGCTCAGCGGCACAGGAAAATGTCGTGATCATCGACCAAACGAATGCACCGGTTAATCGGGTCATAGGGGAAATGGATACTTTCAGTGCAATGACCCTTCTTCACGATGAAGCCATTTATTTGCACCAGGGTATTCAATTTCAGGTGGAAGAACTTGATTGGGATGAAAAGAAGGCTTATGTACGTGAAGTCAATGTGGACTATTATACGGATGCTAACCTTGCTGTTCAATTGTCTGTATTGGAAGTCGATAAACAGCGAACTTTCGCTTCCACAGCAGCTGCTTTTGGTGATGTCGCAATCCGGGCGATGCCTACGATCTTCAAAAAAATCAAATTCGAAACTCATGAAAATATTGGTTCAGGTCCAATCAGTCTCCCTGAGATGGAACTGCATACGAGTTCGGCCATGCTTTCCATGGATCCTGATATATTTAAGTGGGACGAAAATCGAATAGAACAAGGAATGATAGGTGCGTCGCATGCACTTAATTACATGATTCCGCTATATGTTATGTGCGATCCGCATGATATTCATGTTTATCCGCAGGTTAAAGCAGCGCATAATGAAAAACCGACCATTTTTATCTATGATAGTTATCCGGGTGGCATAGGGTTAAGTGATAAAGTATATGAAAACTCTGAAGTCATTTTGCTGGAAACAATATCAATGATTGAAAATTGCACTTGTGAGAGTGGCTGCCCTTCCTGTATCGGTACGGAATCCGCAACGAAAACAGCCAAGAGTGATGCCAAACAATTATTAGGTCAATTTTGTAAGCAAAAACATTAATAGATTGCATTGATAGGTGAAAAGAGGTGTAATTTCATGTCTTTAAAAAATAAATTGAACCGTATGAAAACGCATATGAACCTAGGGAAACAACCTTCTCCTGTAGAAGAAAATGACCAGAAAGTGAATGAAGAAATTCCTTACTTTGAAAAGTGGCTTGAGAACGATACCGTTTCCTTTCATTTCGACGGTGACTATTGTTTCATTAGGGAAGTCCGCTACCCTATAAATCACAAACACGGGTTATATGAATTTTCCGAGCTGAAAAAGGTCGTAAAAGAGTGGAATCAAACTTCATTGGAGCATCCACTTTCCGCCAGGAGCGTTAAAAGTGAAGATCTGTTTTTCTTCGATACGGAAACGACAGGACTAGGAGGCGGAGCCGGCAATACCATTTTTTTACTAGGGTATGCCTATTTAGAAGGTGAAGAAGTAGTCGTGAAGCAACATATCCTTCCGCAGCCTGGAAGTGAAATACCGCTTTATCAAAGCTTTTTGGAAAACATCAATTACGAAACACTTGTCACTTATAATGGTAAGTCCTTTGATTGGCCACAGTTAAAAACGAGACATACCTTGATAAAGGAACATGTGCCAAAACTACCGGAATTCGGACATTTCGATTTGTATCATGCTTCAAGACGCCTATGGAGAAACAAATTGGAACGAGTGAAATTATCAGCTGTCGAAACAGATATTCTAGGTGTACATAGGGAGGATGATATTCCTGGATATTTGGCACCGATGATTTATTTTGATTTTGTTGAGAGGAAGAATCCGGAAATACTGTTTGGAATCATGAAGCATAATGAATTGGATATCTTATCATTGATCACTTTGTATATTCATTTGTCCCGAAAAATCCTCCAAATCGATGGATATACGGAAGAGTCCATGGAAATTGCACGATGGCTTGCTTATTTGGGGAAAAAAGAGGAGTCAGTTGAGACATATCAAAAAATATTGGAAGCGGGTAATGAGGAAGATCGGATTATAGCTGGCCATGCATTAGCCTTCCAGAAAAAGAAGCAAAAACAATTCGATGAAGCTTTGGAAATTTGGAAGGAAGTCGCCTTAAAAGGGAATGTGCAAATTAGGGTACAGGCACAGATTGAATGTGCGAAATTATACGAACATCAATTTAAGGACGTCGGTCATGCTCTAAAATGTTCAATAATCGCGCATCAAGAGATGGTTAGGGAAGGGACCGCCCTGGGGAAAAAACAGTTGGAATTGGAAAAGAGGATCCGGCGGCTCGAAAAGAAAGAGGAATCAAAGGATATTTCTGTATAAGATTAGGGAGCGAGAAACTTCTTTTAGTGCAAAAGGCCGAAAATAAAAAATATGTATACATTTATTGTAGCCTTCAACTATTGTGTGTAAAATGGAAAGAGTTGAGGGTGAAATTCCGAAGCGTTCATTTCATGCCTTTACATCATATAAAATTAAGGTGAAAGCGGAGCGGAGAAATGTATAAAACGACTTTATTTCTATTTTTTGTAGTTCTTTGTTTAACGATAGTTTTGTTTACTTCATTAAAAGACAGTCTCTATTCCTTTTTATAGAAAATTCCTCATTTCATTTGACGGTTAGACAGATATAATAATGATAGTGTACTTATTGACAGCCATCCATCGTTTTATACTTATTCTGTATAAATAGGTCATTTCATCAGTACACGTATCCCCTTTTTTTCATAGTCTGTAATGGTAAGACTAAACTTATCATGATGAAAGGGGACGTATTATAAATGTATTTTCGTAATTGTGGAGGAAATAAACCCCATGTAATGGGAGCATCCAACAATGTAATGGGAGCATCCAACAATGTAATGGGTGCATCTAACAATGTAATGGGCGCATCTAACAATGTAATGGGCGCATCTAACAATGTAATGGGAGCATCCAATGTAATGGGAGCATACGGGAACGCACCTGGAGTAATGGGCGCATCAACCGGTAAAAACTCCAACGTAATGGGAGCGTCAGCTGGTAAAAACTCTAACGTAATGGGAGCCTATAGTCCATCTGCTGTATCTCCAGCGCAATATGGTCCATCGGCTGTGTCTCCAGCGCAATATGGTCCAACCCAAACATCTCCATCTCAAGTTGCCCCAGCGCAAGTCTCTCCAACACAGCAATATGTCAATACGAATGTATCGAACACAGTGATCCCTGTCGTTCATCCATCACATACTACAAATGTCAATAAACATGTGAACACGTATAAGCATTATTTCCCGCATACTCAATCCGTGGTGAACGAGTGCTATAATCAACACTTGATTTGTGGCAGGCCGCCGCAAAACCCATGCTGTCCACCTAAGCATTTCGGATACTAAAAAATAAGGGCTTATTAAGCCCTTGTTTTCATACATAATCATGTTAAAGGAGATTAGCCAAGCGATGAAGGTTTTGTATATGACGGGCTACAAAGCTTTTGAATTCGGGATATTCAAAAATGACCATGAAGCCGTAAAATATATAAAGAAAGCGATGAAGGAGCGTCTCCTGCCATTGGTGGAAGACGGGCTGGAATGGGTGATCATCTCAGGTCAGTTGGGTACGGAACTATGGGGTGCCGAAGTGGTGTTCGAATTACAGGAAGAATATCATCAGCTTAAATTAGGGGTGCTTACTCCTTTTCTGAAACAGGAAGAGTCATGGAACGAGACGAATCAAGATTACTACCGATCCATATTGGCCCGTGCCGATTTTGTCGAATCCATTTTCAACAAACCATATGAAGGGCCACAACAGCTGAAAACCAAAAATAGGTATATGGTCCATAAAAGCGATGCCATGCTCATCATTTTCGAAGCTGAAAAAGAAGGATCAGCCCGATATCCTTATTTCGAGGCGATGAAAAAGGCGGAAACACAGCCATACCCCATCTTTCAGATAAACTTTGATGATCTGCAACTGGCTGCGGAAGAAGCCAGCTGGTCCGAAGAATGATGGAGTGAAAATAATTATGGATTAAAAGTTGTTTCTAAAGCATAATCATATTATGATGAAATTTAGATACAGATTTAATGGGATTACATATCGTTCTCTGAAACAGTAAGCTTACAAAATGGTGTTTCGTTGACAAACCCAAGCAGATTTGAAAAAATAATAAAAAGTCGATTGTATTGGCGAAAGTATTGAGGTGAAGTCTTATGCTATCCGATAAGATAAAATTAACGGCTAAAGATATTCTTGAAAAAGATTTTAAAACAGCCATGCGCGGTTATAAACCTGAAGATGTGGATCAATTCCTGGATCTGATCATTAAAGATTATGAAGTGTTCCATCAGGAAATTGAAGATCTTAAACAAGAAAATCTTAAATTGAAAAAACAAGCCGAAGAGAGTACAAAACGTCCAAATCAACCTGCTCCCAGTGCCACTCCGGGAACCACTAACTTTGACATCCTTAAACGGTTATCCAACTTGGAAAAGCACGTTTTTGGTAACAAGCTTTTTGACTGAGATTTTGCATTGTAAAAGTGAAAATGATTTTGGTATTGTGTTTTCGTGAATAATGGAGTATAATCAATTATGTTATGTTAACGTTTGGGTAATTGCTGCTGCATTTATGCAGTTGAGGAAAGTCCATGCTCGCACGGACTGCGATGTCCGTAGTGTTCGTGCCTGGCGAAAAAATAAGCTTGGGCAGCAATCTTGGATTGCTGACGGCTGGGAAAATGCCTAAGTCCTTTTGGATATGGCATGAATACCTATAAAAGTGCCACAGTGACGTAGCCTTTACAGAAATGTAAAGGGTGGAACGAGGTAAACCCCACGAGCGAGAAACCCAAATTAATGGTAGGGGCGCTTTCTTCCTTGGAATTGAACGAGGAGAAGGACAGAAGCATATGCTTCTGTAGATAGATGATTACCGCCGAAGTACGAGACGCGAGTCGCTTGCAGTACTGAGGAACAAAACATGGCTTACAAAACGTTATCATATAACACCAAAAGCACAACTCTCCTTTTAAAAGGAGAGTTTTTGTTTATGGAGAATGCATTATAATAAAAAGATTGGGCATTTCCATTTATTTTTCGTTTTCTGAAACATGGCTGTGTTAAACTTAAAACTTGGCAAGTTTTTCATTGCGTTCGAATGATTAGGAAAATGGCTTAAATGAAGTCTGTCGGTAACGTTTTTAAAAATAGTGTTGGAATGTTAAGCATTTCTTTGATTCTGGGTATCCTATTTATAAAGGTTCCTTATTAGCCCTAAAATGAAGGTATCAAAACAGAACTTCAAACTTCAGGATAATGGATGGGAAGCATACATAATTGGTCGGATGATTTAATTGCAGCATGTATCCTAAGGTACATGGATAATTGAGTATAGCTTTACATCACGGTGATTAATACGCTACATGATCGGCTAACTGAAATATAAAAACGCGGTGGGCCATAAGGTTTACATGTAAAAAATCAATGCCTGATTCTAAATACATAAATGAAAGAAATTCGGGAAAAAGTGCCATTGATTGGATTAATGGAAAGAAGGTGCAGGATTAATGAAACAATTCGATATAATTGCAACATCAGCAATGGGATTGGAATCAATTGTTGCCAAGGAGGTGCGGGATCTTGGTTACGATTGTCAAGTCGAAAATGGTAAGATCACCTATAAAGGGGATCAATCCGCCATTGCCCGCTCTAATTTATGGCTGCGCAGTGCCGATAGGGTGAAAATTAAAGTCGCGGAATTCAAAGCTTATTCATTTGATGAGTTGTTTGAAAAAACAAAGGCCTTGAATTGGGAGGATTTCTTATCAGCCGATGTCGAGTTCCCCGTTAGTGGAAAATCCGTTAAGTCAAAGCTATACAGTGTCCCTGATTGTCAGGCTATTGTAAAAAAGGCGATTGTTGATAGATTGAAAAGTAAATATAAGCAAATATCTTGGTTTGCAGAGACAGGTCCTTTGTTTAAAATTGAAGTGTCTATTTTAAAAGATGTAGTGACACTTACCATAGACACTTCAGGTGCTGGTTTGCATAAGCGGGGTTATCGGACAGGGCAGGGAGAGGCGCCCCTTAAAGAAACATTGGCGGCTGCGTTAATCATGCTGACCAATTGGAAGCCGGATAAACCTTTCATAGATCCATTTTGCGGATCTGGAACGATTCCCATCGAGGCGGCTTTAATTGGACAGAATATAGCACCGGGGTTTAACAGGGAATTCGTTTCTGAAACCTGGTCATGGATGGACAGCAAGGTATGGGATGAAGCGCGGATTGAGGCTGAAGATTTAGCCGACTATGATCAATACTTGGACATAACCGGTTGTGATATTGACCATCGAATGGTCGATATAGCTAAAGCGAATAGTTTTGAAGCCGGTCTTGGTGATTTGATTGAATTCAAACAAATGCAGGTAAGGGATATCTCAACCAAGAAAGAGTATGGTGTCATTGTCGGGAACCCGCCTTATGGAGAACGTCTAGGTGAGAAAAAAGCGGTAGAGCAGATGTATAGGGAAATGGGCCAAGCCTTCAAGAAGCTTGATACATGGTCGGTATACATGATTACCTCCAATCCTGACTTCGAACAGCATTATGGTAAGCCTGCAACGAAAAAAAGGAAATTGTTCAATGGTTTCATCCGTGCTGACCTTTATCAATATTGGGGGAAAAGGCCGCCAAGGCAGCCTCAAGGTGAATGAGTAGGTAGAATATAATGGAGGATTTTGCTAGTCAGGACGATTTATTCATAATAGGTTCCAGTCTTGCTTATCATTTCCTTTTCTGTTATTCTAATAATGAATTATTTTTGTTCAGATTTAAGGAATACCTTAATATTCTTTTGAGCAAGGATAGTAATATAATGTGTGGAGAACACACTAGGAGGCAACAAAAATGGAACAAGGTAAAGTAAAATGGTTTAACGCAGAAAAAGGTTTTGGATTCATCGAACGTGAAGGTGGAGACGATGTATTCGTACATTTCTCAGCTATCCAAGGCGAAGGTTTCAAAACACTTGAAGAAGGCCAAGACGTTACATTTGATGTAGAACAAGGTCAACGTGGACCACAAGCATCAAACGTAAACAAAGCTTAATTCAACCCTATATTATTTACAGACAGGCTCTCTTGGAGCCTGTCTTTTATTTTACGAATCGGGCAACCAGACAGCATACATACATATTGCCTTACATTCTGATAATAGGTAAATATCTTGACTACTAATGTGAAATAAAGGATAATATACTTTTGCCTAAGATAATAATGATTCGGATTTTATATAATGATGATAGATAAAAGGGGAGACCATGATGCTTAAAACACTGCCTTTTTCGGTAACAAAGGAAGATTCTTTTTACGATAAGCTTTCAGAATGGATCGGTGATGTTTTTTACGATATTCTTCCCGAAAAAGGATTTGAGCTGCGTGACGAACAAATCTTCATGGCTTTTCAGTTAGAAAAAGCCTTTAAAGAAAAAAATATAAGTTTTGCTGAAGCAGGGGTAGGGACTGGTAAGACTTTGGTCTATTTACTATATGCGATTTGTTATGCGAGATATACGAATAAACCGGCAATTATTTCATGTGCAGATGAAACGTTGATTGAACAGCTTGTCAAAGAGGAAGGCGACATCCAAAAAATCAAGAATGCTTTAGGTATTGAAGTGGATGTCCGGCTTGCCAAATATCACGATCAATATGTATGTCTTAAGAAATTGGATTATGCTGTGAATCATGAGGATTCCGAGGGGATAGATCAGCTCTATGATGAACTTCCCAAGTTTGTTCATGATAACTCATCCATGAACGCCTATACACCATATGGGGACCGTAAACAGTATCCATATTTAAATGATGAAGACTGGTCTAAAGTTGGCTGGGATCAGCTTCAAAACTGTTTTACTTGTGATAAACGCCATCGTTGTGGGCAAACCCTATCACGGGACCACTATCGAAAATCAAGTGATTTGATCATTTGTTCACATGACTTCTTCATGGAGCATGTATGGACTAAGGAAAAGCGTAAGCGTGAAGGACAGTTACCATTACTGCCTGAACATAGCTGTGTTGTCTTTGATGAAGGCCATCTTTTGGAATTTGCTGCTCAAAAGGCTTTAACTTATAAAGTTGGGGAACAAACCCTCGCTTCGGTTCTGGAATTGCTAACAGCCAATCAGGTTCGTGAAGAAACCTTATACATCATCGAGGACTTAATTGATATCAATGAAGAGTTTTTTGATTTGTTGGATGAAAAAGCGATACATGTCAGCGGGTCTAATCGTTATGAAATCCCAATGTCAAAAGAAATAACAAACTTTGCCCAAAAGCTTCATAAAAAGGTTGAAGAGTTAGAGGAGAACCTAGTTTTTGAAGCGGAAATGTACACGATCAATGATTATGATTTAAAAGTGACGGAAGAGTATTTAGAGCAGCTGGGCTACTCCCTTTCTCTATTTGTGAAGGATGAACAGGCCGTTTCCTGGTTTGAAGAAAATGAAATGACCAAAACATTGGTGATCATGCCAAGGCTAGTGCAGGATATCTTGTCTGAACAGGTATTCTCGAAAAAAATCCCTTACATTTTTTCATCGGCAACATTATCGGATAATAAATCCTTCCAATATATTGCAGATAGTTTAGGGATAGAAAAGTATGACAGCTTTTCCGTTGAATCACCATTTGATTACGATGAAGTCATGAAAATGAACATGCCGGTCTTCGAAAATGGAGACCAATTGGCAAAACTTCAATATACAATGAATACAATTGAGGAAAATGAAGGTCGAACACTAGTGTTATTCCACTCAAAAGAAGAATTGCAATGGTTCAAGGAAAACTGCCCAGTATCATCCTATCCATTTTATTTTGAAGGGGAAGCGGAAATCAGCGAGCTTGTTAAGAAGTTCCAAGAGGATGAGCAATCTGTCCTTTTCTCCTATCATTTATGGGAGGGACTTGATGTTCCAGGACCTTCATTACAAAATGTAGTGATACACTCGCTTCCTTTCCCGCCTCGCGATCCGGTTTTCGAAGCCAAACGTAACTCGGTTACCGATGCATTCGAAGAGGTGGATCTTCCATACATGCTCCTTCGATTGCGCCAGGGAATAGGGCGTTTGATCAGGACGAGCAATGATTCGGGAACCGTCCAGATTTTGATTGAAAAGAATCTTTCGGAACATGTGAAAGAGAAGATTGTATCCATTCTTCCTGTAACGATTTAAATATACCCCCAAAAAAAGAGCCAAGGGAACCCCTTGGCTCTTTTTTATTTTAATTTATTAATCGGAGTGGTTCTGATATGAAAGACTTTTGTATAATATGGTAAAGTGTAGTTGGAAGGAGCAGTGAATATGAAAAAAAAGGGTATAGATCTGATAGAAAAAGAGTTTAAAGAATATGTAAAGAAAATCTCTGCTTATAATGAAGCTCTCGCGTTAATTTTTTGGGATTTGCGTACAGGTGCACCTAAAAAGGGAGTTGAGCAGCGTTCCGAAGTTATCGGTATGCTTTCCTCCGAAGTGTTTAATATGAGCACAAGTAAGGAAATGGAATCCTTCATTGCAGAACTTTCGATGGATAAAGCCATTCTTGGTGAATCGACGAATAAGATGGTACAAGAGTGTAAAAAAGAGTTTGAAAGGAATAAGAAAATTCCTGTGAACGAATATAAGGAATTCGTCATTTTACAATCGCGTTCCGAAAGTGCATGGGAAGAGGCAAGGGAAAAAGCTGATTTTTCTTTATTTCAACCTTATCTGGAGCAAATTGTAGCATATACCCGCAGGTTCGTAGAGTACTGGGGATATGAAGGGACGAAATATAATACCCTTTTAGACATATATGAACCAGGAATGACTGTAGATATACTTGATGGCGTATTCAGTGAGCTTCGGTCGAGGATCGTTCCCTTGGTAAAACAGATTGCAAAAAGCGAACATAGACCGGAAACAGCGTTCCTATATAAAGAATTTCCAAAAGAAAAACAGCATCAATTCAACTTGGAAATTTTAAAACAGCTAGGATACGATTTCAAGGCTGGCAGGCTTGATGAAACAGTTCACCCTTTTGAAATTAGAATAAATAGGGGCGATGTCCGGGTGACGACCCGATACGATGAAAATGATTTTAGGGGGGCAATCTTTGGTACCATTCATGAATGTGGACATGCCATTTATGAGCAGAATATCGCTGAAGAGTTAACCGGAACACTTCTCGATAGCGGGACATCAATGGGGATCCATGAATCACAATCTTTGTTTTTTGAAAACTTCATTGGGCGGAACCATAGCTTTTGGAAAAATAAATTTTCCTTATTAAAGGAATATGCTCCCGAACAATTCCAAGATGTGACGCTGGATGAATTTTACCGGGGCATTAACGAATCAAAACCATCGTTCATCCGTATTGACGCAGATGAACTGACGTATCCTCTACATATTATGATTCGGTATGAACTGGAAAAGGCCCTCTTTAATGGGGAACTTGAAGTGAAGGATTTACCGGAAGTCTGGAATGAAAAATACAAGGATTATCTGGGAATTGTGCCTGAAAATGATGCAATGGGCGTGTTGCAAGATGTACACTGGGCAGATGGCAGCTTTGGTTATTTCCCTTCTTATGCATTGGGATATATGTATGCAGCTCAAATCAAGCAATCGATGCTTAAAGATTTGCCTGATTTTGATGAACTGTTGGAAGCGGGTGATATTGAACCAATCAGGAAATGGCTTAATGAAAAAATACATAAATACGGAAAAACAAAAAAGCCTCTGGAGATTTTGAAAGAAACGACAGGGGAAGGCCTGAATGTTCAGTATTTAATAAAGTATCTTGAAGATAAATATAAAGAAGTTTATAAAATCAAATGAATCAAAGAAGAAGGACTTGGATTAAATCTCAAGCCCTTCTCAGTTTGTAGACAAAAGGGGTTCGGAATTAAAAATTCCGAAACCCCTTTTGAAATTCCCTTTAAATTTCCGCCTGAAATTAAGAGATTGGGGCTCTACAAGCCCACCAGGTTAGGCCATTTTTGGACCTTACCATGTCCAATTGGCCATCTTCTTTAAAATAACAGCAGCGAAAGTAAGCATCGCCTGCATTGACAATTTTTAAGTCCCCTTAAAGTAGTCCATTGAATACCATTCTTTTGCATTTGCGAATACACGCTCAATCGTTTCTTTACGTTTCGCATATATAGGTTTTACATCTTAATGATGACGCAGATGATCTGCTTCTTCCGCATATGTTTGCCAGATAGGCCGTGTCACCACTTTTTGATATTCTTTTGTACACGGTGATAAAGATGATGAGCATGTTGCACAGAGGTGTTTTGGTGATTTGTACTCACGATAGCCCTCTTTATATGTTGAATACATATCTTTCACCAAATCATAAATGAAAAAAAGTCAATGGCAGCCTCCATTTCACGAACCAAATGGTTCGCTGGCACTAGTTGATTTAAAGTAATCATTTTCATTTGATTTCGCTGAATAGAATCATGATAGAAAGCATCCTCATTCCCTCAAGTTTTATAAATTTAAAAACAATCAAGACTTTAAGCAAAAGGATTCTATTAAAAGTTAAAAAAAGTTGATTGGTGCGGGTGTGCGAGACTCTTGCGGGAAAAGCGAGTCCAGGGGAGACCCCGGAGGCACAAAGGCGACGAGGAGGCTCCCGGACCGTCCCCGGAAAGCGAGTGCCTGTAGAGGAAATCAACGGTCAAATTGTACAAACCATAAATAACTGTAGACAAACTCGATTTTAATCGAAGTTTGCCTACAGTCTGAGAAGGACTTGGGTTAAATCTCAAACCCTTCTTCTTTTTTTAGGGTCGCTACAAAAACGCATGGTATATACCAGTAAAATGGAAAATGGTGTTTTTTTTGATAGGAAATCCAAGTTATTTAGGTTTGGTGATTTCACAATTTTCTAATAATACGAATAATGATTTATTTTTTTAATTTAAAGTTCGGCTTTTTATCAAAAATTACTTTTCAAATAGAGCCAGCGTTGGTATAATTCAGATATTAATATAATATAATGTTTCACTCGTATAATAGCAGGGATATGGCCTGCAAGTTTCTACCGAATTACCGTAAATAATTCGACTATGGGTGAGTAATAGATCTTGTTGCGTAATGAAGGCTTTTGTTGATTCATTTTTCATTCATGCCCAAGAAGTATTGCTTCACTCCAAAAAAGTGCCGCAATATTTCTTGGGCTTTTTTATATGCCGGGAAATAATTGTGTGGTTTATGGGTCAATAAACATCCAAGATTGGGAGGAACCTTCATGCAACTTTTAAAGGAAAAAATCTTGTCCGAGGGTCAAGCTTTATCAGAAGATATTTTAAAGGTAGATTCATTCTTAAATCATCAAATGGATCCTATGCTAATGAAAGAAATTGGTAAAGAATTCGTTAAACGTTTCGAACACAAGGAAATCACGAAAGTGCTGACAATTGAATCATCAGGCATTGGTCCTGGTTTGATGGCTGCTTTGGAATTGGGAGTTCCGCTCATTTTTGCCCGTAAACGTAAATCACTTACTTTAACAAATGATTTAGTGACGGCTTCCGTTCATTCCTTTACAAAAAAAGAAACCAATACCATTACGGTTTCCAATAAATATATTGAAGCTGGAGATAAGGTCTTGATCATCGATGACTTCCTTGCGGTCGGACAGGCAGCCAGGGGCTTGGTGGAAATCTGTAAGCAGGTTGGAGCAGAAGTGGCCGGAATCGGCATCGTGATTGAAAAAGCATTTCAAAGTGGTGGTAAGGATCTTAGGGAACAAGGCTTCCAAGTGGAATCACTTGCGAGAATTGCTGAGTTGAAATTCGGTGAGATAACGTTCGCTGAGGAAAAGGAAGGAGCAGCCGTCAATGTCTAATCAATCACCATTAAAAGTTGCATCCTTAGGATTACAACATGTTCTCGCCATGTATGCCGGTGCCGTCGTCATTCCATTGATTGTCGGTGGGGCGCTGGAATTGACTGCAGCGCAGTTAACTTATTTAGTTTCGATAGACATTTTGATGTGTGGGATAGCAACTTTATTGCAAGTGTGGAAAAATAAATTCTTTGGAATTGGGCTTCCGGTCGTCCTAGGCTGCACATTTACAGCAGTTAGCCCGATGATTGCAATTGGTACGCAATATGGAATCAACTCCATTTATGGATCTATTTTGGCGTCGGGATTGATCGTCATTATCATTAGTAAGTTCTTCGGAAAACTGGCAAGGTTCTTCCCGCCCATTGTCACTGGATCGGTCGTTTTGATTATTGGCATTACGCTCATTCCTGTTGCCATCAACAACCTTGGTGGAGGCCAGGGAGCTGCTGATTTCGGAGACTTGAATAATGTAGCTCTTGGTTTTGGAACTTTGTTATTCATCATATTCATGTATAAATTCTCGACGGGATTCGTACGCTCCATTTCTATTTTATTGGGGCTGTTAGTCGGAACCTTTGCGGCCTTCTTCCTTGGAAAAGTGGATTTTAGCTCAGTGGTCAGTGCCAATTGGCTGCATATGCCACATTTTTTCTACTTTGGAACTCCGACATTTAACGTCACGGCAATCATTACAATGACATTGGTGGCGATCGTCAGCTTGGTGGAATCGACTGGTGTTTATTATGCCCTTGGTGAAATCACGGACAAAGAGATTTCAGAAGACGATCTAGCTCGCGGATATCGTTCTGAAGGACTTGCCATCATGATTGGCGGTTTGTTCAATTCGTTTCCTTATACAGCTTTTTCACAAAATGTCGGCTTGATTCAATTGTCAGGCATTAAAACAAGAAATGTCATATACACAACAGCCGGCATTCTCATTTTCATAGGTTTTGTTCCGAAAATCGGTGCATTCACGACTATTATCCCTTCATCCGTGCTTGGCGGTGCAATGGTTGCGATGTTCGGGATGGTAATTGCCGCTGGAATTAAGATGTTGAGCAAAGTGGACTTTGCTTCTCAAGAAAATTTATTGATCATCGCTTGTTCAGTAGGTATGGGACTTGGAGTGACGGTCGTTCCTGAGTTATTTGCGCAAATTCCGGAAAGCTTTCAAATCTTAACTGAAAACGGTATTGTAGCCGGAAGTTTGACAGCCATTTTCTTGAATATTGTCTTTAACATCGTCCCTACAAAAGGCAAAGTGAAGGAAACGCGTATTGAAGGTCAAAATGTAGCCTGAAAATAGTTTCGCTAAACTTGATAGATTCACCCATTAAATGCCCAAATTTCTCAGATGATGAGGATTTTGGGCATTTTTACATTTAGGCCGAATAATATCATTGATAATCAAATTGGCGTTTTGTCAGATAAAAGGAAACTCTCTTCACTTTTTGAATATATTGATAGTATATGTTCAGGAAAGTAGTGATAGGGATGGAGAAAAAATATTGTATTCATTGTCGGACCATTCTAAGCCAGGAGTATAGGTGCAGTGTGTGTGGAAAAGAGGAGTTTCAAAATATCATCATACAAGTGCAAAATCAATCTTCAGTAAAGAAGGAAGAATGAAAGTGCCCCCTTACCTAAAATCGGTAAGGGGGTTTTATTGTTTCGTGAATTACATTTCGATCATTAAGATGATAAGAAGGGTACCTACGCCTTTTTATGATATGGGTAACATGCATTTCGCCATAGCCCACAATGACGGTGGGCGGTGTAATATAAATCAATGGATTCTCTTCTGCTAAAGGGGCGGTAATATTACCGGCAATTATGTTGCCGAATTCTACTGCATAAGATCAAGCATTTCACCTTCTAACGGCATGCCAAACATACTTTCACCTATTTTACTCATGCATCCGTTAGTCCCCTCAATCATTATTCTCCCACGGATATCCCCTGTCATGCCAATAAGGACGCTATTGGGTTCCTGTTCGAAAGGCTGTCTTATAATGTAAGGCTTTTGAATGTCCAAAGAGAAAGGAATAAGGGACTACCGCCCTGGATGGTTCCATATAACAATTTTGTGATTATAGTGTTGATTTCCAATTTCATTCCCACTTGTATGGTTATGTTCTTTTATCGAATTTATAGTCTTTTTTTTCTATAAGAAAAAAAGAAAAAATATTATAAAATCCAGATAAATATAACCATTTAGCTATAAAGCATAATTGATATCCTGGTGGGTATATTAACCATATCATGAATAATTAGGGGTGGAATCATGCCGTATTTATTATCTGCATCACATGTAAAGCTGCCATATTTACTTTCACAGGAAAAAATCATGGAATTTTCGAGAGAAATATTTGGAACATCTTTTAAGAATATAGAACGGTTACTGAAGGCCTTTAAGAATGGACAAGTGGAGAATCGATATTTTTCAAATGATCTCGATTGGTTTAAAGAGGATCATTCTTTTGCCGAGCGGAATGATTTATATATACAGCAGGCAGTCAAGTTTGGGAAAGAAGCTATAGAAAAATGCTTAGCGAACACAGCATTTTTAAAAGAAGAACTGCCGGCAAACGAGTTAGATGCTTTCTTCTTTATCTCAAGCACGGGGATTGCGACCCCGACCATTGATGCCAGGATAATGAATGAACTTCCATTTAACCCGCATGCTAAAAGGATTCCGATTTGGGGGCTTGGCTGTGCAGGGGGAGCGAGTGGACTATCACGTGCTTTTGAATATTGCCAAGCATACCCGACTGCGAAGGTCATTGTTTTAAGCGTGGAGTTATGCAGTTTGACATTTCAAAGGAATGATATCTCCAAAAGCAATTTAATTGGGACTTCCTTATTTTCCGACGGAGTAAGCTGTGTTTTGGTTTGCGGTGATGAAGTGCCGAATGAACAGTTTTCAAAAAAAGTAAGACATTTGCAATTTTTGGATTCGCAATCGACGCTTATGCCGGATTCATTGGATGTCATGGGTTGGGATGTAAAAGATCAAGGGTTATACGTGATCTTTTCGAAAGATATCCCTACAATCATCAAGGATTGGCTTAAACCGAATGTTCAAGAGTTCTTAATGGAGAATGGATTCGATTTAAATGATATAAAAGATTTCATCGCTCATCCTGGAGGCAAGAAAGTAATTGATGCATATCACGAAGCTCTCGGGTTCGATGAAAGCATGACGGCAGAGTCAATGAGCGTATTGCGTGAATTTGGCAATATGTCATCAGCGACTATTTTGTATGTTCTGGAGAGGTTCATGCAGCGGGGCGGGAATAAAGGTGAGATGGGCCTGGCTGCTGCATTAGGGCCTGGGTTTTCATCTGAACTTGTGTTAATGAGGTGGAAGTGATGATCTTTGCCATTCTCATTATCTTGATCGCTATACAGCGCCTGGTTGAATTATATATCGCCAAACAAAATGAAAAACAGCTGAAAGCTGCAGGAGCAGTGGAATACGGTGAGTCCCATTACAGGTGGATGGTTCTAATGCATCTTAGTTTTTTTATTGTTCTCATTATTGAAGTGATCGTGCTTGAAAGGAATATGTCTGGACTTTGGCCAATTTGGCTGACCCTTTTTATAATTGCGCAGTCAGGCAGGATTTGGGTAATCCGTTCATTGGGAAAACATTGGAATACAAAAATCATAGTGGTTCCTGATGCCGATGTAGTCATTAAAGGTCCTTATAAATATTTCAAACATCCGAACTATATCATAGTCGCAACTGAGATTTTAGTTATTTCCTTATTATTCAATGCATATTATACTGCTATCATCTTTAGTTTATTGAATGTTTGGATGATGACGGTAAGAATCCCGCTGGAAGAGAAGGCATTAAAGGAACATACGGAATATTCTACGGTTTTTAAGGGAAAATAATAAATAAATTTAATTTCTTATTGAAAATGATTATCGTTCGTGATAAGATTCTAAATGAAGATGAAAATTATTCTCATTCGGATCTCGATAATTTTATTTAAATAACTAATAACTAAAAGCTAAACAATATATAAGAGGATGGTGTTGGTAATGGTTTGGGTATTCATTTTATTGACAATCGCTACATATGGTTTTGTGATGAAACATGTATTGAATAATATTCAAAAACCGGTAAAGGCATTAAAACCTTATACCGAGTCACCAATTGAAAACCGAGCTGCTTTTAACCCCACCCCTACAACCAGGTAAACATCCTGGTTTTTTTTTTGCATTCCAAGTCAATATGAATCAAACTGCATGAATCCACCAATCGGTGGTTTTTTTTTTGAACATGGACTGTAATGAATCATATAGTAAAAATAAAGCTGATGGTATGAATAACAAACGAAATCGTTTACAATAAGAATATCAAAATGACGATAGATTAAGGGGTATGGATTCATGATTCAAGAAACATTAAAGCAACAGTCCAAATTGGGGATTTTGACTGCCATGTATGAGAAATTTCAATCGGCAGGTGATACAGGCAATGCCGATAAACTGAAACAGTTAATCATGAAAGTGAATAAAGAGGAGTTCATCATTGCATTTTGCGGGCATTTTTCAGCGGGGAAATCCAGTATGATCAATTTTTTCCTTGGTGATCAAGTACTGCCTTCAAGTCCGATTCCAACGAGTGCAAATACGGTAAAAGTCCAAAAAGGCGAAGACTATGCCAAGGTCTATTACCATCATCAGCCACCAGTATTATTTCCTGCACCTTATGATTTTAAAGAGGTCAAGAAATTTGCCAAGGATGGAGACTCAGTATCGGCAATAACGATAAGCTCCAATGATTTTTCACTGCCGGATTCATGTGCGATCATGGATACTCCAGGAATTGATTCAACAGATGATGCACATAGAGTTTCTACGGAATCTGCCTTGCATCTAGCTGATGTCGTCTTCTATGTCATGGACTACAATCACGTCCAATCAGAGGTGAACTTCCTATTCACTAAAGAGCTGTTAGAGGCTGAAAAACCGACATACTTAATTATCAATATGATTGATAAGCATGATGAGAACGAGCTTAGCTTTCAAGACTTCAAGCTTTCCGTTTCTGAAGCATTTGCGAACTGGAATGTATATCCTGACGGGATTTTTTATACTTCCGTAAGAGACTTGAACAATAGTGAAAATGAAATAGAAGTGGTCAAGCAATTCATATATGAAATGGCTGGCAAAGGTCTAAATGATGGCAAAGATGCCATCATGCAATCTGCTAATGCCCTTGTCGAAAGGCATCTTAATTGGCTGAAGGAGCAGTATGAAGAGGAACATGCCGATGATTTTGAAGTATTGTCAGAACTTCCTCATGAAGAACGAGTACACCTGACGAATCAAGTGGACAGCCTATTGAAAGAAAAAAAATCATTAACGGGACGCATAGAGGACATCAAGGTCCAATACGCTGATGCATTAGAAACGATTTTGAAAGGTGCGTACATCATGCCCGCGGCAACACGGGACCTGGGTAAATCTTTCTTGGAATCGGCTCAGCCAGATTTTAAAATGGGTCTATTATTTGCCAAGAAAAAAACGGATGCCGAACGTGAGGCACGTATCAAGGCGTTCTTGAGCGATCTACAAGAAAAGGTAAAAACCCAGCTTGAATGGCATATTAAAGAATTAGCAGTTAAAATGCTTAATCAAGCGGAGATCCATGATTCAACACTTGAAGGTAAGGCTCAGGCACTTCAGATCGAGGTAACGGAATCTTACATAAAAAATTCTTTGAGGCCTCAAGTCGATATTACGGGTGAATACGTTTTAAACTATACGAATGATTTAGCATCAGCCATCAAAAAGAAAGCACGTGATGTATCTGAAGGATTTTTGAATGAAATGGTTACCGTTATGGAAGGAATAGTGGAACAGCAGTCTATATCCATCGATAAGGAGCTTGAAGGATATTCTGAATTTGCGGAAGCCCTTAAAGTTACTGCTGCGATGAACGCGGAAATCGTTTACCAAACGGAGCGTTTAGAGGCCATTGCCCATCAAACTGAATCATTAGCAGATGAGCGTGATATCGATATGCTGTTAACTCAATGGAATGAAGAGGAAAAAAATATTACGGTCAAAATCATGAAAACCGAAAAAGGAAGTAATTCAAGGTCCGTCAACGAACAACCTGAAAGTGATTATGATAAAGAAAACAAGGAAGCTGTACCTTCCGTGACAGTTTCTTCATCTGATGCTGCTGATTTACGCGGAAAAGAAAAGCTGATGGAGACTGCAGCGAGTTTACAACAGGCAGCCAAGCTTATACAACCTTTGAGAGGATTTCAATCACTTTATAAGGAATTGAAAGAGAAGGCAAATCGCTTGGAACAGCAGACGTTCACGGTTGCCCTCTTCGGTGCATTCAGTGCGGGCAAATCTTCCTTTGCCAATGCGTTGATGGGAGAAAGCGTTCTTCCTGTTTCACCAAATCCGACAACTGCCGCAATCAACAAAATCATGTCTTCGGACGCTGAGCATCCACATGGAACGGCAACCGTCAAATTAAAGACCGAAGCGATGCTGTTTGAAGATGTAAGCCTGGCCTTGGCAGCTTTTGATAAATCGGCAAAGACTCTAGATGAAGCCCTCCAACTAGCAGGGCAAATCATTGCGAAGGCGGGGGAAGTCGATAAGGGGAAGACTCATTTATCCTTTCTAAGGGCTTTTCATCAAGGGCTGCCAGAGTACCAAAATGATCTAGGAAATGTGGTTACGGTAGATCTTGAAGGATTTAAACGTTTTGCTGCAGAAGAGTCCAAGTCATGTCTTGTTGATCTGATTGAATTGCGTTATGACTGTGAAATGACAAAGCAGGGGATGGTCCTTGTTGACACGCCTGGGGCGGATTCGATAAATGCACGACATACAGGAGCAGCTTTCGAATATATTAAGAATTCGGATGCCATTCTTTTTGTGACCTATTATAATCACCCATTCTCACGGGCGGACAGGGAGTTCTTGATACAACTTGGACGTGTGAAAGATTCATTCGCTATGGATAAGATGTTTTTCATTGTCAATGCCGTCGATCTGGCTCAAACCACTGACGAATTGGACGAAGTGATGGATTATGTCACAGATCAATTGAATGGATTCGGAATCCGTTTTCCAAAACTGTTCCCGCTTACGAGTAAGGGAGCGTTGATGGAAAAACAAACGCCTGGTTCATTTAAGCATTCTTTCCTTCCTAATAGCGGAATTTCCGAATTCCAAGGCCAATTCGATTCTTTCATAGAAAACGATTTAACTGGACTTGCAATTGAATCGGCTCAAGCGGCTGTAAAAAGAACGGAAGAACTGCTACGAGATGTAATTACAGCTTCAAGGCAGGATGAGAAAGCGAAACGAAATGCCCTGGAAACCCTTTCTCAAGAGTCACAGTCCATTTCGGAACTCCTCTCAGTCATTAAAGGGGATGCAGAAAGGCAGCGTTTGAAAAAAGAAGTCGACGAATTGACCTTCTATAGTAAACAACGAGTCTTCTTCCGGTTTAATGATTTCTTTAAAGAATCGTTCAATCCGGCTGTTTTAAAAGATGATGGAGGCGATCTGAAAATTGTCCTCAAGCAATCGATGAAGAACTTATTGGATGCGTTAGGCTTTGACCTTGCCCAGGAAATGCGGGCAACGGCATTAAGGACGGAAATGTTCGTAAATAAATTACTGAATGAGAAACAAAGCAGTTTGCTTCAGCAAATGCAAAAAGTAAGAAGAACCCTTTCATTGCAGCCATATGAGCCTAATGAGAGGGAGTCCATTGAATTTACAGGAGCTTTTGCCCAATTGGATACGGGAGAATTCAAAAAGGAATTATCATTATTTAAAAATCCAAAATCTTTCTTTGAAAAAAATGAGAAAGCGAAAATGAGCGAAGGGCTTCAGAAGAGTTTGGATGAACCTGCCCTTATATATGTTAAAGAACAGGGTGAGCGGATTTTCGAAATGTATACTGAAGTCCTCGATCAAGAGTTACTTGCGATTCAAAAAGAGTTTAAAACGGAAATATCGGATATCTTTGCAGGCTTACGTGCAGCATTGGAGGAAACGGTCGATTTACCGTATTATGAAAATGCTGTAGCTGAATTGGCAAAAATGCATTCGAAATAGAAACGAGGTTCATTCATGAAAGAAAACCTTATTTCAAGATTGAGATACCTGGAAAAGAAAGAGGATATGACCATTTTGATGGCTGCTGTTACTGGCAGCCATTCTTTTGGTTTAGCATCCGGCCAATCTGATTATGATGTTCGATTTATATATGTTCATAATGATAAGCGATCATACCTCAGCTTAAGTCAGCCAGTTGAAGTCATTCAAATGAAAGAAGGCCAATTTGACATGGAAGGCTGGGATCTATTTAAAACATCACGTCTTACCTTAAAGAGTAATCCTGCTTTATTTGAATTATTTCAGTCGCAAATCAAGTTGATTATGCATCCGGATTATTATAGGAAGATGAATGGTTTGATAGCGGATTGCTATTCCAAAAAGGCACTGGGGCACCATTATTATCGGATGATGAGCGACAATCTTCAACAATTGACAAAAACAAAAGAATCCAAAAGAAAAGAACTAAAAATATGGGTACAAGTATGCCGTTCATATTTAATCTTGGAATATATCATCCAACGGGGTTCACTGCCACCTTTATCGGTATGGGAATTACTTGATTTGGTTTCAATTGATCAAGAATTGAAAACCGGGATGACCCGGATATTCAAGGCAAAACAAATGGAAGAATGTATAAGCAACAATGAAAGTGAAAAGAATCATTTGCTATTGGAAGGGAAATCACTTTCCTTAAAGAATGAGATAACTGGGCTACATCAAGGGAAGAGCATGGAAACGGAGCTTAATGAATTAATTTGGGCCATTTTGAAGTAGGGGGTTATACAGATGAGTTTAATAATCGAAAAAGAAGAGCTGTTGCCGTTGTTGAATTCCAATGATATCAGAATTTGTGACTGCCGCTTTCAGCTAGGCACTCCTGATGCAGGGTATAAGGCATACAAAAAAGACCATATTTCAGGCGCTGTTTATTTCGATCTAGAAAAGGACTTATCGGGTCAGGTTAAAAAACATGGAGGAAGACATCCTCTTCCTGACCTGGAAACCATTAAAGGTAAACTGGAATCAGATGGAATCACCAATGATACGGTACTCATTGCTTATGATGGCGGAGAAGGTTCTTTTGCTTCCAGGTTTGCTTGGCTGCTGAGCTACCTTGGACATAGGAAAGTTTTTGTTCTTAACGGGGGATATCGCGCCTGGAGGGATGCGGGCTATCCCATTGACTCGAATCAAACGAATTATGTGCCAGCTGAATATCATATCGATTTAAATGAGTCCGTTTTTGCTTCTTTCCAAACAGTAAAGAATTACACAATGAATAGGCCAGACGATGTCATTTTAATCGATTCAAGGGAATCTAAACGCTACGAGGGAATTGAGGAGCCGATTGATAAAAAAGCCGGCCATATACCTGGTGCCGTAAATAAGGTGTGGACGAACGTTCTGGAAAATGGCTATTTTAAAAAGAAGGAAGATCTTCAGTCGAATTTCACAGGCATCGGTAATGATAATGAAATCATTGTATACTGCGGTTCAGGTGTAACCGCATCACCAAATTATATCGCCCTGAAAGAAGCGGGTTTTAAAGATGTGAAGATTTATATTGGCAGTTTCAGTGACTGGATCTCCTATGATGATAATCCAATTGAATAATATTTTTTCCAATTAAACGATCCTTAAAAAAGGGGACGGTTATGTTAAAATGGAAGTACATCATGATAGAGGTGATAATGTGTTAATGAAAGAAAACGAGCAGCACCCTTCCTTTATGCTTGTCGATGGGATGGCGCTTTTATTTAGAGCTTTTTATGCAACGGCTGTTACTGGTCAATTCATGATTAACTCGAAAGGCATACCAACCAATGCCGTTCAAGGTTTTTTGAAGCATATGCTGACGGCGGTGAATCACTTTTCACCCAGTCATGTAGCGGTTTGTTGGGATATGGGCAGCAAGACCTTCAGAAATGAATTATTTGATGGATACAAGGCTAATCGATCAGAAGCTCCAGTCGAAATGATTCCTCAATTCGACCTGGCGAAAAAAGCGGTTGAAGCATTTGATATCCCTAACATAGGGCTCTCTGGATATGAGGCGGATGACTGTATCGGGACAATTGCCAAAGCATCTGCCCAAAATAGCCGTGTGGGTATATTGACTGGCGATCAAGATATGCTGCAGTTAATAGATGAAAACATTTCCGTACTTTTGTTAAAAAAAGGGTATGGTAACTATGAGGTGCATAATCCCGATAGCTTTTTTGAATGGAAAGGGATTACACCAAGACAAATGATCGATTTAAAAGCTTTAATGGGTGATACAGCTGATAACTATCCCGGAGTTAAAGGAATAGGGGAAAAGACAGCGTTGAAATTATTGATCCAGTATCAAAATATCGAAGGGATTCTTGAAAATGTTGCTTCATTGACGAATGGGCAGCGGGCTAAAATTGAATCCGCCGTCGATATGCTTCATTTATCCAGAAAGCTAGCAGAAATAAAATGTGATGTACCAATTTCATGTTCTTTGGACGATGCGGTCTATCAGTATGATCGCGAGAAGGTAAAAAATCTGGCTAATGATCATGAATTCAGGGCTTTACTGCGAATGATTTAATCAAACAAGCGGAGCTTCCCAATGGGTGCTCCGTTATTTTGTATGGTGATTTTTTTGTCGAAAAATGGATAGTCAAAATCTTTGATATACGGTAAGATGAAAATAAGGTATGAAGTATGGAGTGGATGCAGAATTGGCGAAGTCAACTGAAGAGTATGTTAGTTTTTTAGAGGGTAAGGGATTCACTTTTGGTAATGATGCTATTGGTTTTATTTATTTTGGTAAGCGCTACACGGATGCAAGTGATATTTTAGTCAATGCAGCAATAGAATTGACATTGAAGGTACAAAAGAATTTTGATGGCAGTTTTTATATTTCCTTTTTGGAAAACTTAAAACAAAATGGCATTGAAACGCGTAGTGCAGCGGTATCGTTTGCAAAAGAACAGGGGCTGCTTAAATAAATCGGACTTCGTAACTGGGAGTCCGATTTATTTAATTGGGCTTTTCAAGAAAACTCCTGTGTCACCGATTTCTTTTTCTTAACAGGCAGTTCAGCGAAAATCATTCCCAAGAAAATGAATGCGCAGCCGATGATGGAGGCGGTAGTCAATTTTTCCCCTATCAATATGTATGAGGATAACGCAGCAAAAACCGGTTCCATAGAAAAGATCAGCGCCACTCTTGTAGGTGTCGTATAAGCTTGGAAGAAGGTTTGTGCGAAAAAGGCGAACGCCGTGGCAAGGGCTGCAGTAACCAATAAAGCAGTCCATACATCCTTCTGTAACATGACCTCTGAGCTGAAGATTACGGAATGATTCTCGTTGAAAATGAAGGCTGAAACAAATGATAATAAAGATACGGTCGAAACCTGAATCAGCGTCAACGGTAAAGCGGGTAGGGTCTTGGCATATCTAGCGGTAGTAATGATCTGCATGGCAAAACTGATTGCGCATAAAAATACCAGTAAATCACCGATATTCAAATTGGAGCGGTCAGCGAAAGTCATTAGATAAAGCCCAATGGTTGCCGCTGCGACACCGATCAATGTATTGCGGGAAAGCCGATGTTTTAAAAGCAGCAAGGAAAAAACCGGTACCATGACGACACTTAATCCTGTTATGAAGCCTGTCTTTGCAGGAGTCGTATAATTCAATCCGATCGTTTGAAGCCCATATCCCAGAAAAAGCCAAACCCCAATATGAAACCCGGCTATAATGAGGCCTTTATTCCAAGTTTTCCCTTTTTTGTGTAAAGTCGATATATATGGAATGAGCAAGAAAACGAAGGCCATGAAGAAACGGACGGCATTAAACGTGAATGGGTCAAGAAATGACAGGGCGTTTTGAACCATGACAAAAGTCACGCCCCAGATGAATACAACGAATAATAACGAAAAATCAGCTGTCTTGTTCATGAATTTCCTCAGCCTTATTCATGCGAATGGCCCGTCTCGCCAATTCATCCGCGGACTTGTTTTCAAGGTTTGGAATCCATTTCATGAAAAATAATTCAAGCTCGTCGGAAAGCTTTAGCGCCCGTTCCAGCAATATCGCATACTTATTTTTTGCAAATCTTTTTTCAATGGCCTGGTTGATGGCTTGGGAGTCAGTACGGAAAGAAACGATTTGATACTTATTGGCTACACAAATTTCCAATGCTTTGATTAAAGCATGGTATTCCGCTTCATGGTTTTCCATATTTCCAAGCGGAAATGAATGCCTCTCGACCACACCGTTATTATTTATGAAAACACCTGCGCCGCTCGGCCCGGGATTGCCCGCACTGGCACCATCAATATACACTTCGATCAATATATGCTCCTCCTCGAGTTTAACTGTCAATATGCCTTTATAAAAAATGTTTCATATAAAATAAGATTGAAACATGAGAATTTCAGGCTGATATGGGAACTATAATTAAAAAGAGTGATTCAAATGCTTACAATATATTATAAAGGGTATGACGAAAAAAAGGTATGAAAATTGTAAGCTGTTCTGCATGAATGGTGAATGGATAAGGAGCTGGAAATCTTTGAAGGTAATTATGCAATGGACATATCATGCTTCAAAAAAACCATCTGCCGATTTCGTTTCAGATTGGCTTGATGCCGGGACTGCACTGGTCATTACGGAGGATCTTGAAAAGGCAGGAAGGCTGAAAGAAGTGGAATTCAAGGATGAATTCGATACAACATGGACGAAGAAAGAGCTAAAGAAACTCCTGACGGAAGTTGAGGAAGAGCCGCAGGATGTGACGGTTTTTTTTGATGGCGGTTTTCAAAAAGATGAAAGGGTGGCAGGACTCGGTGTAGCTATTTACTTTCGACAAGGTAAGAAGTTCTGGCGGTTACGCACCAACGTGAAATTGGACCAATTCGAATCCAATAATGAAGCGGAATATGCGGCATTTCATGAAGCGGTCAGTCAGATGGAAGAACTTGGGGTGCATCATCAAAGCTGTGTCTTTAAAGGGGATTCTCTCGTTGTCTTAAATCAACTTTCCGGTGAATGGCCCTGTATGGAAGAAAACTTAAATAAATGGCTGGACCGCATTGAAGCGAAACTGGATAAATTAAAGATCATTCCGGTCTGCAAACCAATTTCTCGGAAGGAAAACCAGGAAGCTGATCGCTTGGCAACACTTGCACTGCAGGGAAAAGCTATTTTCAGCAAAATAGAGATTGTTGAATCAAAGGAGCCATAACAACAATGAACAGGAAAAAAATATATGAAGAAGTGGAAGATGTTCTTGCTTCATTTTGCCAGGATTGTTTTTTGCGAAAGCATTTTCGAAAAGAGAAGGGGCGTACGTATGCCCATCAGTTTTGTATTTCAGAATGTACGGTTGGTGAAAAATTAAAACGCCTAGGCAATGAACTTAGTGACCGAACTTAAGTGCCAAAAAATTGTTTTCATTAAGACACAATGTCAGATATGGTATTATAGGTAAAAAATAGAGAAAAGTGTGAGAGCGATGAAAAATAGAAGAGGGAAGCTAATTAATAAAGCGAATCCGCCTCTTACCATACCTGAAATTGATTTCAAAATGGAAGAATTGAAAAAAGGTGAATCTAATCTAACTGAAGATCATGTACAACCTAAAGTAAAGATTCATGAAAGAATCAATAAAGCTTCTATTCAAATCAAAAACATCTTTCAAGATATACGTAATGAAGGAAAAATACAGCTTGAAAATGTTGAAGAGATTAAAGCGGAGGTAGCACCTGTCATTGCACAAGCTGCAAAGAATCCTGATGTTTATTACCTTTTCGAAGAGCTGCAAGCAAATAACGAGTACACGTATAAGCATAATATCGGTGTCGGAATAATTGCCACTTATCTAGGGATGAAGCTTGGATTATCGAAAGAAAACCTTTCAGCACTGACACTGGCAGCCACACTGCATGACGTGGGTAAAACAAGGATTCCGGATAGTATATTGGAAAAGCCGGGTAAACTGACTGCGGCAGAATATGAAGAAATGAAACGCCATGCCATTTATGGTTATGAATTACTTAAAAGTATCCCAGGAATCCCACCATCGATTGCATTAACAGCCCTTCAGCACCATGAACGGGAAGATGGAAAAGGCTATCCACATGGTCTGATGGGGAATGATATCCATCATCATTCGAAAATCGTCGCAATAGCCGATGTATTCCATGCGATGTCTTCAAATCGTGTATATCATCAGGCCATGCCGTTTTATAAGGTGATTGAGCAAATGAACAGCGATAAGTTCGGTAAATTCAATCCAGAGATACTGCTGGAGTTTGTAAACCGATTAATGTCCACTTTAGTCGGAAAAGAAGTCTCGCTTACCAATGGACGAAACGGGACGATCATCATGATCAATCCATACGATCCCCTTAAAGTCCTATTGAAAACGGGTTCAGGGATCATGGATTTGCGAATGGAAAAGGAATGGCAGATTGAACGTATCATCGGTTAATGAAAAAGAGCCCGATTATAAAAAATCGGGCTTTTCGTCATGCTGCTTAACTGAATCGAAATAAGTTTTGAGCATCACTTTATTTTCGCTGAAGTCTGCAATCGTATATTGATCAAGGACCTTTAAAAAAGCATCCAAGGCATTATTAAGGACAAATTTCAATGAACAAACGGGAGAAATCACACAGTTATCGTGATCTTTAAAACATTCCACTAAATAAAAATCTTCTTCAGTTCTCCGTACCAGTTCCCCTACATTTATTTCGGCGGGTGATTTTGCAAGCCGGAAACCGCCATTTCTTCCACGTATGGTCTCAATATAGCCTAATTTACCTAGATTATGAACAATCTTCATCAAGTGATTTTTAGACAGTTGATAAACTTCAGATATCTCTTTAATATTTGACAATTTGCTTTGGTCGTGGGAAGCCAGGTAAATCAACACTCTTAGTGAGTAATCGGAATAACTCGTCAACCTCATGTTTATCGCCTCACATTCTATCCCCATTAGACTATATCATAAATGTGAACATTTTATAAACATGAAAACTTATTATATAAAAAGATGTATAAAAAATATTGCTTTTAATGCATTTAAGTTCTAATATAAACATGTATTTAAAATACTTGTTTATGAAGAGGGGTTTACCTATGCTATCCCAGAAAACTATCGATGTTATCAAATCAACCGTACCCGTATTAGAAGTGCATGGTGCAACTATCACAACTGTATTCTATAAAAATCTTTTCGAAGCACATCCTGAATTGTTAAATGTCTTTAATCACGCCAATCAAAAAAAGGGGCGTCAGCAAACTGCACTTGCCAACACGGTTTTGGCAGCGGCTAAACATATAGATCAACTTGAAACAATCTTACCTGCCGTGAAGCAAATAGCACAAAAACACAGAAGTCTTGCTGTTAAAGCTGAGCATTATCCTATTGTTGGAGAATATCTATTAGGAGCAATCAAGGAAGTATTACAAGATTCGGCTACAGAAGAGATCCTCCAAGCTTGGGGAGAGGCCTATGGAGTCATTGCCGATGTTTTCATTAGCATTGAAAAGGAAATGTACGATCAAGCTTCCAATCAGGTCGGCGGATGGTCTGATTTCAAACGATTCACAGTGGTGGAAAAAGTACGGGAAAGTGACGTAATCACTTCCTTTTATTTAAAGCCATCAAATGGTGACAAGGTTCCAGCATTTCTTCCTGGACAATATATTACCGTTCGTATCGAGATACCGGGTGAACGCTATTTATTCAACCGTCAGTATAGTTTGTCTGATGTTCCGGGAAAAGATTACTTCCGGATTTCCGTTAAAAAAGAAAAGCCTGGAACCTCTCCAGATGGAAGGGTCTCTAACTACTTGCATGAATCCATTCAGATGGGTGACAGTATAGACGTAACGGCTCCTGCAGGTGATTTCACCATTGATTTGGGAAAACGAACTCCGGCAGTATTCTTGAGCGGAGGCGTTGGCATAACGCCTTTCATGAGTATGGTTCATGCAGTAGCTGAACAAACACCTGAGCGTGATGTCCAATTCATTCACGCATCCGATAAAGGCACTTTACAGCCGTTCAGAACGGAACTGACAGAACTAACGCACAAGCTTGCCAGTTATCATTTATCCTTTGTCTTTAAAAATCCGAGTGAGGATGATAAGAACCTGCCGAATTTTGCAAAGCAAGGGTATGTTGATAAGGAATTATTGAGCAGTATTGTTAAACCTGAGGCTGATTATTATGTGTGCGGCCCTGTGCCTTTCATGAAGGCCATCATCACTTACCTGAAAGAGCTTGGGGTAGATACGGATAAAATTCACTATGAATTCTTCGGCCCAGCCATGGCGCTATAAGGTTCATTCATCGAAGGAATGTTATTGACATCAAGAAGATAATTTTGCATACTATATTAAAACAATGAACGTTGAGAGAAGATTAGTATGCGAGAATCACTGTGACAGAGAGCGGCGTCAATTGCTGGAAGGCCCGCGACAGGAATGCGCAGAACCTGCTTCTTGAGTCCTATGCAAAACATAGGCGCAAATCCTGGCGTTATCAGGCAAAGTGGAATGCATGAATTTGCATTCAATGAAGGTGGTACCACGGAGAGCAGCCCTTTTCGTCCTTATTTCGAGGATGAAAAGGGCTTTTTTTCATGTCTTAGATATTTATTGGAGGAAGTAATCGATGGAAAAGAAACGCATCGTTGTAAAGATAGGAAGTAGTTCTTTGACCAACACACAAGGTGAAATCGACCAGAATAAATTTTCCGATCATATCCAGGCAGTGGCAGCTTTAAGGAAAGCCGGACATGAAGTTGTCCTTGTTTCATCAGGTGCTGTAGCGACAGGTTTTCGCAAGCTTGGCTACCCGACGAGACCTGTCACTCTCAAAGGAAAACAAGCTGCTGCAGCTGTAGGTCAAAGCCTATTGATTCAATCGTATATGGAACAATTGGGGCATTTTGGAATCGTTCCGGCGCAGATTTTATTAACAAGGAAAGATTTCTCGAAAAAAGATAGATATAAAAATGCATATGCCACATTGATGGAATTGCTTGAACGCGGCATCCTTCCGATCATAAATGAAAATGATACAGTATCGGTCGAGGAGTTGACTTTTGGTGATAATGATATGCTATCCGCCTTAGTAAGCGGCCTGGTCCACGCGTCCAACTTGATCATATTAACGGACATTAATGGGCTTTATGATTCCAATCCACAGACAAATCCAGGGGCTAAACGATTTGATAAGCTATCCGAAATAACGGATGATTTATTGCAAATGGCAGAAGGTGCAGGTTCCAATGTCGGAACCGGTGGGATGAAATCGAAGCTGATTGCAGCGCAAACTGCATTGTCTCTAGGGGTGAAAGTATTCATCGGTTCTGGTTTGGGGAGTGATAAACTTCTAACAATCCTTGAAGGCAATGGTGATGGCACGTATATTGGGAATGATCTCTTGACGACGGTAACGAAAAACAAACAATGGATATCACTTCATTCAAAAGTATCCGGGAAAATTTTCGTTGATGAAGGTGCCGAAAGGGCCTTAGTTTCAAATGGCAGCAGTCTGCTGCCAGCTGGAATTTATGAAATTAAAGGAGTCTTCAATAAGGGTGATGTTGTCGAAGTCTTTGGTGCAAATGGGTTATTAGGGCGGGGTGAGGTCCTTTATTCCGACGAAGAATTAAAACAGGCGATGGGAAAGAGGACATCCGAGCTTATAATCACTTCCATAGAAGTTATCCATCGCGATAAATGGGTGAAAGCATAAAAAATAAATTTCAAGAAAAAAGGGGGAATTTGGAAATGAGTGAAGTGACGGCGAAAGGAAAGGCAGCCAAAAAAGCCAGTTATCAGCTAATCGGTTTGAGTACGGAAAAGAAGAATGAGGCACTTGGAAAAATTGCTAAACAACTTATTATCGATAAAGATTTTTTGATAAAGGAAAACCAAAAGGATCTGGAAGATGGCAGGAAAAAAGGTCTCAGCGAGTCTATATTAGATCGAATTATGTTGAATGTTAACCGTATTGATGACATGGCAGCGGCCATTATGCTTTTAATCGATTTAAATGATCCGATTGGGGAACGATTGGAGACGATCAAAAAAGAGAATGGTTTATTGATTAAAAAGCAACGGGTGCCGATCGGGGTAATCGGAATGATTTATGAAGCAAGGCCTAACGTGACCATCGATGCAGCTACATTATCCTTGAAAACGGGGAATGCTGTCATCTTAAGAGGCAGCTCTTCAGCTAAATACTCCAATATGGCACTAGTCTCTTCCATTCATAAAGCATTGGAGAATACGGAAATCCCTGTAGAAGCTGTTCAGTTGATCGAGGATACAAGTCGTGAAACCGCTAAGGAACTTTTTCATCTTAATGAGTATTTAGATGTTTTGATTCCCCGCGGCGGAAAGAATTTAATTGAAACGGTCATTAAGGAGTCCACTGTTCCCGTCCTTGAGACAGGTGCAGGCAATTGCCATATCTTCATCGATCAGACCGCAGATATCACGATGGTCGAGAAAATTGTCTTAAACGGTAAAACTCAGCGCCCATCCGTATGCAATGCTATTGAGGGGCTTCTAATCCATGAAGAATGGTTTAAAGAAAATGGAGTGCGTATTCTGGAACTCCTGGACGAAAAGGGTATTGAATTATATGGAGATGAAGCGGTTTGCAGCTCCTTTCCGAGAGCGAAAACGGCTACGGAGGAAGATTGGTCAACTGAGTACCTGGCTTTAAAACTCAGCGTGAAAACTGTAAAAGGTGTATCCGATGCCATTGATCACATAAACCGGTACGGTTCCAAGCATTCTGAGGCAATCCTAACGAGGGATGAACAAAATGCTTACGCATTTTTGAATAAAGTAGATGCCGCAGCAGTTTATCACAATGCTTCCACCCGTTTTACAGACGGCTTTGAATTCGGTTATGGCGCAGAAATCGGCATTTCCACACAAAAGCTGCATGCACGTGGACCAATGGGGTTACCGGCCTTAACATCAAGCAAGTACTTCATATACGGCCAGGGGCAAATCCGGGAATGAAATTCATTTCTTTCATGGAAGGTTATTAAACCTCAATTAAGGGTATTGTACAATACATTACTTTTAAAGGAGCAGATACCATGGACAAGAGGTTTATAGCAATATATGATAATGAAAATGAAGCGACTTCAGCAGTCAAAAATTTAAAGGAACAAGGATATACATCCGATCAAATATCATTAGTGGCAAAAAACATCGATAAATTACCAACTGAAGCCGAGGAAGTCAGCCCGGCAAAAACTGATGGATTAGTAGCTGGGGCAGCAGCCGGCGGAGCTGTCGGGTTGACAGGCCTGCTTATTGGAATGAGTGCATTAGCCGTACCAGGAATTGGTCCGATATTGGCAGCGGGTCCGATTTTCACCACATTTGGCGGAGCCGCAGCCGGGGCAGCATCGGGAGCAGGCGGATTGAGGAAGCCATTATTGGATCTTGGGCTGGAGGAAGCCGAAGTCGATCAATATATGGAGGATATTAAAGCAGGGAAAATCCTTGTCATAGCCGATCCTTTTTAAGTTCGCAAGTAAAACCACCTTGAATGAACAGACTTATGATGTTTGAGAACTAAACTCCATAAAAACTCAAAATTAAACAGCTCTTATTTATTTAAAAACCCCGTTCAGAATTCTTGAACGGGGTTAATCTTTTTGTAGGCTAATTTTATTGTCACTAACGATAAAATCAAAAGGAATTCCACATTGGTATGAAGAATAAAGGAATATAGTCCTATTAGCGAGAAAGGGAGGGGGATTATGGTGAAAAAGCAGAAGCCGATGCCACTTTAAGAAATTATAGATATTTTATATATGATGATTTTCCCCTTGAGAATCATTATACTGATTATAATGTTAAAAAGCGTTTTCCAGTGATGAAAAGCAAGTTTTATTGAGAAGAATTGAATGACCATTCTTATTGTGATATTTAATACCAATCGAAATCCTTGTGATGAAAAAACCCACGATAACAGGGTTTTTTATTTTTAAAAGTGAAAGATGGAATATCTTGATAAAATGGGGAATTAATCTCATGCGTACTTAAGGCATTAACTTTTCATATTCTGGCTTTGAAAAACTTTACGGCATTCTTAGCTAACTCGAACTATCAAGACCTTGTATGACCAGGGCTTTGAGCTTTATCCAATAAAGCAAAATGATTTTAGGTTGGAGGTGGGTGTTTTGATAAAAATAAAACTCGTTGTTCCTCGAAAAGGGTATATTACGGACGCCTTTGAAAGATTTGAGGAATTCAACAAGTTGGAAGCATCGGAAAACAATGATAACGGATCGGTGAAGTTTGTATTAGAGGAGGTAGTTGAGGATGCCGATAAGATTGGAAAGCTGAAGCTTGATGCTGATGTAATCATCTCAAGGGGGTTAATCACGAAACTTTTAAAAGAAAGCAATGAATTCATTCCAATCGTTGATATACCAGTGCAGGGTATCGATCTCATTCGTTCCCTGTATGATTGCAAGGCTCGTTTTGGCAGTAAAAAAGTGGCTGTCATAGGTGCGTTAAATATGATTTATGGTGTTGAAAACCTTTCGGATATCGTTGATTTGCCAATTCAATCCTATATATTAAATGATATCGAGTCCTCAGTCAGTTTAGTGGATTTAGCAGCCAGAGATGGCTGTGAGGTTGTGTTAAGTGGTTTAAGTACATGTAAATATGCCGAAGAAATAGGGTTGGGAGCCATTCTGGTTGATACTGGAAAGGAATCATTTCGGCAGGCGTTGATTGAGGCGAAACGAGTAGCTCTTGTCAGCAGAAGGGAACAGGAGAAGACCAAGCGTTACCAAACGATTCTTAATTATGCCTATGAAGGGGTTATTGCTATAGATTTAAAGGGACAAATATCCGTATTTAATACGGCGGCTCAGGAGATTTTGTCCATTGCCAAGGGGAGCTTAATTGGAAATTCCATATACGATATAATAAAGCCCGGGAAATTTCGTAATATGCTTTTAAGCGATGATGAATACGAAAAAGATACGGTTGCTTACCAATCCATTCAATTATCGGTAAAAAAAGTCGGGATATTTTTAAAAGGTAAAAAAGTGGGGGATATGGTCGCCTTTCAAGATGTTACCCGCATTCAGGAGATGGAAGGGAAGTTCTTTAGAAAGCTTCATTCACGCGGACATGTGGCGAAGTACACATTTGATGATATATTGTATCGGAGTTCGGAAATCAAGAGGACGATTGAAACGGCTCAACGTTATAGTGAAGTAGATTCAAACATTCTTATAATTGGAGAAACTGGAACGGGCAAGGAAATATTCGCCCAAAGCATACATAATCATAGCAACCGTAAAAATAACCCGTTTGTAGCCATTAATTGCGCAGCCCTTCCCGAAAATCTATTGGAAAGTGAGCTTTTCGGATATGCAGAAGGAGCTTTCACGGGAGCCATGAAAGGCGGAAAGCAAGGATTTTTTGAACTGGCCCATAGAGGTACGATTTTTTTAGATGAAATCGGAGAAATCTCCCCAAAAATGCAAAGCCGGCTGCTACGTGTCCTGCAGGAGCGGGAAATCATGCGCATCGGTGATGATAAAGTAATTCCGGTTGATGTGAGAATTGTGTCGGCAACGAACAAAGACCTCATGCAAATGGTAAAAAGTAATGACTTTCGGGAGGATCTGTATTATCGCTTGAGTGTGCTGGACCTTGTATTGCCTCCGCTTCGGGAACGCAGAGAAGATATTCCGTTATTGGTGAATGCCTTTATTCGGAAAGGTCATTCGGAACAAAAACAAATCAAGATCACGGATAGTGCCATGAAAAAGCTAAGTGAAGGGAATTGGGAGGGGAATATTCGCCAATTGCAAAATTTTTGTGAGCGATTATGTGCTCTTTATAAGAACAAATTAATTGATGTGTACGATATCGAAATGTATTTTCCGAATAGAGTTAAAAAGAAAATACCGCTGTCGCAACAAGACGGAGAGAGAGATATGTCACCCGGAATACATTTATCCGAGCGTGAAAGAATTGTTCAAACGTTAACGAAGGTTAATTTTAATAAAGGAAAAGCCGCCTTTGAGTTAGGCATGAGTCGCACGACATTATGGAGAAAGATGAAAAGCTTGAAGATTGAAACAAATTGAAACGTATTGAAACAAATTAATTCATTATGAAACAAATTGTTTACTTTATTTATCTCTTAATTTGAGGACTAATTGGCTTCTTTCTTGAATAAACGGATGTTTTTTATGTTGGCACAATAATTGTATATAAACAATGTAGTAGGAAAGGCTTTTCCTTCAAGGTTAACATGAAAGGTTGGTGGGAATGTGAGTCATTTAGTGTATATTCCTCAAGATATTGAGAAAGAGGGGAAAAGTTATTTAGTAGAAAAAGGCTTTAAGATTAAAGTAGGGTCTGATTTGTCGCAAGAAATTCTTATGGAAGAAATCAAGGGTTGTGATGCAGTATTAACGAGATCAACGGCTGTAATAAATAGAGAAGTTATTACAGCAGCTGAAAACCTCAAAGTAATAGCTAAGTATGGAGTGGGCTTGGACAATATCGATATCGAAGCCGCTACAGAGCGTGGCATATATGTAACAAATACCCCAGAGGCGAATGCGAATTCTGTAGCTGAACATGTAATGGCATTAATTTTATCATTGTCCAAAAACTTAAGCTTGGCTGATAAAGAGCTGCGCAGCGGGAATTTTGCTATCCGTAATCAACTTTTTGGCATGGACTTGGAAGGCAAGACTTTGGGGATTATCGGACTAGGTAGAATCGGTAGAATACTGGCAAAAAAGGCTTTCGAAGGCTTCGATATGAAAGTGATTGGCTACGACCCTTATGTTACAGCCAGCCCGAATTCTGAGCTGGAGATAGCAACAGATTTAGAACGGGTATTCAGAAACTCTGATGTTATTAGTCTACATCTGCCGTTAACGAAAACAACAAAAGGAATAATAGGAAGCCGTGAGTTTTCCTGGATGAAACCTTCCTCCTTTTTTGTAAACGCTTCCAGGGGCGGAGTGGTGAAGGAAATTGATTTAGTAAACGCTTTGCAAGCAGGCGAGATTGCCGGAGCTGGAATAGACGTATTTGAAGTTGAACCTCCTGATAAATGGAATCCCCTTTTTAAATTGGATAATGTGATTGTCAGTCCTCATAATGCGGCATTGACGAAGGAAGGTTCCGTACGCATGGCTGTACATGCAGCAATGCAGGTGGAACAAGTTCTTACTGGCGTAAAACCGAACTGGGCTGTAAATGAGCCCTTAACTAAAGGGGTGTCAATGTAATAATACAGTGATAATTATCTGTTTTTTCTGATAAATAGGGTTTGGAAGATTCGAGTTTAGCATTTGTTGATAAGGATGATTATGCCAATTTATCAAGTAATCATCATTTTTTCGTTATTTATTGGTTTTTCTGCGATTCTCCAAGTTCCGAATTTACAGGGAGCGGAAGCAGACTTAGCTTTATTTAAAATGGCGAAGATGTCATTTGATCCCTGGTTTGTCGGAGTTATTGGAGCATCAGGGGCGATGGCCGCCCTTATACCCAGTTCACTCGTGTTGACGGCTACGGCCACGATCCTTTCAAAAAATGTATATAAGGTGTGGAAGCCGAATACAACAGATGAGCAGCTTCAAAGACTGAGCAGGATGTTAGTACCTGTCATTTCTATAGTGACTCTATATTTTACGTTCAATGGCGGGGAGTCGATTTTTACGTTATATCTTATGGCATATAGCTTCATGGCACAGTTGTTTCCAGCACTATTTTTCAGTCTGTGGAAAAAGAATCCGATTACCGTTAAAGGAGCTTTTGCCGGAATGATCGTTGGAATCCTAATTGTCATATACTCGACTACTTCAGGTACGACGCTTGCTACTTTATTTCCATCTCTACCGCAAGGAATACAAGATCTTGATGTGGGGTTAGCTGTATTATTCATCAACATTGCAGTAACTTGGGAGTGAGTGCCGTTACTGGAAAAACTTCAATTCGGATGGAAGAGAAAAAACAAGTTTCCGGTATGGAAAAACTTATTAAATGATAGTGGGAATGAGTTCAATATTAATATAATCATAAATTACGAGAACAAAAACACGTACTTGAAAGCGGGAGGCTTGATTATGAAAGTCAGTGGAGGAAGAGCAGTCGTAGAAGTAATGGCTATAGAAGGGGTGAAAAAAGCTTTTTGTGTACCAGGTGAAAGTTATCTTAGTGTAATGGATGCACTATATCAACATCCTGAAATAGAACTTATTTCCGCCAGGCATGAAGGCGGTGCCTCTTTTATGGCGGAAGGTTATGCCAAGGCTTCAGGGGAGGTAGGAGTTTGTATGGCAACGCGTGGAGTGGGGGCTACAAACTTAGCTATCGGCATTCATACTGCTGCTCAAGATTCAACCCCTTTGGTTGCGCTTATTGGCCAAGTCGAACGCCCTTTTAAAGAGAAGGAAGCATTTCAGGAAGTGAATTTGACGGGTTTTTTCAGTCATTTATGTAAATGGACGGTAGAGATCGATCGTGTGGAAAGAATCCCGGAATTATTGCAGCGGGCTTTCCATATTGCGCGATCGGGTCGGCCGGGCCCTGTATTAGTGGCTTTACCGCATGACATGTTAGAAGATGAGGCAGAGTTGAACATTAATCCATCTTATCGCCCGCGTCCTCCTCAACCACATATGGAAGATGTGAAGCGGGCGATGGATACGATACGAAACGCGGAGCGCCCCGTATTGATTGCAGGCGGAGGTGTGATTCACGCTAAGGCCAACAGGCTGCTTGTACAATTTGTAGAGACAATGAAACTTCCTGTCGTTACAGCTTTCCGTCGATTTGACGCGTTTCCGAACTCACACCCTAGCTATGCAGGATGGCTTGGGTTTGGGACACCTCAATATTTACTTGATGCAATCCGTGACGCAGATGTAGTTTTGGCATTAGGGACACGATTCTCTCAAGTAGGAACCCAAGATTACACCTTGCTTTCTAAAAATACTAAACTGATCCATGTGGATATTTGTCCGGAAATTTTTAGTAAAGTGTATGCTCCTTCCCTTGCCATTGAAGCAGACGCCAAGAGCTTCTTGGAACAAGCACTGCTAACGCCAGAATCAGAATCTTTTATTTCAAGCGAGGATCATTTGAAGGAATTGCACGATAAATATATGGAATTTTCTGAACTCAAGGCCGACTATACAGAAGATTTCGTGGATATGGACGGATTGATGCATGATCTTGCCGTCGGTCTGCCGAAGGATACCATCATTACAAATGATGCAGGAAACTTTTTTGGATGGCTATCCAGATATTATCGTTTTGAACAAGAAAACACATACGTGGGGCCAACTTCGGGTGCGATGGGATATGGACTGCCTGCTGCTATTGGGGCAAAGCTGGCGCAGCCTCACAAACATGTTGTTTCTATTTCAGGAGACGGCGGCTTTATGATGACTCTCCAAGAGATTGAAACCGCTGTACGGTATAAAATTCCGACTATATCAATTGTTGTGAACAACAATATTTACGGAACAATTCGTGTACATCAAGAAAGGCATTTTCCAAATCGGGTCGTTGGAACTGACTTGTCTAATCCTGATTTTGCTGAATTGGCGCGTTTATTTGGAGCACATGGTGAAAAGGTTGAAAAAAATAGTGATTTTGTGCCAGCGTTGCAAAGGGCGATTGCTTCAGGGCTGCCTGCTGTAATCGAAGTTGCAGTCAATCCAAAGATTCAATCTGTAGGCCAAGACAAGAAGGAAGTCCACGAAAAGCTAATGTCGAACAATTAACATTGGAAGTTAGCAGGAACCAATAAAAAGAAGATATTTAGGGAGGTTTCATAGTTGTTAAAACCATATTTAGTTGTGGAATGGAATGATACGGAAACAGATGCTAAAGGCTGGCTGGTCGTCCATAACTTTGTCAAAGGTTACACAGGCGGCGGTACTAGAATGCACCCAACGGTTACAAGAGAAGAGGTCGAGAGGTTGGCCGAGGCTATGGCTTATAAGTATGTAGCCTGTGAGTCTGAGACGACTGGCGGTTGTAAAGCGGGCATTGCCTATGGTTATAAAGCGCCAGACGCATATGCAGTGTTAAGAAGATTTCTGATTGCGATGATGCCTTATATAGATATAGGGGTATCATTAGGAAGTGATTTAGGTACCAAGTATGAAGATGTGCTCAAAATATTTAATGAATTTGGCATTGATATCCCGTTAACGAAATCAATGAAGCAGAATCCGGATGTTCTGCAAGGGATAAAAGACTTCGATGAATTGTTGACGACAAAAATCGACGGGTTGTTTTTAAACGATGTCGTAACAGGCTATGGTGTGGCTTTTTCCGCAGATGAGGCATGGAAATTTAAAAGCGGAAAAGGAGGAGCGAGAGTTGTCATTCAAGGATTCGGCTGTGTAGGGGCAAGCTGCGCATTGAAAATGTCCCAGTTAGGATACAAAGTTGTGGGAATTTCCGATGCAGCCCTTTTGGTTACGTGTGAAGAAGGATTGGATGTCCAAAAGCTTATTGATCATAAGAATATGTACGGGGAAATGGATAAGGCCTTTTTTGAACCGCATTATGATGTAAGGTCAAACACGGAATGGCTCGACATAGATTGCGACATTTTAATTCCGTCCGCATTGGAGGATGTCATCCACATATCCAATGCCAAAAGCGTAAAAGCGAGCTTGATCGTTGAGGCGGCAAACATTCCCCTTTCTTCAGAGGGAGACGAAATCATAAAACAGAGAGGAATAGATGTTGTCAATGATTTCGTTGCCAACCTTGGGGCGATAAGATTTTATGATGTGGTTATTTTCGGACTGGTTAAACCAAATCCACAAGCTGTCGTTGATGATATAGAAAAACTATGCAGGAAAAATACGTATCATTTATTTACACAAGCTAAAAAACAAAAAAAATATCAAAGAGAAGTAGCCTATGAAATATTTAAACCGACAATCAGCGACCTTCCAGAATATGCAGTGCCTTCCGAAGCGTTATCGTGGAACTCTCGTTAACTTGTGTTAATCATAAAAGTGTTTAAGCTGATTATCGATCAGAAACGGGGGGAAATCATGCAAACAGAACATGAAAATCAGCCAAAAGAATTACAGCGTTCAATGAAGAGCAGACATTTATTCATGCTCTCCTTAGGTGGGGTAATTGGAACAGGTCTTTTCCTGGGCTCAGGATATGCCATCGGTGAAGCTGGACCCTTAGGAGCGATTGTTGCCTATTTGGTCGGTGGTTTATTAATGTACTTGGCGATGATTTGTCTCGGTGAATTATCGGTAGTGATGCCGGTATCCGGATCCTTTCAGGTTCATGCAACGAAATTTATCGGTCCCGCCACTGGATTTGTCATTGGCTGGATTTACTGGCTGAGCTGGGCTCTTTACGTAGGCCTGGAATTTGTAGCGGCCGGTTTGCTCATGACTAGATGGTTTCCCAATACACCAGTATGGATATGGTGTGTGATATTTACGGTACTTTTATTCACTATAAATGCATTAACAACGAGAAGTTTCGCTGAGACAGAGTATTGGTTCTCCGGGATTAAAGTACTTGCCGTCATTCTATTCATTATTATCGGTGCAGCAGCGATGTTTGGATTGATTCATATGGAGGATGCACAGCCTGCCCCGTTCTTTTCCAATTTTATAGGAGATGGACTATTCCCTACAGGATTCACGGGTGTGTTTATATCGATGATGACAGTTGTGTATGCTTTCCAGGGATCGGAAATCATGGGTGTTGCAGCAGGAGAGACGGAAAACCCGCAAAAAAGCATTCCTAGAGCGATTAGAAATATCGTAATACGTGTGCTGCTTTTCTATGTACTGGCAATCTTTGTTCTATCGGCCATCGTTCCTTGGAAAGAAGTTGGGGTACTGGAAAGTCCATTTGTTACCGTGTTTGAAATGGTAGGCATTCCTTATGCAGCTGACATTATGAATTTCGTAATTTTGACGGCGGTCCTCTCTGTAGGAAACACGGGTCTGTTTGCTTGTACAAGGATCCTTTTCTCCCTTTCTCAAAACGGTATGGCGCATTCTGCATTTGGAAAGCTCAATCGGCGCGGTGTACCTTTTAACGCCTTACTTGTCACCATGGTCTTTGCCTTGCTGTCCTTACTTACTAGTGTAGTAGCGGAAGAAACGTTATTTGTTGTACTACTTTCCATAAGCGGGGTTGGAGGGGTGCTTACTTGGATGGCGATTGCGTTCGCACAATACAGATTCCGTAAGCAGTATATCAGAGCAGGCGGAAAGGTTGAAAATCTGAAGTTCAGAGTACCTTTTTTCCCGTTTGCCCCGATTCTCTGCATCATTATGTGTCTAGGTATTTTCGTGTTCACCGCTTATGATCCGACACAGCGAACCTCGTTGTATTGGGGATTAGGTTTCGTCATTGCTTGCTATATCTTTTACTATTTTAGATATGCGAGAAGGAAAGTGGAGGTGCCAGCCTTAACAAATGATCAGCCCAATGATTTTGTTCAATAGGAGAATATTCTTAATGTGCCCGACAAAAGAAAACGTTAGGGTATGCAGAAGGAGTCGTTGAAGTATCCATTTAGAAGTTACCGGTTATAAGTAATCCTATTATTTAAAAGTAGAAAAATAGAATACGGAGGAAATCGTATGCGTTACTTAAATTATATTAATGGAAAATGGAAAGAACCCACTACAGGTGAGTATAAGGAAAATCTTAGTCCTCATAATGGAAAAAATTTAGGGGAATTTCCATCAAGTGCTGCGGCTGATTTACATGCTGCAGTGGCAGCCGCAAAAAATTCATTTCCTGACTGGAAAAAGCTGTCGTTTCAGCAACGGGCTTCATACTTGCAGAAAGCAGCTGATATTTTGAAAAAGAATATTCAGGAAGTAGGTCAAGATTTGATAAAGGAAGAAGGAAAAACATTCTTGGAAGGGATGGGGGAAGCCAATCGTGCTGCCAGCATACTTGAATATTATGCTGCTGAAGCCCGACAGCCAATCGGGGAAGTAATTCCTTCAGCAAATGCCAATACATTTTTATACACTATTCGCACCCCGCTAGGTCCGGTGGGGTTGATTACCCCATGGAACTTTCCTATCGCCATCCCTGTATGGAAATTGGCGCCGGCCCTGATTTACGGGAATACAGTCGTGATTAAGCCGGCTGATTTTACACCTAAGTCGGTCTACCATGTGATGAAAGCCTTCGATGAGGCGGGTCTTCCACCTGGTGTCATCAATTGTGTATTCGGAAGGGGCTCCGTCATTGGTGCTGCTTTAGTGGAACATCCGGATGTGAAGGCCATATCTTTTACCGGCTCGAATCAAGTAGGTCAGCAAATTCAAAAACAAGCCATTGAGCATGGAAAGAAAGTGCAAGCGGAAATGGGAGGGAAAAACCCGCTTGTCGTCCTCGCCGATGCTGATCTTGAAAAAGCAGTGGAAATAGCTATAGGCGGAGCTTTTAAATCCACAGGGCAAAAATGCACAGCCACTAGCCGGGTGATTGTGGAAGAAGGAATTTATGAAGTATTCCGGGAACGGCTTATCGCGCGTACGAAAGAATTAAAAGTGGGAGACCCGCTCAATGAAGAAACATATATCGGTCCCGCGGTTTCAAGATCACAACGTGATGGCGTGCTTGAAATGATCGATGTTGGGAAATCAGAAGCTACGCTGTTGTGTGGAGGGGAGATTCCGGCAGAAGAGGAATTGGCGAGCGGTTTTTATGTCCGGCCGGCTATCTTTGAAAATGTTCCACAACATGCCCGCATTGCACGTGAAGAAATCTTCGGACCAGTCATCGCCCTTTTTAAGGCCGTAAATTATGAGGAAGCAGTTAAGATGGCCAATGATACAGAGTATGGATTGAGTGCAGCAATTTGTACAAACAATTTAACGTTGGCTCAACGGTTTATTGAAGATGTGGAGGTGGGTCTTGTTCATGTCAATTCGGAAACAGCAGGAACCGAACCGCAAATGCCATTTGGCGGATGTAAAAATTCAAGTGCAGGCAGCCGTGAACAAGGGAAGAGTGCCGTTGAATTCTATACAGAGGTCAAGACAGTCTATATGGATCGGGTATAACTAAAATGGTACCATGCATTTTTTAAACTTTTAAATTAGATGATAATCAGGAGGGATTTTCAATATGTCTATTAAAGAAAATGTACAGTTCAGCCCTACACTCCCTTATTCACGGTATGTCGAACCAGAGGCATTCAATGAAGAAAGAAAAAAAATCTTTAGAAAGAGTTGGATATTAGCTGGTCATGCAAGCCAAGTTGAAAAAGTAGGCGATTTCATGACAATAGACATCGCCGGAGAGCCTATTATCGTTTCTCGCGGTACTGATGGTGAACTGCGTGCTTTCTATAATATTTGCCCTCATCGCGGAATGAAAGTAGAAAACTCCGATAAAGGAAATAAGAAAATTTTACAATGCGGTTACCATGGATGGACGTTCAAATTAGATGGAAGTGTGCATAAAGCTCCTAATTTTAAAACGAATGAACTGGGAATACACAGTTGTATGAAATCCATACGCTTAGAAGTTCAGAATGCTATGATTTTTGTCAATCTAGATAAAAATGCACCTTCTATGGCAGAAGCATATCAGGAATTTTTAGAGGAAATGAAAGAGTATCCCTTCTTTGATTCACTGAAACTAGTTAGGGAAACTAGGCGTGTAGTAAAAGCTAATTGGAAAGCAGTTGTTGACAATTACCTTGAATGTGACCATTGTTCCATTGCTCATCCTGGCTTTGCAAAATCCTTTGATATATCAAACTTTTGCACAACGACACACGACAAATTCACCTATCAATATATGACAGCAAGTAAGAATGGCGAAGGTGATCAAGCGCGTTTTTATTGGGTTTGGCCAAATATGATGATTAACGTTTATCCAGGAGACGGGAATGTGAATACCATCCAAGTAATTCCTGTTGATGCCGTGACGTCGTTAGGAATTTATCGTGATTACTCCCTCGATGAAAAAATAACCATAGAAAAAGAAGATTATTTTAAATTTGTTGATCAAGTACGGCAGGAAGACTTTGAACTGGTGGAAAAACTGCAAAAAGGATTAAGTTCCGAGGCATTTACAAATGGTATCTTTTCTCCAACTGAACATGCTGCAGTCTATTTTCATGAACTTATTGATAAAAAGCTCAGAACTAACAACTAAGCTGCAAATGGATGCACTTAAAGAAGAAACGTGATACAGAGAATTTTTGAATTTAATAGCCTAAGCAACCAACAAGTGTGATTCGGCAGTTTATCGGATCACACTTGTTGAGTTGTTTTTTTCATGCTGAGTTTTTTGCTTATTTCTACCGATATTATTCCGGGTGTGAGGATTTGTTCTTCCATTGTTGTTCTTCAGCAAGAAACTCAAAAAAAACATTCATGGCAGTAAGCGGATGCTCATTTACTCTTTTAAAGTAGTTACTTTTTCTGGCATCTGTTAAATAGCTGCTTTTTTTGATTCTATCCAACATATATTGTTGACTAATTTTCACTATTTCTTTTTGGTTGTGTTTGTTTTCTTTTAATAAGGCAAATCCTACAGCTCCCACCAATGCATAGATTCCAAGTGCAATTTTCGAGATGGGTAAAGATTCGTTCTTAAATAAAAGGAAAAAAAGATTAATGACGGAAAAGCCTATCATCACCGTCGAAAAAAAACCGTATTTCATATTTTTCTTCAACAAGGGGGATAATTTTGATTGAAGTTGTTCGATTTCGGCTTGCATGAAACTCGGTATATTATTTATTTTAATATTCATTGTATCCTCCTTAATATTGTTCAAAATGGCACTGAGAAATCGTACCTATTCAATGAGACAGGAAAAGGAACCTAATAATATATATCTTATCGTTTGGTAACGTGTTTGTCATTTAATATAACCCTTGGACTCTTATAAAGGGAAAAGTACAGCAGTGATGTGAATAAGAATGCCATGTATACTTTGATAACCCAGTTAGACAGCGTTATTGCAGTATGTAGCCTTAATATACTAACAATGGTATTAATGATGAATGGATTATGGTAAAATGGTCCTCAAATGGAAGTTATATTTTTCGTTTTTTGCTTATTATTAGTTATGGATGGCCTTGCCGCGCCTTTTTTTGTCATAAATACGTGACTATTGTGGTATTTAGTACTTTTAAATCGAGTTTTGGAACAAATCCATATATAATTAGAAAGCGAGATATTAGATTCAAAGATTAAGGAGGGACATAAAATGATGGAATGGGCTCTGATCATTTTGTTTGCTGCAGCAGTATTACTGTTCATTTTATCGTTTATTAAAAAGGATTCTGCAAAAGTGGACAGTCAATTGGAACAGCTTGCTATCACTTTTGGAGATGAAATGAATGTATTACAGGAAAAAATCAGGAACATCGAGATAGATGCTGAAATTACGGTGCAAGAGCCAGGCGTTCTAGCAATGACTTCCGAAAAGCGGAACTTGTTGCGTGAAGTACTCGACCTACATAAGCGAGGCTACTCATTTGAAAGCATCGCACTAAAGACAAAACAGCCGGAAGATGAAATTGAAAGCATGCTTACTCCTTACATAAAAACGAAGAATGAAAGGAGAAATGTGGCCAATGACATCTAAATCAATGCGCAGCTTTGCCGGAGGCCTTGTTGTTGCAGCAGGTTTATGCGGTGCAGTGTACTTCTTTGGTCCAGGAGAAGCGACCGGCACATCAGAGAAACTATCAGAAGATGAAATGAAAGAGTCTCTGGCTTCAGAAGGGTATGTCATACATTCAGAAAAAGAATGGGAAGATCAGATTGCTGAAGCACAGTTGGTTAAAGATAAAGCGGAAGCGGTAGCGGAAAAAGAAGCGGTAAAAGAACCAACAGAAAAAATCATATACCGTACAGTTCTTACTGTGTCTAAAGGCTCGACAAGCATCGATGTGGGTAAAAACCTACAAAGGGCAAAGGTCATTAAAAATGCCAATGAGTTTTCTGACGCGGTTGAAAAGAAAGGCAAGGCCAACGGTTTACGACCTGGAACATATGTGGTGGATAGTGCGATGACGACGGAAAAAATAATTTCCATCATATTTAAATGAACGTAAAAACGACCATCGATAAGATGGTCGTTTCAGTTTGTCTACAAAAGGGATATCGTTATCCCCAACCCTTTGGCAGACAGTCGGCGGAAAGGGAGCAGGTTTCTGAAATCAACTGGAACGTTTTTTTATGTTTTCTTTAACTTAATCTTTGTCCGCACTCCGGCCCATACTGCAATGATAAGCCCTCCAACAGTATCTGCGATTAAATCTATCATTGTATCTTTATTTCCCCCGCCTTGCAGGGTCATTCCGAATAATTGATCAGAACTAAATTCGTAAATCTCCCAAATGACACCACCAAGTGCTGAGAAGGAGAGGGTAAACAAAAAGACAAACCAAGGGGATATATCTTTACCTGCATTTCTGTATACCAATCGTTCATATAAAGCAATTCCCGTAAAAGCTAGAAGGGAACCGCTTAGTAAATGTAAGAGTGTATCCCACCATCCCAGTCCATACCAGCCTAAAATAGATCCTAAATATTGTGAACCGAATAGGAAGATTAAATAGGAAATGATAATTGGCAGATTGAATTGAAGCTTGGTAAATAGGGCCAATAAAAGGGGAATTGCTCCACATACCACACCGCCTATCGAAACCAGTGATTTAAAATTTTCATCGTCTGTATAGTAAAAAATAGATAAAGCTGCCATGAAAAGTACATACACTGAACTTATAGAAATAACTAGCTTACGATTCATATGATTACCTCAATAAATTATAATTTTGATTTTTGTAAAATAGAATAAACGGAGATAAGCAGGCCTCCCGTAAGACCGAAAATTATATCGTACATGGTGTCTTTATTACCGCCTCGTTGCATGGTATGAGTAAAAGTGAGATCTCCTACGAACTCATATATCTCCCAAAGGACAGTGGCGATGGCTGAAAGTGAGAGAGCAAAAAGAAAGGTGACCCACCTTGAAACATCTTTTCTCGCTTTTTGAGGAATGAATTGTTTATAAAGAGCAATTCCAACAAAGGCCACGAAAATGCCTTTGTAGAAGTGAAGGCCAGAGTCCCACCATTTAAAATCCACATAAAAATTTGCGATGGACCCTAAAAATGTCGTAAAGAAAATAAAAACATAGTAACCGATTATGATTGGAATGTTAAAAGGATTATTTTTTACAAACAATAATATAATGGGCAGGGCACTTACCAATATTCCTCCAAGAGCTACCATCCATCGGGAAGAATCATCTTTTATGAGGTAAAAGATGAGTAAACCAGTCATGAACGCTATAAAAACAACACTAAAAATGATGATTATTTTATGTTTCAATATACTCACCTCATTCGTAAATATTCATTACCCGGTAAATTAGGACTTCTGGAATATTTTTATTATGTTCTTTTTAACCGTTATGGATATTATCATTGTTGGTGCCATGGTGCTTTTTAATGATGTTTTTAAATTTAGCCGTGATAAATAATAATAAAGGCATGACCAGACCAAAAGTCGCTGCATGGAATAACCATATATTTTTATTGAATTCCCCGGATGAAGGGACCGTCGGAAAAACAATCAATGAATAAAAAACCATTATCATCCCTAAAGCCGTAGTAAATGGACGATAATCTTTTATATTGAATATGTTTGAAAATACAACAACCGAAACATAAAAATACATAACCGTCCTGGTATAGGTTGTAAAGATCCAAATCGTGGCAATTATAGCTTCGATTCGCATTAGGAAATTCCCTACATTTATTTTTTTTGCCATCGTATAACTTGGAGCGATATTTCTTGCTGTGTTATCGGGTCCAAGAACCAAAATATCCAGCATGATAACTAGAATTAAAATGATTCCACCGATCAATGTGCCAATATAAAAGGCTTTACCCCCTTTTTTACTATCATTGACTTTTGAAGGGAAAATCATTAAAAACATAACAGGAGACAGCGTGAACACGCTTATGAAAAAAAGTGTCCCCCGTATGACAGGTTTGGCTCCATTTTCAAATACCGGCTGAATGTTTTGGATATTGGCTTGAGGAATGATGGATACCAAAAAAATAGTCAGTAATATTAATACGGGTATGAAGAATATTTCCAACGTGCGTGTAAAAGTTTCAATACCAAGGCGAACTGTCAAGATCACAACTGCAGCTAACAATAAATTCAATGCTGCAAGTGGGGTATCTGGCATCCAAAAAGTTTCAATGAACTTCCCCACATAATAAATAGTCTCGGCAGCAGTTGAAAAAGACCAGATAAAAAATGTGAAATTGATCATCTTTCCGACTAACTTACCAAAAACCTTTTCATTTATTTGATCTAAAGGGAGATCAGGATATAAATTACCAACCCTGATGTAGAACCATACAAAAATTAATGCGATTCCTGTCCCAAATAATGCAGCAAGCCACGCATCCTGCTTTGCAAAACCAGCTAAAGGAGAAGGAGTATGTAAAATAACCGTTCCTACCGAATACAAAAGGATTAAAATCATCATTTGATGTGATGAAATTTTGAAACTACCAGGCATTATTTTTCACCTTAATGTTTGTTCCTTCCTACTTAATACCACTTAGTTTTGGCTATTCATGTTCAAGTTATTCACAAGGAAATTAACTTGAATCGTCATGGCTTTACTTCGACAATCCATTGCCATCTCATTATTCAGGCTCGATTTTGCTGCTTTTTATATTATTCTTATTTCTTATTCCGGAATCAAAATCAAAAATAAACAATCTGTATTTGAAATATGTGTATATGGTCGTTTCTCAAAGCTGAGACAAAATATACAATTGTCAAACACATAGGAAAATAATTTGAAAACGAGAGTTGGGTAAATTACTGGAAAAAACATAGCAGAATAATTTTACTTGTCCCACTTCCATTATGCAGCTTCTCCTATTGGTCCAAGAGAAAGTATTTAAATTCCCCAACATCATAATTTTTTAGGAACTGAATATTTGATTTAACTTACACCTAATTTTTCTTCAAATATCATTTGGTGAGATTTTCCGATTAACCTGCTTCGATAAGTCAAATAAGGGAAAATGCAACAATATTTGATTTGTAATAGATTTGAGTTGGCGCGATTCTTGCATATTATTTATGTGTATATCTATGTGTGTATTTCTAATAAATATGGAGAAAGGAGAAGAATGGGAAACTGTTAGACACACAATTATTGAAACATTTATTTGATGTTTAGTTTGCCCTTGGTTATATGTCAGAAATTTAATCAGGAAGGCGAATCCATTAAAGTGAAAAAAAGGTAGGGGAACTTTAGAATGAAAATACCAGTAGAAAATATAGTAGAGTTAACTGTAGAACATCAATTCTTACAGGCTTATCCTATATTAAGTCAGTTGCGTACTGATTTGACTTTTAAGGAATATCTAGAATTATTAAATGATATGCGTAAGGAGGGTAAAAAGTTATTTGCTTTATATCATGATACGAGCATCGTAGCGTTAGCAGGTATTAGCTGGCGTGAAGATTCACATAATGAGCGCTATGTTTATGTTCAAGATTTGGTTACTGATGTAAATCATCGTCCTAGTGGCCTTGGATATAATCTGCTAAGTTATATACATAATTGGGCAAAAGACCAGGGAGCTGAATATATTACATTGGAATCTTGAATTCGGCGCCTTGTTACCATATATAGTTCGTCGCCATTCGCCTTTTCAAAGGCAAGGTGCCTGCACCAAAAAATTAGTTAAAAGCTTCTTATAGAAACTCTGTGGAGATATCTCTGCAGGGTTTTTCTTCATTTATCTTTTTTCGTGCCCCTAAACCAGCCCAACTTCATACTACTTTAGTCCAACAAGCAAAAGTTAAAATCGTTGCCTCGAAAATGATAATAGATTATGCGAATATTGGCAATCTATGCATTTACTCATAGGATACTTTTAAACATAACTTCCAATAAATTTCATTAGTTGTGCTTCAGCAAGAAAGTTTTAGATTAATAAAAGACAATTAATATACAAAATTACCTTAAGGCATTTTCATCGGAAAAAGCCTACAACGGGGTTGTCAAAGAAAATCCATTTTTAATGTTATGCTTACTGAACTGACTCCAAAAGAGAAGTTGCTTCCAAGTTTGCAGTAATGACGGGAAGTGGTTAATGTAATTTAATTTTGTTGGAAAAAATAGGTCCAAAAAGGTTAATATTCGAGGCATCTTCAGCAACCTTTAATTGGATTTTGCGCTTGAAAATTAATTGCAATTTATTTTACTTAGATGGATATAATTGCTGCCAAGGTGAAAACATAATTTTAACAGGCATTTGGTTATGAGGGGGTTAGCATTGAAATCTCGAGTTCCTATCCCATTGAGGAAATTAATTGAAGATAAACAATCAGTGAAAAGTAAAAAACAAGAAGCAGACCCAAAGCAAAACGAAAATCCAAACTCCAGCAAAACTAATAATCACAACCAAAATCCGGTTCAAGCCCAAAACCGAAGTGAAGACTCAAAGAAACATGAAACAAAACTTATCTCTTCTGACCTTCAATTTAACTTAGACCATATTAAGAAAACGGTAGGAAATAGCTCAGACATAGTTATAAGGGATTTTCAAGCAGGTAAAAATGGGCAAATTAAATTAGGCGTCGTTTATACAGATGGATTAACGGATTCAGCTTCCATCCAAGATTTCATCCTCGACACTTTGATGGTTGAAATTCGGAATTCGGAGTTGGACGTAGCGCTCCTTAATCACACTGACTGTTTTGAAATGATAAAATCACATATTCTTCCTGTCGGGGGGATAGTGGAAATAAATGATTTTCAAAAGCTTTTTAACCATGTCTTATCGGGAGACACGATGTTATTGATTGACGGCTCCCCAAAAGGAATGGCACTCGGATCACGAGATTGGGCCGATCGCGGAGTTCAGGAACCTTCCTCCCAAACAGTAGTCAGAGGACCAAAGGATGGGTTCACTGAAACGCTGCGAACAAATACTGCTTTAATACGACGGAGAATAAAAGATCCTAACCTATGGCTTGAAACAAAACAGATTGGAGAAAAAACGCAAACAGACGTAGCGATTATGTATTTAAAAGGTGTTGCCGATGATAAAACGGTTTCAGAATTGCAAAGCCGGATAAATCGAATCAATATAGATGCGATTCTAGAGAGTGGTTACATTGAAGAGCTTATTCAGGATGAAGTATACACTCCTTTTCCAACCGTTTATAATACGGAACGACCTGATGCTGTAGCCGCTGCCATTTTAGAAGGAAGGATTGCGATACTAATTGACGGAACTCCGTTTGTCCTTATCGTTCCAGCACTGATGGTGCATTTTTTCCAGTCCAGTGAAGACTATTATCAACGGGCGGACATTGCAACATTAATTCGAGTATTACGGTATTTATCCTTTTTCCTTGCTTTGCTTACACCGTCTCTTTATATTGCTGTTTCGACCTTTCATCAAGAAATGCTTCCTACTCCTTTACTCATAAGTCTAGCCTCACAGCGAGAGGGTGTTCCTTTTCCAGCTTTTGTAGAGGCGATGCTGATGGAGGTAGTATTTGAAATCTTGCGTGAGGCAGGTGTGAGGATGCCTAGGGCAATCGGTTCATCCATTTCCATCGTTGGTGCATTAGTTATTGGACAGGCTGCTGTCGAAGCAGGGTTCGTTTCAGCAACAATGGTTATCATCGTGTCCTTAACAGCCATCTGCAGCTTTGTGTTCCCAGCCAATAGTATGGCCATGGCTTTTCGGATGCTTCGATTCTTGTTTATGATCCTTGCCGCTACATTTGGGTTATACGGAATCATTTTAGGGCTGATCGTGATGGTCCTGCATTTAAATAGCATAAGATCTTTTGGTTTACCATATTTAGCTCCAAATGCACCATTCATTTTACAAGATCAAAAAGACAACATCATTCGTATGCCACATTGGTCATTATTAAAGCGGCCTCGTTTGATCAGTAAAAATGATACAGACAGAGGAGAAGTAAGTACTCCTAAACCACCTAGATAAAATGATGAGATTATGAGGGTTCATGATGAAAAAAATGCTAAAGGTATTTTTAATGCTACCTATAATTTGTTTATCCGGCTGTTGGAGCAGCATTGAGTTGAACGAACTTGCCATCGTTACTGCCATGGGAATTGATAAAAAAGAAGATGGGTATCTTGTAACCGTCCAAGTTCTAAATTCGAGTGAGCTTGCAGGTGATGCCAGGTCCGGCCGCACGGAAGTTGTAACCTTCAGGAAAAGCGGTGCAACCATTGCTGAAGCAATAAGAAGCCTATCAACTGATGTACCAAGAAGGTTATATGTCGCACATCTTCGTGAAGTTGTCTTTGGTGAGGAAATGGCCAGGGCAGGAATTGCAAAACCTCTGGATGTCCTTTCCCGGCAAAAGGAGTTGCGTTCCGATTTCTATATGACCGTTGCGAAGGGTTCAACTGCTTTTGATACGCTTAATGTGCAAACGGCCCTTGAAAAAATACCGGCAAATAAAGTTTTTGACTCCTTGGAAAATTCAGAGACAAGATGGGCGCCTACAAGGACGGTCACTTTGGATGAGCTGGTCAGCAGTATCGTCAGCAAAGGCAGACAGGCCATGCTAACGGGAATTCTCGTTTATGGTGATCCCGAAGCAGGAAGCAATGTAACGAATGCACAAGATATCTCCCCGAAATCCGGCCTGCGATTGGATTATCTTGGAGTATTCAAGAAGGATAAACTTGTCGGCTGGTTAAACAGGAACGACAGTAAAGGTGTTAGTTACATTACGGATCATGTTAAGTCCACCGCGGTAAATATTCCATGTGAAGGTGACCAAATTACGGTCAACACGACAAGTACAAAAACGAAAATCAAGGGAAAAATGGAAAAAGGAAATCCGAAAATTGATATAAATGTCACGTCAGAAGGGAGTATAGGTGAAGTAGAATGCACAATTGATTTAACTAAACCCGAAAAAATCGAAGAATTGAATAAAAGATACGCAAAAGACATTAAGGATAAAATAGAAGGATCGATAAAAACGCTTCAAGAGAAGTATCAAAGTGACATCTTCGGTTTTGGTGACGAAATTCATAGAACCGATCCTAAAGCATGGAAACGTTTAGAAGGAAATTGGGATCAGGAATTCGCAAAATTGGACGTGAATGTAACCGTTAAAGCAAAGATTCGCAATTTAGGCACCATATCAGAATCCTTTCAAAAAGAAATCGAGGAGTAAAGATCAATGTGGGCAATTATTGGAACAGTGTGTACTGGAGCTATTATTTCATTTTTCGAAATACCACCCCTTATCAAAAAGAAATGCTGGAAGGAAATTGTCATTTTCATTTTATTGCTTTTAGTTGGCATGACGTTGAGTATTTTAATTATCAAGGATGTTACCATTCCCACTCCTATAGACTGGATAACGAAAATATATAGTCCACTCGCTCATTTCATGGATCGTATTTTATCCTAGGGAGGTATCGAATATGCTCGAAAAAGGAAAAATCAGCTCTGGTGAATTTCTAATAATGGTCATCATATTCACCATAGGAGGAGCGATACTTACTTTACCTTCCGTACTTGTCTCTTTAGCAAAACAGGATGGCTGGATTGCCTATATCTTAGCTACTCTCATCGGTTTATGTTTCGTTTTCTTATTTACCCGGCTCGCATCACTTTACCCATCCATGACTTATATAGAAGTTAATGAAAAAATATTTGGGAAATGGATCGGGAAGATCTCTGCACTCCTTTTCCTATTTTATTTATATTACCTTTCTTCAGCGTTACTTAGTGAAATTGGGAATTTTTTTTCAACACAGGTTCTGGTTGAGACACCTATGGAAATGATTATGATCTTGTTTATATTAACAAGCTTATTTGGTGCACGGCTAGGGTTGGAAGTTATCTGCCGTACTGCATTAATCTTTTTTCCTTGGCTTGTACTGCTGCTTTTCATATTATTCGTATTTCTTATCCCTGATATCAAAATCGAAAATTTGCAACCTATATTTGAAAAAGGCATGAAACCGATATTGAGGGGATCATATCACTCCTTAGCACTGCCTTATGTTCAGCTTGTTTTCTTTTTAATGATCACTCCATATGTAAACGAAAAGGCTAATGTGAAGAAAAACTTTTATTTAGGGACAATTTTAGGTGGCAGCGTTCTATTCTTGGTGATCCTTTTCAGTATCCTAGTATTGGGTGCTGATAATACAGCGAGATTGTCCTATCCTTCTTATAAATTGGGGATGAGGATAAGCATCGGTAATTTTTTTGAAAGGGTCGAGGTCATTGTTGCCTTCATTTGGGTTTTTACAGAGTATTTTAAGTTGACCATATGCTTTTATGGACTCGCTTTAGGAATAGCTCAATTGCTAGGATTAAAAAATTACAAAATTCTTCTATTCCCATTAGCTTTTCTAATTCTCACTTTTACCATCTTTTCGCATCCAGATATCGTGCATTATCAAAACTTTATGGCTACAGCTTGGACACCATTATCCTTAACGATTTGTTTTATTCTGCCGTTGATATTATTAATGGTTGGGAAAATAAGAAAAAAGTAAGAAGTGTAGCACATTAGATGTCCTAGTGGAAGTTTATTTAAACAAATAAATTTTTATGAAAATCTTGATGGAAAAAAAACTGAGATATAGTAACTAACTGATTCAACAAAAAGTAATAAATAAAATATTCTGACAAATAGATTGACTAAAGAAAGCTCATGATTTAATATAACAATATATAACATTACATAATGTTGTATATCAAATATTAGAGGAGTGGGAAAATGAGTAAATCGGTTATTAATGTAAAAAGTAATGTAAAAACAGTATTGGATCAATTAAAGGGCAAGAAAATTAACAATATTTATTTTGTAGCATGCGGGGGATCTTCTGCCATCATGTATTCAGCTAAGTATATTCTGGATCGTGAAGCTGAAAATATAACTTCTGATCTATATAGTTCAAATGAGTTTATACATCGTAATCCACAACAACTAGGGAAGGAATCCTTAGTAATTTTATGCTCTATGTCTGGAACAACTCCCGAAACGGCAGAAGCGGCTAAGTTTGCAAAAAGTAAAGGTGCGTTTACAGTGGCATTAACGAACGAACCAGGATCACCATTAGCCCAAAATGCGGATCTTTTCATTAAATATGAATGGGGTAATGGTGTAAACGCCTTTGATACAAACCTGAGTGTTTTATATCAACTAGTTTTTGGTGTACTTCATATAGCGGAAAACAATGAGAAGTTTGGAAAACTAGTATCTAGTTTAGAGAATTTACAACCAGTGTATGAAAAAGCCCTAGAGCAAGAAGCTTCTAATGCAAGAGTATTCGCCCAATCTCACGCAAAAGAACCTGTTATCTATACAATGGCAAGTGGTTCCAACTACGGGACAGCCTATTCTTTTAGTATTTGCATCTTAATGGAAATGCAATGGATACACTCACATGCCATTCATGCGGGCGAGTACTTCCATGGACCATTTGAAATTATTGACGAAAATGTACCGTTTATCATTCTATTGGGATTGGATGAAACAAGACCATTAGAAGAAAGAGCGTTATCTTTTTCTCAGCGTTATGGCAAAAAGCTAACGGTGCTAGATGCAAAACAGTATGATCTTGATGGTATCGATGAAGAAGTAAAAGGTTATATTGCGCCGCTTATCTTAAATCGTGTATTGCGTCAATATGCAGAAGAATTAGCGGAAGCGCGTAATCATCCTTTAAGCAAGAGGCGTTATATGTGGAAAGTAGAATACTAATAATTAAAGAAAACTTAATATTCTGTATATTTTTTACGAATTATACTATAATGTTTTATAACATTATAGTATAATTTCCTGATGATAAAAGCATTTATAATAAGGAGGGTATTCATGAGAAAAACAAAACTTATAATCGCATCATTTTTAAGTTTATCTTTAATGCTAGGGGGATGTTCTGGTGAAAAAACATCTTCAGAATCAGATGTTGGAAAAACTACCTTAACATTTTTCCATAGGTGGCCAAAGGAACCTGAAAAAACTTACTTTAATGAAGTTGTAAAAGAATTTGAAAAACAAAACCCCGATATCAATATTAAAACCGAAGCAGTGCTAAATGATTCGTATAAAGACAAAATTAAAGTAATGACTGGTACAAATAATCCACCTGATGTTTATTTCTCATGGAGTGATGAATTTGCCAGTCAGTTTGTGCGAGGGAATAAAGCTTTGGATTTAACTTCTTATTATGAAAACGATCCGGAATGGTCTTCACAACTCGTTCCATCCCAAGTCAAACCGTATACATTTAATAATAAGGTGTATGGTGTCCCCGTAACAATGGATGGGAAAATGTTTTTCTATAACAAGGATGTCTTCGAAAAATTGAACATAAACCCGCCTAAAACCTGGAATGAATTAATCGACGTGTTAAAAGTGTTAAAAAAGAATAACTACACAGCCATTCAATTCGGCAGTCAAGACACTTGGACAATTTCACATTATTTGGGCACATTGAATCAACGCCTTGTTAGACCGGAAGTGCTGACAATGGATTATAATCGAAAAACCGGAAAATTCAAGGATGACGACTACATAAAAGCGCTTGAAAAATTCCAAGAGTTATTACCTTATTTTAATGAGAATACGAATTCAATAGATCACGAATATGCTAGGCAGCAATTTTCAAACGGTAAGGCACCCATGATTTATGCTGAATCGGCAGAAATCAAGCTATTTGGACCCACTAAGTTTGAACTTGGAATGTTTAACTTTCCTGAAGTAGAAGACGGAAAGGGCAATCAAACAAATCTAACGGGTTCGCCTGAGGGCTTTATGATTTCTTCCAAGACAAAGCATCCTAAAGAGGCGATGGAGTTTTTAAAGTTTTTAACCACTAAACAGATGGGAGAGAAACTAGTCACTGATGTGGGCAAGTATAGTGCAGTTGAAGGTACAGTGAATGAAAATAATTCTTCCCCGGAACAGCTGGAAGCGGTTCAAAGCATATTGAACGCCAATGAAATGGCTCCATGGTTTGACATGAGTATTGATGCGCGTATTGCAGATGCTTATTTAACAGGAGCACAAATGATGTTAAATGGAGATAAAACACCTAAACAAATCATGCGTGATGTTCAAAAAGCTGCCGATACTGTTAGAATCGAAGCGGGAAAATAAGGGAAATCATTTTTCCGTTTTATTAAGGGAGTGATCTTTTAATGATAAAACTCGATAAATTTGTACCTTATCTATATCTTCTTCCAGCGTTAGTTTTTTTACTGCTAGTTTATATCCCCATTTTCCAGAATATTGGCGACAGTCTGTATAATTGGAGTACTTTTTCACCAAATAAAGCATTTGTAGGGTTGGACAACTACTTTACTTTGTTTAAAGATCCCGTATTTTATGAAGCTTTAAAAAATAATATTCTTTATGCAGTCATTTCAATTGTTTTCCAGGTATTTGGAGGGTTAATTGTTGCAGCTGTTTTAGAAGATAAATTGATCCGTAAATTTTCACCCATCTTTCGTACGGTCTATTTCTTACCAGTCGTCGTTTCAATGACAGTCATAGCGTTGCTGTTTTCATTTTTTTACAACCCGGAAGTGGGGTTGTTAAATCAGTTTCTTAAAATGATTGGATTGAATAATTTAGCACTGCCATGGTTGGGCGATAGTGATACGGCAATCTATGCAGTCATTGCTGTCTCACAGTGGCAATCGATTGGTTATATAGCCATGTTATATATCGTATCCATTCAAAAAATTTCACCTGAGCTATATGAGGCAGCTGAAATGGATGGAGCGAATAAAATAAAAACGTTTTTTCACATTACGGTTCCAGAAACGAAGGAAATGACATTTGTAGCCGTAATCTTAACACTGACAGGTGCTTTTACAGTGTTTAATGAGCCATATATCTTAACCGGAGGGGGTCCGGGAACTTCTTCGGAAGTCCTAAGTACCTATTTATATAAAACGGCTTTTTCAAAAGATATGATGGGATATGCTTCAGCCATTGCAACGGTTATCCTAATTATTACGTTACTTATTTCTCTTGTTCAAATGAAAATATTTAAAACAGGAAAGGGGGACTAATAATGGAGATGCCTAAATCAACGATCAGAGTACCGGAATTAGTTGTTAAAAATCTAAAATATGCAAGGAAAAGAAAAGACTATAATATGAGAGTAGCACTAGTCTATGCAGGTTTAATCGCATACTTTCTTGTTGTAGCCTATCCCTTATTATGGATGGTCATCAGTTCTTTTAAAAGCACAGAGGAAATTTTTAACCATAGTTGGTCCCTTCCTCATACATGGTTGTTTGAAAATTATGTAACAGCCTGGAATAGTGGGATTTCTTCCTACTTTTTAAATAGTGTCATGGTTACTGGTTTGACATGTATTCTAACGGTATTAGTAAGTGCATTAGGTGCCTACGGATTATCTCGCTTTGATTTTCGTGGAAAGGCTTTCATTTTGGTCATATGCTTAGGGGGGTTGATGCTATCTCCCCAAGTAAGCCTGATCCCTTTGTATAATATAATTCAGAAGCTAGGTATATATAACACCCATTGGGCATTAATCTTACCTTATGTAGCATACAGAATTCCGCTAACCATCTTGTTGATTCGGGCCTACTTCCTGTCCATTCCGAAAGAACTTGAAGAGGCTGCCCGGTTGGATGGATGCACAAACCTTGGAATCCTTTTTAGAATTTTCATTCCTATGAGTAAGCCTATTTTATTAACAACGGCAATTTTAACAGCCTACTATACATGGAATGAATTCATGTTCGCGATCATCTTTATAGATGATGATAGTTTACGGACGATACCTGCCGGTTTAATGCAATTTCGGGATGCACTGCAAACAGATTGGGGAGTGTTACTTTCTGGATTAACGATTTCAGCGGCACCTATCGTCATTTTATTTTTATTCATGCAGAAGTACTTTATCCGTGGAATTGCTAGTGGAAGTGTAAAATGATAACAGGGGGAACAGGTATGAAATTAATTGGAATTGGAGATAACGTAGTAGATTTTTATAAAGATCAAGGAAAGATATATCCTGGCGGCAATTCATTAAACGTGGCAGTATTGTGCAATCGTTTAAATGATGAGCAATCTTCATATATTGGCATTGTAGGAAATGACGGGGCAGCAGACCATGTGTTAGAGGCATTGCAAAAGGAAAAGATAGAGATTAGTAGAGTAAGACAAGCAGTAGGAGAGAATGGTATGGCAGTCGTCGCGTTGGATAAGGACGGGGACCGAATTTTTATTGGTTCGAATAAAGGGGGAATTCAATCCAGATTGGGGATCGTACTGAATGACAAGGATTTGAATTATATTCGGCAACATGACCTTCTTCATACAAGTGTATATAGCCGTATAGAGCATAACCTTCCAATATTAAGCCAATTCATTGAAATTTCTTTTGATTTTTCGACAAATCAAGAGGATCACTATTTACAAAAGGTTTGTCCGTTTGTGAATTATGCATTTTTTTCCGGAAGCAATTTAAACGAGGCAGAGTGCAACGCACTTATTCAAAAGGTTCATTCATTCGGCACAAAGGTGATATGTGTTACTCGTGGGGAAAAGGGGGCACTTTTATCGACTGAAAATCAAATATATGAACAAGCTATTATCCAAACCAAAGTTGTAGATACGTTGGGGGCGGGAGATTCCTTTATTGCTGGTTTTCTCTCATCGTACGTTCAAGGACAAGATGTATATAAAGCTTTACAAAAAGGAGCATCAGTCGCCTCCCAAACCTGTCAGGATTATGGTGCTTTTGGGTATGGCAAAGTATATAATCCAGATCATATGATGGTTTAAAATGATGCATCGATGAATAAAGGTAACGAGATCCCGGATTAGGAGGGGGATTCGTTACCTTTTTCTTGCGATATTGAACTATCAATCGTAAAGGTCACGCGATTAGCAGGATAATATAGGAAGGATGAATGGATAGGCTGCTTCTTACCGTCATATGCCACTTTCTCCACTTTGAAAAGGGGATCTCCCACTTCGCATTCTAAATATTTTGCTTCATCTGCATTTGCCAATACCATATTTAAAAGTTTCGTGTTATGAACAGGAGTTATATTATATTTATGCTTTATGATATCATACATGGAAACAGAGTTATGGACATGTTGATTTAAATTTGGCAGGATCTTTAAGGAATAATGTGAAATTTCTAAGGTGAGAGGTTGATTATCATAGTATAAGATCCGTTGTAATTCAAGAACATCACTTTCAGGAGTAATCTCCAAGGATTTGGAAATATTAGCCGGTGCAGGCAGTATTCCAAATGAAAGGATTTTAGTTTGAGGTATCTTCCCTAATTCTGACATATATTCAGCATGCCCATTTACAGCAAATAATTCTCTTTTTACTTTAGGGTATTGGACAAACGTTCCCTTTCCCTGTTGGCGTATTAGCAGCCCCTCTTCCACCAGATCCAAAACCGCTTTTCTTACAGTAATGCGACTTACTCCATATATGTCGCATAAATCTGTTTCGGTTGGCAATCTTTCGCCAGAAGAGTAAATCCCTTTGTTTATATCTTCGATGATAGATTGCTTTAATTGCATGTATAATGGCGTAGAACTATTAGTGTTGAGTTTCATATTTTCCCCTTTCTCGTATTTTTCCTTTAATTATAACGTAATGTGATGTTATAGTACAAATCATCAATTCGACAGACCGCGAACAACAATCCTCGATAAAAATGTCACGTTTTTTTTTGCGTGAACTTAAAGCAGATGCCCAAATCATAAAATAGCCATAATACGACATCAAATTCCAACAAATTTCTACTTTCCCATTTTGTATAATGAGATAGAAAAATAATTTAAGGGAGAGTGATTGTTGTAATATGAAAAACAGGAAAGTTATTTCAACTCTGGGAGTTGCCATTTTATCGGCGAGTATTGCGGCACCAACATTTGCAGCTAATGAAACAGCCCCGGGAACACCCAATCAACAAACTTATTCGGTTTCAGGTTTTACAGATCATGCTGAACTAGGGAAAAAGCTAGAACAAATTGCGAGTGATAGCCAAGGTAAAGTAAAAGTGGATATAGCTGGATATTCCAATAGAAATAGAGAAATCTATAAAGCAACCGTGGGAACTGGCGACAAAGTCGTTTTAATTCAAAGTGAGATTCATGGAAATGAGAAAACCGGTACGGATGCCATCTTGAATATCTTGAAGTTTTTGGGGACCAACTCTCCTGAAGCAGAGAAAATTCGTAAAGAAATTACCCTGGTCGCTTTGCCTAAAATGAATCCAGATGCTGCTGAATTGAACCGTCGGGGAAATGACATGACCTGGGCAGAGGTCGTGGAACAGTTTCCACAGTTAGCAGGAGCGAATCCATCTTGGAACTATTATACATACAAAAATGAATCATTCGATTATGAGTCCAAACCTGGTTTCGATGTCAATCGTGACTTTAATCCTGATTTGAATTATATTCCCCAAGCTAAAGACTTCCCTGGAAAATCATCCACCCCTGGCTGGTTCATAACACCTGAATCACAAACAACACGTGATGTTTACAAGTCTCTACTGAAGCAATACGGAAAGGTGGAGATTTTTGTGGACTTGCATCACCAAGCTCCCTATTATGAAGTTGATGGAACGGATGATTTAGTCACATACTCGATTTCCGCTCAATTTGTTCCAGATCCAAGCTCGTCTTCAGGACAAGATTATGCCAAATATGCAAAAAACTATAATTATGATTTTTCCAGACAATTGAATGTAGCGGTATATAATGCTATGAAAGAACAAGGTAATTCTCCATATGGAAATATATCCTTATATCCGCAAAACCAAAACCTTCCTGGAACGGCTTTAGGAGCCTTTGCTTTAAATGGAAGTGGGACAGTGCTCTTTGAAGTTAGAGGCCAAACACAGTCCTTTGGCCAAAAGAAAAAAGGCATGCTCATTAAAGCAGTTGAAAGAGGGTTATATGGAATTATTGATGGAGTTACTGATGGATCTGTATATAAAATCAATCCGGAACAATACGAGTCAATTCCATTAACGGAGGGCAGGCAATAATAAATATTTGGTGAGTGTATCAACTTCCAGCCTAGATTGAAGTAACCAGACGGGTGTCCGCCTGGTTTTTCTTCATCGGGAACATTTGAATATCGCCTTTGCAGAAGTAATTCCTTCAAGTTATATTGTGTAGAAGAAAACTATTTGGAAACATAGTTATTTTTCACTATTAACATAAAGTAGTAAAAATGTCAGAATATTATTAATAGTTATTTTTCTATTTATTATATTTGATAAGGAGGGTTTTTATTGAATTTTAAAAAGAAGGTTCTATCAGTTTCATTATCTAGTTTAATGACCTTAAGCGCAGTAACAGCTGTTGCGCTACCAGTCGGAGCGGTTGGAAATGGCCCCAGTGCTGGAAATGGACAAGTTACAACTTCAAATCTTCATACATATGAAAGCCTTGTAAGCTATCTTAAAACGCAGGATGCAAAACAAGAAAGGCTGGCACTGGAAGTAATCGGGGAAACGGTAAAAGGGAGGGATATTTACCTAGCGAAGTACATCTCAAATCCTAAGAATCCTACTATACTATTTTTGACTCAACAGCATGGAAATGAACAACTGACTACTGAGGGTGCACTTGAATTCATTAAACATCTAGGCACGAACAAGACTAAAGGTATTTTGGAAAATGTTAATATACTGATCATCCCCATGTTAAACGCAGATGGGGCCATGGGAGATGTTAATTTCCCTCTTGATGACTATTTAGCAAAAGGTGATCGGCATCTAACACGGGCAAATGCAAATGGGATCGACTTGAACCGTGAGCATGATAAAAAAACTGATAACATGCAAGTAGAGGTAAAGGCTTTACACGAAAATGTATTTGCGAAATACGATATAGACTACATGATAGATTTACATCATCAAGGGACGCTAAGCGAAACGGACGGTGAACTTGTTTCAGGTTCAATTCTTTATCCTACAAACGCAAACGTAAAGCCTGAAGTGTTAGAAGCCTCAAAAAAACTGGGTGCTGTTGTATATAACTCCATTGAACCAACTGGTTGGGGGCATATTGGTAGGTATGATGGCGGTTCTGGAGAAAATATAGGCCGTAATGGTGCAGCCGTTCGCTATGATATTGCTACACTTCTTTTTGAGATGCGAGGTATGTCGGACCACAATGTCGAGTCAGTAGCGCTTGGACAAAAAAGTAATGGCTATCTAATAAAGCAAACGGTAACCACTTTGGATGCAGCTGTCAGAGCTATTGCCGATGATTCAATTGAAACGGTTGATGCAAGCTTTTGGGACACCCTGCCAACACAATCCAATCGTCCCGGGTTAGAATCGGACGAATAAAATGAAGACACATTCCATTCTTTCAGATGGGATGTGTTTTTTTATTATCCTACACCCTAGTAGCTTGAACTTGTTCATCAGACTATATGAAATGATTTATAGTGGAAATAGCAGGACAAGATAAAAGATTACATAGAAAAAAGGCATCTGCTTTCACTAAAAGCAGATGCCTTTTGAACGATTACAGTTTGTACCTGATTTGTCCCTACGTTAATAGTGGGTGTTTGCTCCTATAAGCTTTTTTCGGTTGAATTCTCCTTTTTTTGTTCTTCTTTTAGTTGTAAGGCTACTAAACTGGCAAAGTCATGAATGATGGTGGCTGCCAATAGTGAAGTAATTTGTGTTGGATCATACGGCGGGAGGACTTCCACCAGGTCGAACCCAATAAAGTTGAACCCTTGCAGAGAGCGTATCATCTCTAGGGTTTCAAAGCTATTTAGACCGCCGACCTCCAATGTGCCAGTTCCAGGAGCGCAGGATGGATCAACAAAATCAATATCAAAGGTCAAGAAACATGGTGTATCCCCAATGGTTTTCTTGACTTCCTTCACGACATCTTCGATTCCTCTCTTCTTCAGCTCGGGCGTTGTTATCACATTGTAGCCTAGATCTGTACTGGAATCTAAATCTCCTGGATGATTGAGCGTACCTCTGATGCCAATCTGGAAAACTTTATCCGTTTGGAGCAAACCTTCCTCATATGCACGGATAAACGGCGAACCATGCCAGTATTTTTCTTCATAATAAGTATCCCAGGTATCTGTATGTGAATCAAAATGAAGAAGTGCAACAGGACCGTGTATTTTTGCGGCTGCTCTTAGATTAGCCAATGTTACTGAATGATCTCCTCCGATTCCTATTGGAATGATCCCGTTTTTCATCAAGTCTGACATGGCCTTTTCAATTAACTCATAGCTTCGATGTATATTATGGGGAATCACCGAAACATCCCCAATATCAATTGCATTACATTCGTCAAACGGAAATACCTTGTGAATGGGATGATAAGGAAACAACGTCATGGATGCTTGGCGGACTGCCTGTGGAGCAAAACGGGCTCCTACCCTGAATGAAGCAGCTGTATCAAAAGGCATACCTACCACTGCCAATTTGGCATTTTCTCTTGTAGAAGGTAAGCGCATAAATGACCCTGTGGTACAAAACTCTGGTTGAACATCAGGTGATAAAGGATATTTCATTTTTCTATTCCTCCATTTTCTTATAACTTAATAGTTTTGAAACTCATATAGGTATTTATGCAATTACCATGCCAAGTCACAGGCAGTGATTTCTTGCGGTTTCTAACCAGGTAACATGTGCTTGGAATATGCAAAGGCGAATAATTTATGGGAGATTGAATCGCCGATGGAAGAGATGCTGAAAGACTTCATTTCTATGAATCAATCTTTTTCGATTAAAAATACAGGAATTAAGTAGCATTTTAGGCGTTTTTCGTTTGTCGAAGTAAACAGAAATCATGTGGCACAGAAATTGCATTTAGGTATATAGGTAAAACTTTTAAAAAAGAGGGAGGCATGGAGATTTATCTAGTTAAGAAAATGAACCCACTAGTTTGAAAGCGGTTTCAAGGAGGAATGATAGGTGGAAAATGAGGTTACATTGAAAAGATCACTGAAGTTATGGCAAATCGTTATGATGGGGTTAGCATATATGACCCCCATGGTCGTATTTGATACATTCGGCATTGTATCTGGGATTACGGGCGGCCATGTGCCGACTGCCTATATCGTTGCATTGGTGGGGATGCTTTTTACAGCTGCCAGCTATGGAAAACTTGTAAAGGTTTTTCCTGCTGCAGGTTCTGCCTACACTTATACACAAAAGGCAATAAACCCGCATTTAGGATTCTTGGTAGGATGGTCTTCGTTGTTAGACTATTTGTTTTTACCTATGGTAAATGCATTGTTAACCAAAATTTATCTGACTGCATTATTTCCAGGAGTCCCTACATGGATTTGGGTATTATTGTTCGTAGCAATCGTCACCATTCTCAATCTCAGGAGCGTCAATGTACTTGCTAACTTTAATGCGCTTTTTGTTTTAATTCAGATTGCCATCATGGCAGTGTTCATCATTCTTGTTGTCAAAGGTTTGAATAATGGAGAAGGTACAGGAGAAGTGTTTACAATAATCCCTTTCGTAAATGAAGGAATGGATTTCTCGGCCATAATAACCGGGGCCACGATCCTTTGTTTTTCCTTTTTGGGATTCGATGCGGTAACGACACTATCTGAGGAAACGCCGGATCCGAAAAAAACGATTCCAAAAGCGATATTTTTAACTGCACTTTGGGGTGGAATCATCTTCATTACCGCATCTTTCTTTATTCAGCTCTTTTTTCCGGATATATCCCGTTTTAAGGAACCGGATGCTGCATTACCGGAAATCGCCCTTTATGTAGGCGGGAAGCTATTTCAATCCATTTTTCTTTGTACGACTTTCGTCAATACGCTAGCCTCGGGACTAGCATCACATGCCAGCGTTTCCCGTCTTTTGTATGTTATGGGCCGTGATAAAGTGTTTCCGGAAAAATGGTTTGGATTTATTCATCCTAAGTGGAAGACACCAGCCATTAATGTACTCATAGTTGGAGTCATTTCAATGTCGGCTTTATTCTTTGATCTAGTCACAGCAACGTCACTGATCAACTTTGGTGCTTTAATGGCATTTACCTTTGTAAATCTGTCAGTGATCAGCCATTTTATCATTCGGGAAAAGAAGCATCGAACGATAAAGGGGTGTATTCAATACTTAATCATGCCTTTAATTGGTGCTATAGCAATTGGCATTCTTTGGATCAACCTTGAGACAAGTTCCCTAATAATGGGGACAAGTTGGTTCATTATCGGTTTTTGTTATCTATTATATATCACAAAGGCATTCCGGAAAGCTCCGCCCCAATACCAAGTTGAAGAAATTCAGCTATAAGATTTTCCAAGAAAAAACGCATCCGATAAGGATGCTTCAGTTTATAGACAAAAAGGTTTCGGAATGGTTTCATTCCGAAACCTTTTTGATTTTTTAATTGGATTTGAAGCAGGTATAGAGAACAGATGACCGCAACCATTTTCGTCCCTTGCCTGTCAGTTGGAAATCTTCTTTAAATTCATGGCAGCTAAAGTAAGCTTCTCCCGGGTCTCGGCTAGCCACTATTCGGCAGGAGTGTCGCAAATTTCTTCAATCCAGCGAGTTTTCATCATATAAAACAGTAAAAATAAATAAAGGGTAACCAATGGTTTAGTTTTAAGAATGTGGTAAAAATCGCTTCGATATCCAGTTTGTAAAAAAAGGAGTTCTAACTAAATTTTAATACAAATTTGATAGGAGCGAGTGCCTGGAGGCAACTTTCAAATTGTACAACCCCTTAAATGACTGTAGACAAACTCGATGAAAATCGAGTTTGTCTACAATCTGACGCAACCTAAAAAGGATGCTTTTTTTATGTATTTAATCATTACTGTTTATATATGCAAATCTGAATTGCTTATGAATTAATACATATTTCCTGATGATGCTGATGATTGGGAAATGGCGGTATATTGCTATCCACATAATATCCTCAAAGCTGGCATGAAAGTTGCTTAATAAGTTATAAGAATATAAGTGAGGTGCTAAGATGACAGAGAAAATTAAGGTAATTGAAAAACGTCAATTGGATAATCCACTGCAAGAATTCCAGGATATCTTAAAAGAAGCGATTCATGTTTTGAACTATCCAGATCAGGTTTTTGATTTTCTAAAAGCGCCAATGCGTTTTCTGGAAGTCTGTATTCCTATTCAAATGGATAATGGGGAGACAAGGATGTTTCAAGGATATCGGGCTCAACATAATGATGCAGCCGGTCCAACTAAAGGGGGGATTCGGTTTCACCCGGATGTCACTCCCGAAGAAGTTAAAGCATTGGCCGGGTGGATGAGCTTGAAATGCGGAATAACAGATCTTCCATATGGAGGTGCGAAAGGCGGCATTGTGTGTGATCCCAGACAGATGAGTTCCTCTGAGCTTGAAAGATTAAGCAGAGGGTATGTCAGGGCAGTAAGTCAAATAGTGGGACCTACAAAAGATATCCCGGCACCTGATATGTATACGAATTCACAAATCATGGCCTGGATGCTGGATGAATACGATCACATCAGGGAATTTGATTCACCCGGCTTCATTACAGGAAAGCCTCTGAGGTTAGGGGGATCGAAGGGCAGGGAAAAGGCCACTTCCAAAGGAGTATTATACACACTTCAAATGATATGTGATTTAAAGGGGATTCCTATTGAAGGCATGCGGGTAATCATTCAGGGATTCGGTAATGTTGGCAGTCATTTGGCCATGTATTTACATGAAATGGGGGCTAAGGTTGTCGGAATAGCGGATGAGCTTGGAGGTTTATATGATCCGAATGGCCTGGACATTCCTTACCTTTTGGAGAACAGGGACTCGTTTGGGGTCGTTTCGAACTTATACAAAGATTCGTTATCCAATCAAGAATTATTGGAAAAAGAGTGTGATGTGCTGATTCCTGCAGCCATCAGCGGAGTGGTGAATAAAGATAATGCAATACGATTAAAATGTGAAATCCTGATTGAAGCAGCAAATGGTCCGACCACAAAGGAAGCAATCAAGATTCTTGATGATAAAGGTATAGTGCTAGTTCCGGATATTTTGGCGAATTCAGGAGGGGTGATAGTCTCGTATTTTGAATGGTGCCAGAACAACCAAGGCTATTACTGGACGGAAGAGCTTGTGGATGAACGATTGAAGGAAAAGATAACGGCCAGCTTTTTAAATGTCTACCATACTTCACAAAAATATTCCGTGAACATGAAAGTTGCGGCTTATATTGAAGGGATCCGCAAAATAGCTGAAGCATCCCAGCTTCGGGGTTGGATCAGGTTCTGAACGAATTAGGGCTTACAAGAAAGGAGGCAATCCGTTGAATTTTGATATTCTTTCCGAAAATAAAGAAAACCAGGCTATTCATCATTACTGCTTATTGTCACAAGATTATAGATATGATGTGACCATTGTATATTCGGGCCAGTTTTTCGGTAAAGCAATGGTGACTTCCATGCAAAGCGGAAGAATGATCCTGCTTTGTGCCAATGATATTAATTTAGATCAGTACTGGGCTCCGACCCTGGGCATTGAACAAGAAGATATACCTGAGTTCCAAAACTTTCTCAGGTTAGTGTTACAAACCCCATTTCATTTTGAAGAATACTGAAGGAAGGAATGATTTAAATGTACGTTGATGTGATTCTAAGTCCTTGTGAAGGCAGGATTGAAAAAATTTCAATATCCAAAAATTCCAGGTTTTATGAATGGGAACAATTATTTCAGATTAAGAAGGCAGATGGCTGTGTGGAAATCATTGATATTGGTGTCAGCGGAAAGATAGAATCATTAGAGGTATTGGAGGGAGAACCTGTTGTGGCCGGCGAGGTCCTTGCCTATTTCAGGGAAGATTTATTCGTGACCGGCAGCGATTAATATAAAAACGAAAAGAAGATGAAATGATTCATCTTCTTTTTTTGGCTTATCCGATAATCCACCACTGCCCGCTTATTCATTGTCCCCTATACCCCAATTTTGCAGAAACCCGATTGCCAGTTTCCATCACATTCTTAATGAGGAAATCAAGTCTTTCTTCTGTCAGGTTAAAGCTGACAAAACCTATGCTCACCGCACCATGAACTTCCCCAAAATGGTTCAATATCGGCACGGAAACAGAACATGTTCCCTCTGTTCTTTCACTGTGACTGATTCCATGTCCCTTCATTTTAGTCTCTTGCAATATATCCCAAAAAGCTGCTCTTTCTTGAGTTGGCAGAAGAGCATCTACAATTTTTTTCGCTTGTTTATATGGCATATAGGCGAGCATCGCTTTATTGGCTGCCCCAATATGCATAGGAACTCGTGAGCCAAGCTGGTCATAAACCCGGATTTGGCTTTTTTCACTGTCGATTCGTTCGATAACAAGTGATTCCATTCCGATTGGCTGGCTAAGATAGACGCTTTCCTCCACATTGTTCATCAGTCTTTCCAGTTCAGGCCTTATTTGGCTGATGTAATCCATTTTGTCATACATACGTAAACCGTATTCGAGCCAAATATTCCCCAAACCATATTGTTTGGTTTGCCCGTCCTGTTGGATTAACCCATGCGAGGACATCGCTTTTAACAAACGATGCATGGAGCTGACAGGAAGATCACACTCTTGAGAAAGTTCCGTAATTGACAGCCAGTTTTCCGATGAATTGGAAACGAGCACCTTTATAACGTTCATGGCACGGTCGATCGATTGCATAAACAAACCACCTATCTTTCATTCCAAGTTGTATAAAACGTTGATTTATTTGAATATTTAAAACATATTGACATTATACCAAAACTAATTTTATAATAAAAGAAAATATTCCTATTAGCGGAAACGTTTTCCGATATGCGGAAAAGGAGGGGGAGGCAGTGACTTATTGTTCGTCCATGTACAAACCATTGGAACGTGTCATTGTAAAACATCCGAAAGAAGCTTTTATTAGTCAAGAGCATTTAAGCCAAGCATGGCGGAACTTCAACTTTGCGGAAGAGCCAGATTTTAACGAAGCTCTAACCGAGTATGGTGACTTTATTTCCATTTTGGAGAAATATGTTCCAAACATCGATTATTTGCCAGCATCTTCGGTAGTCGGGATTGACTCCTTATATGCGCATGACCCGATCAAATTCACAAGCCAAGGGGCCATTATTTTAAAGTCAGGGAAAGAATTGAGGCAGCCTGAAGCTAATGTATACAAGGAATTTTGCAAGGAAAAGAACATCCCGATTATTGGGTATTTAACGGGTGATGCGGTCGCGGATGGCGGTGATATCATTTGGCTTGATGATAAAACCCTGGTTGTCGGACATGGTTATCGTACAAACGCAGAAGCCATTCGGCAATTAAAGGAAATGACCGCACATCTTGTGGATGATTTCATCGTAGTTCAGCTGCCGCATGATCAAGGAGAGGGAGAGTGTCTCCATCTAATGTCTTTCATCAGCCTTGTCGACCATGATTTAGCCGTAGTTCATTCCCGCCTTATGCCTGTCTTTTTCAGAAAACTGCTTATTGAACGAGGCATTCAGCTTATCGAAGTGCCGGTTGATGAGTACTTGAACTTGGGCTGTAATGTGCTTGCCATCGCTCCGCGGGTTTGCGTTATATCTTCTGGTAACGCTTACACGAAGCAACAGCTTCTTGATGCCGGAGCAACGGTTTATGAATACAAAGGAACTGAAATCAGTTACAAAGGCACTGGCGGTCCAACTTGTTTAACCTGCCCGGTGGTTCGTACAAATATTGATGAAGGGGGATTGAAATGAGTCAATTACTATGGGGTACTCCAGAAACGCTTCGTGCTTTGTTGTGTGAACTTGTTAGCTGGGAAAGCCGTACTCTTACACCAGGGGAGCTAGTGTTCCCTTATAAGGTTCAAGAGAAATTGAGGGAGCTTGAATATTTTAAAAGGAATCCGGCGTACTTATCGCTTCACGAGGCTGATTTAGGGAGAAACTTTGTCAATGCCTTTTATAAACATCCCGATAGCAAGGAGACCGTTGTATTAATCAGCCATTTTGATACGGTTCATACTGAAGAATACGGTGATCTTGAGACTCTTGCATTTCAGCCGGAGGAGCTCACGAAAAAACTTCATGACCGAAAAGATGATCTGCCGGAAGAAGCGCGCATTGATCTTGAATCAGGAAAGTACTTGTTTGGTAGAGGAACAATGGATATGAAAATGGGGCTTGCCCTTCATATGGCTATCATCGAAAAGGCAAGCGTTGAAAAATGGCCGATCAATCTCCTGCTGTTAACCGTTCCTGATGAGGAAGTGAATTCTGCGGGAATGAGGGCTGCAGTTAAAGAACTTGTGTCTTTACGTGATAAATATGACCTTTCCTATAAAATGTTTTTTAATAGTGAACCTTCCTTTTCACAGAAGCCGGGCGATAATAGACATTATATTTATTCCGGAACTTTGGGGAAAATCATGCCGGCTGCCCTTTTTTATGGGAAAGAAACTCATGTGGGTGAGCCATTAAAGGGCATAACGGCTAACTATATAGCCTCATTCCTTACGCAGCTCATGGAGTGGAACACTCTTTTTCAGGAAAGTGATCTTGGCGAGGAAACACCTTTACCAGTATCGCTTCAGCAAAAAGATCTGAAACTACAATATTCAACACAGACACCCTATCGTGCAGCAGCGCTATATAATGTGTTCATTATGAAAAGGACAGCTGCAGAAATAATGGATTTATTCGAGCAGGTTGCAAACGAAGCAGCGATAAAATGCAATGAATCTTATAAAGCTCTTTGTCTGCGAGAACATATTGAAGGTGTAGGTGAAGTACAAGTATTGCGCTACGAAAAGTTACTTTCATATGCCGAGGACAAATTTGGCGGCAGTTTTGTTGAGCAAATAAAAAGTGAAGTTAAAGGAAACATGGATTTGGATGAGCGGGAAAAATCATTTAGGGTCGCAGAAAAATTGATGATACAATGTCAGGAGCTTTCACCCGCCATCGTATTGCTGTTCGCACCGCCATATTATCCAGCCGTCAATACGTCCGATGATCCGCTTATCATGGAATCTGTGAAATTAATGAAGGAAACTGCTAGATTGCTTGATGAAGAAGTCAGCCAAATTCATTATTTTAATGGCATTTGCGATTTAAGCTATGTTCAATATACTGATGAGTCTGATGGCTGGACGGCTTTTGAAAAAAATACACCGGTCTGGGGCGATACTTACAGCATTCCTTTTGCTGATATGCAAAGGCTTCAGGCACCCGTACTTAATGTGGGGCCGTTCGGCAAGGATGCCCACCAGCGTACTGAGCGCCTTCACATCGATAGTGCCTTCGTCCATACGCCCGTTATGCTGGAGAAGTTAATAAAGAGTATGTTTAAGTGTTTGGTTGAGAAGTGATGGTCCGACAGGAAAACTGGATTAGTAGTATAAAACTTTAACTGGGGGTATTTATATGAATGACCTGCCTAATGGTCAAATCACTTCCGAGCCGCTTAATCAGAATAATAAGCCACTTAACCAACTAACGGAGTTACCGGAAAAAGGGATTAATCCCTTTGTCTTAATGTTTATCGTAATTGTAATCGTGACGGTTTTAACCTATATCTTGCCTGCAGGCCAATATGAAAGAATTGAAAAGGATGGCCGAAGTGTAGTCGATCCAACTTCATTTGAATTCATTGAATCAACACCAGTGGGATTATTGGAAATGTTCAGCAGCATTCACGCAGGGATGATTGAAGGAGCATCAATTATCTTATTCGTCTTTTTGTTTGGCGGGGCATTGGGAATCATGCAGGCAACTGGAGCACTGGATTCTTTCATTAAGTTTGTGGCTGTCCGATTCGGAACAAAAGTGAAATTGCTCATTCCGTTGATGGTATTGATCTTCGCTTCATTAGGGACACTGATCGGATCTGCTGAAGATGCATTAGTTTATATCGCAATCATTGTTCCGATGACGATTGCATTAGGCTTTGATGCACTTACGGGTTTTGCGATCGTCATGCTTGGGACATTGGCGACTGGATTCATTTCGGGCATCACGAACCCTTTTAATGTAGGAGTTGCCCAAAGCATTGCAGAACTGCCCATGTATTCGGGAATGGGATTGCGAATCGCTCTTCTTGCAGTGTTTTATGTCGTTACAGTATTGTACATCTATTTCCATGCAATGAAGGTTAAAAGAAACCCTGAACTGGGGGAGTATGGGAAATTCAGGCGTGAAGATCATGCACATTTTGATAAAAACTTTAGGATAAGTAAAAGACATAGCGCCGCTTTAATTATTTTATTGGTGAATTTCATCCTATTAATATACGGAGTTATTAAATTAGGATGGTATATAAGTGAAATTGGCGGCTTGTTTTTATTAAGCGGGATCATTATGGGCATAATTGGAGGCTTAACTCCATCCAAGATGGCTAATGGTTTTATTTCAGGAGCAGGCGATATGGTTTCTGGGGCATTGATAATAGGAGTTGCGCAGACAATCCTGGTCATCATTACAAGTGGCGGATTGTTGGATACCATTTTATATTATGCTGCAGGATTGGTTGAACAACTTCCTCCCGCCATAAATGCAATCGGAATGTTCATTGTCCAATTATTTCTTAACTTCATTGTTCCATCCGGAAGTGGGCAAGCTGCATTGACGATGCCGATCATGGCTCCATTAGCGGATTTAATGGGTGTGACAAGACAAACGGCAGTATTAGCTTTCCAATTAGGGGATGGGATTTCGAATATGATATTTCCGACTTCTGGAGTGCTATTGGCTGGATTGGCAGTGGCAGGCATATCATTTACGAAATGGGTAAAATGGGTGTTTCCATATCTTCTGATTCAGTTTGCGATAGCGATTATCTTTTTGATCATTGCTCAAAGCATACAGTATGGCCCTTTTTAAGGATCTGAAAAATCTGAATATTGGCACTAAAAGGAGGCGTTTATGATGAAGACAATACAGGAGACGGTTGTGGATGAAGTGATTTCATGGAGACGACATTTTCACGAAAATCCGGAGCTCTCATATCAGGAGCACCAGACTTCTGAATTTATCTACAGGAAATTAAAAACCTTTTCAGGATTGGAAGTGACGAGACCAACCGAAACGAGCGTTTTAGCGGTTCTTAAAGGAACTAAAAAATCTTCCCGAAAATCGAATACCATAACTTTTCGTGCAGATATTGATGCTCTCCCGATTGAAGAGGAAGCAGAAATTGAATTCAAATCAAAAAATCCTGGGGTTATGCATGCATGCGGACATGATGCACATGCTGCGATGTTATTAGGTGCTGCTAAAGTCCTCTCCGGAAAAAAAGATGCAATTGATGGAGAAATCAGGTTTATTTTCCAACACGCAGAAGAGGTACTGCCTGGTGGAGCTCAGGAGTTGGTGAAAAAAGGGGTCATGGAAGGAGTGGATTATACCTTTGCACTGCATGTTACTTCTTATGAACGAACAGGAACGATATGTTTAAGGGAAGGGGTATTCTGTGCTGCAGCCGATGATTTTGAAATTAAAATCATTGGTCAGGGCGGTCATGCGTCGACTCCGGAATTAACGGTAGATCCGCTGATCATTGGTGCAGAAATTACGACGAATATTCAACATATCGTTTCCAGAAAAATTTCAGCACTTAGGACACCAGTCATTTCAGTCACTCAGTTCCATTCCGGAAGTGCGCTCAATGTCATACCTGAATATGCGGAAATCGGTGGTACCATTCGTTCCTTGGACTCGGATAGCCGAGTGAAAGCAAGGGAGCATCTTGAGCAAATCGTTAAGGGGATTTCGGAAGCGCATGGGGCAAAATGTGAAATTACTTGGTATTTAGGGTATCCAGCTGTGGTAAATGATAAAGCTGCTGTTGATATTTCAAGAACGGTCATGGAAGGTATTTTTGAAGAGAATAACATCATCAAGGTTGATGATCCCATGTTTGGAACAGAAGATTTTTCGGCTTTTTCCGAAATCGTTCCATCTTCCATGCAGTTTCTAGGCGTCCATAATAATGAGTTTGGAAAAGCTTATCCTTTACACCATCCTAAATTTAAAATCGATGAGAAGGCTTTAGGGTACGGTGTAAGCTATTTTGTAGGAATAGCGGATAAATTGTGCAGTCATTAAAATAATTGAGAAAGCATGGGCTAAGAAGAGGCACCCGTTATAGTTTAAGAGAGGAATTTGGTTGTCTCTTCTCTCTATCATGCCTATATTTTTATAATTCCGCTTCAGGAATAAAAGAAACTCCATTTAAAGTACGGCAGGAGCAAAAAGGTATTCCACATTTTAAAAAGATAAACTACCTATTTAGGAGGAAAATATATGTTTAATCACGCGATTGTAAGAAAGATTGGAAAAAGTTTTGTAAATGGCTTAACAACATCGGATTTAGGAAACCCGGATTATGAAAAAGCGCTTATACAACACGAGGCTTATGTAGAAGCATTAAAACGCTGCGGTGTGAAAGTGACCGTTCTCGAATCGGATGAAAGATACCCTGATTCTACGTTTGTAGAAGATACCGCAGTGTTGACCCCAAAATGTGCACTTGTAACCAATCCTGGTGCAGATAGCCGTAATGGTGAAATTATTGAAATGAAAGAAGTTTTGAAGGACTTTTATGAAACAATCGAATATATTCAATCACCAGGTATGCTAGATGGCGGAGATGTAATGCAAGTTGAAAATCACTTCTATGTCGGCCTTTCAACCAGAACGAATGAAGCAGGTGCTCTGCAGTTCAAAGATATCATGGGTAAGTATGGTTATGATACGACCATCATCCCCCTTAAGGAATTCTTTCATTTAAAAACGGGTGTCAATTACCTGGGAGACAATAATTTATTAGTGGCCGGGGAATTCATTAATCACGAGGCTTTTTCTAGCTTTAATCAAATCATCGTAAAAGAGGAAGAAGAATATTCGGGTAACTGCGTCAGAATGAACGACTGCGTTATTGTCCCGAAAGGGTTTGATGGTACAAAGAAAAAAATTGAAGATTTGGGATACACAGTGATTGAAGTGGAGATGACTGAATTTCAAAAACAAGATGGCGGCCTTAGTTGTCTCTCATTGAGGTTCTAAGATGGTTTGGGAGAAGGCATAGGCTAATAGATAAGATAAGGACGTGATTTTATGGGGTATGGACTGGAGAATAATGATCAGCTGCAACGCTCAATGAAAAGACGCCATTTATTTATGCTTTCACTTGGCGGCGTAATTGGTACAGGCCTTTTTTTAAATGCTGGCTATACAATTAACCAAGCGGGGGCAGGAGGAGCCCTGATCGGTTATCTAGCCGGCGGTCTTATTTTGTATATGGTCATGGTCTGCCTTGGCGAGCTAGCCGTTCATATGCCGGTTACAGGTTCATTCCAAAAATATGCTGCCGAATATATTGGGCCTTCCGCTGGTTTCTCTCTAGGATGGATGTATTTCGTAGGCTCAGCAGCAACTGCAGGAGTTGAGTTTACGGCAGCAGGAATATTGATGAAACAATGGTTCCCCCATAGTCCTACCTGGATTTGGTGTGCTGTGTTCATAGTGCTTTTATTTACATTGAATGCATTAACGACAAGAGGTTTTGCAGAGGCGGAATATTGGTTCGCTGGAATAAAAATCGTTGCAGTGATTTTGTTTATCTTGATTGGAATCGCTGGCATCTTTGGTTTTGTCTCTTTATCTGATCGTCCAACCCCATTCTTTGAGAATTTGGCACCTTCTGGTCTTTTTCCAGCAGGAGGCATTACAATTATCTTTGTAACAATGATGAATGTGATATTTTCTTATCAAGGCTCAGAACTAATAGGAATAGCGGCAGGGGAAAGTGAAAAACCTGAAGAGAACATCCCTAAAGCCATTCGAAACGTACTAGTTAGAATCATTGTTTTTTACATTTCGTCCATTATCATCCTTTCCGCCATATTCCCTTCTTCGGAATTAGGCTTATTGGAAAGCCCTTTTGTAACTTTAATGAAGATAGCGGGGATACCTTATGCAGCAAGTATCATGAATTTCATTATTTTGACAGCCATTCTTTCTGTGGGGAATTCATGTCTGTATGCTTCCACACGTTTGCTTTGGTCGATGGCCCATGATGGAATGGCACCTAAGATGTTTGGTCTATTGTCCAAAAGGAAAGTGCCATTGAATGCCCTTCTTTTTACGATATGCTTTTCGCTCCTATCGTTATTGACCAGCTTCATTGCGGCGGATACTGTGTTCGTGATACTAATGTCCATAGCTGGAATTTCCGTCACGATTTCTTGGATGGGGATTGCTTTATCGCAATATATGTTTAGAAGGAAGTTTATAAAAGCGGGTGGTAAAACGGCAGATTTACAATACATAGTACCATTTTACCCATTTGTCCCGTTATTTTGTTTAGGCTTTTGTTTACTGATTCTAGTATTCCTTGCCTTTGACCCTACTCAACGAGTTGGACTGTTTTATGGAATAGGATTTTTGGTAGCCTGTATATTATTCTATAAATTTAAATTGGCTAAGAAAGTAGAGTCAAACACTAACTTTGAAAATGAAAAAATATTGTAATTGAGTTGATCGAAGGCTAGCCAGTTTTTACTGGTTGGCCTTTTTAAATCTTGTAATTGCGGTAACTTGGATGATTATTTACTGAATCGGAAAGATGATACTGTCATTTTCACTAAAAAGAAGGAATACCTTACAAAATAGGGAGGGAGAAATAACAAGTCCGATTACAAAGTGACTAACAACATCACAACGAGCCAGTGGAAAATTAACTTTTTTACCGAGAGAAAACAATAATACCAAAATTGGGGGAAGTAATGAAGATCAATCATTTAAATTTAACTGTTAATGATGTTACAGCTTCACGTGATTTTTTAGAAACATATTTTGGACTAACATGTGCAGGAAGTCGAGGAGATGGGTTCGCTGCAATGAAAGATGATGATGGCTCCATATTGACTCTAATGAAAGGAAGCGATGTACAATACCCCAAGACATTTCATGTTGGATTCATACAAGAAAATGAAGAACAAGTTAACAGGATCAATAAGCGGTTGAAAGATGATGGATACAAGGTAAAACTCCCACAACACTTACACAGATATACTTTCTACGTAGAAGCGCCCGGAGGATTTAATGTTGAAGTACTATGTTAAATTGGAGTAAAAAACGCAGTTCTGTGAGGTACGGTGAACCGTATTACAAGTTAAGCATTTAACAACTGAAGTATATTCATATTTTCAGCATTAGGTTCATTATAAGAAGCCCAATTCCTCAATTTAAAGGGTGAGAAATTGGGCTTTTAATAATGGTATTTTTCTTAACGTTGTAAATCCGCATTTTCCTGACGATACGCCTAATAGTGACAAGAGAATATTATATATTTAGATATAGACCTCGCTAGAATATTTAATTTGATAATACACAAAGCGGTGGTTTGTAAATATGTAAGGAGAACAAAGGGTAGACAACAAAAGAGTTAAGACAAAACATCTCTGGTAAAATTCTATGTCCATTAATGCGTGAATGGGTATTGAGTCAGCGGATTGTTACTGGTAAGGGTGTCTTCATGATCCGCAATGTGATCTCTGCTTGTTTTTCCTGAGATGTCACCTCAATCTCTTCTTAGCGTTTTATCTGGGGAGACGTTAAGGTGGTAAATCGGACTTTGTTTTCGCAAACCAAATCCATTCATGATAAGATAAATAAATCAAATACTAGTAAGGCGGGGTGGAGTCAGTCAATTCCTGGCTCCTCCCTGCCTTTTTTGCCCACCCGATATTTGGAGGTTTTATTTTGAATGTTATCGTAAATAAATTTAAAAAAATGGGATACAAGCATGTTTCTTTGTACGCCGTCATAGCACTTTGTTTTGTCTTGTCTGTTTTCTTTGTTCATCACAATTATTCATTCTATGAACGCCCAATAGCCAAAGTCATCAAAACAAATCTGGAAAATACAACTGAATTGAATGATATGTATCAAAATGAAGATCGCCTATTTACCCAGAGTATAATAGCCGAATTACAAAATGGAGAAGAAAAAGGAAAACTTATTCATTTAAAGAATGAATATTCCAAATCCGGAGCTTATGATCAAGAATATCGAGTTGGAAATGATTTATTTGTTTCGATTGATACGAAGACAAAAGGAAATTCAGAGTTGACTGGAACCATAAAAGACGTAAAACGGGATAAATTTGTGTTGATAATAGCATGGGTTTTTATCTTTACATTACTTATCGTTGGAAAAAAACAAGGCCTGCTTTCAATTATTAGTTTGGCAGTCAATGCCATATTGTTGTCATATGCATTAGATTTTTATTTGAATACATCAAACATTGGTTTGGTTTTAATATGCAGTATAAGTATCATACTATTTACGGTCTTTTCCCTTTTACTCGTTAATGGTTTTAATGAAAAAACCTATGCAGCGGTTATTGCGACACTGTTAGGGACTTTTTTATCGCTGTTCATTGCTTATCTTGTTATGTGGTTAACTTCCGAAAAGGGCCTTCGATATGAAGAGATGCAATTTATCACTCGTCCTTATAAAATGGTGTTTTTGGCAGGGTTATTTATCGGTTCTTTAGGAGCTGTAATGGATATAGCCATTACCATGTCTTCTTCGATTTTCGGGTTGTATGAAAAGAATAACCACATATCAGTAAAAGCACTTAAAACTTCAGGATTAGAGATTGGAAAAGACATTATGGGGACCATGACAAATATTTTGTTTTTTGCCTATATAAGTGGTTCCATTCCTATGATTATTTTGTATTTGAAAAATAATTCTGCATTGGGATTTACCCTTTCCATGAACCTAACATTGGAATTGGCCCGTGCTCTTGCAGGTGGTATCGGAATCGTGTTAACTATCCCGATCGGTCTATATGTCTCTATTTTTTTCATTAATCGAAAGAGGGAAAGATAATGAATGTATTAGTGTTGCTAGCGTTTATACTATTTATATTAATGATCTTGATTGGCGGAAAAAAAGGGGCACGTTCATTTTTTGCTTTGTTCCTAAACTTTGGTGTGTTACTTTTCACCATCATTTTTATGACTAATCCATATATTGATCCGTATATCGTAACATTGATTGCATGTACGGTGATTAGTTATATTAATTTATTTTTCATTAACGAAGTGAACAGTACAACAAAAACAGCATTCATTTCTACTATTATCACGATTGTTATTGTACTCTTTTTTATTGTCATTGTGACGGAAAATGCGATGATACAAGGTTTCGGTGAAGAAGAAATAGAAGAGCTTAGCATCTTTTCCCTTTATATTGGGGTGGATTTTGTTAAAATTGGAGCTTCAGTAATTATTATGAGTACTATTGGCGCGATTATCGATACAGCCATGGCCATTGCATCTCCCATGCGAGAAATGTATCATCACCATCCATCCATTAGCAAGAAGGAATTATTCACATTTGGATTGAGTATTGGGCGGGATATTTTAGGGACATCTACGAATACACTATTTTTTGCTTTCTTTGGAGGCTATTTGGCATTGCTTATATGGTTTAAAGATTTATCCTATTCTGTTGGAGAAATCGTAAACTCAAAAATATTCAGTGCTGAAATGATCACTATATTTTGTGCTGGAACAGGTGTAGCCCTGATAATTCCTATTACTGCCTTGATTACTGCTTATTTTTTGGTGAAAAATAGAGAAAATAAAGAGAAAGTTATATAAGTTTCATGGCAATAAGGCTTATGAGCACTCATTTGTATAATAGGAATAAGTCATTGGGTTGTTCCATTAAATCATTGAATGAGTATCCATATGCTCTGCCAAATCCTCTTAACAGTTTATATTTAGTGGAAGAACAACATATAAAATTGCCTATATAGGTGTGGTCAATTTGGGAAAACCAGTTAGACCGAAAAATGGGTGGCATTACTGCCATTTTAATTCCTCCATAACGTTCATGATGTATATGGTAATAATGAAAAAGCTGACTGCAGAAGCCCGTTCTAGACGGCTCCTGTAATCAGCTTTTCTTTTTTTACCCTAGTATTCAGTTGGTCTAATAGACTCACCGCATGACTGCATTCCGAAATCAAACATGTATATTGAGTTGCTTACGGAGACGCTGCATTTCCGAATTGAAATAGGCTTTGCTGTAATCACATCCGATAATACCTACGATAGTGCCATCATCATCAATGATTGGCGCAAAGCTTGTTTTCCACTCACCGTACCTGTCTTCGTATATGGGAGTAACACCCGCTTTACCATTAAACGCCTGGTAAGCGACATTAACCATTTCCGGGGGACCCATATATTCTTCCCCCGGTTCAATTACAAAGCCCTTGTCGGCAACGAGGTGAATCAGACGTCCATCATCCGTCATGATAAATATAAAGACCCATTCAATTACGCCTTCCTTTTCTTGAATCATGGTAAGTTTTTGTTTTAATTTCTGGGAATAGGAATTTTGCCGGTTCATATTTTTTTGTAGACTGATTACCTCCTCAGCTGGAATGATAGCTGCGGTTACAACGGCTATGGATCGAAGCCGCTGGTTTATTTGTTCTTCTAAAATGGCCCGTTTATCCACTGGTGAAAAGCTTGCCTCTTCGATTTTATTACGTAATTTTTTATATTTCCTGCTCATCGTCGGCTGGCTGACTTCCAATACCTTTGCCGCTAGTTTTAATGATTTGTATTGTTCCATCGCCATATTGATCAGCTGTTCCTCCACAAGGTCGACTGCTTCCTGCAAAGGCATTAGAAAATCGATGACAGGTAGTGAAGTGGGTTTGTTGGGTCCTTTAAAAGGAAGCACCTCTCTAACCAACGCAACATCCACTTCCGGTATTCCGCTAGTAATCACAAGCCTTTCAACTGTATTTTCAAGCTCGCGCACGTTGCCGGGCCATTGATAGATACATAGCAAGTCGATTGCATCCGGTGTGAAAGCTACCTTTCGATTGTATAGTGTATTGTACTTTTGTAAAAAAAACTGAACCAGGTGAGGGATTTCATCTACACGATTCCTAAGCGGCGGAAGATGGATAGGCACGACATGAAGACGATAATATAAGTCTTCTCGGAATTCTCCTTTTTTTACCATTTTTTCGAGTGATTTATTAGTTGCGGCAATCACCTGAATGTCAACAGGGTGTGAGGCCGTGCTCCCAATTGGCGTGACAATGCGCTCCTGAAGGACGCGAAGCAGTTTTACCTGAACATTAAGCGGTAATTCGCCCACTTCATCCAAGAATAAGATACCTTTATGGGCAAGTGTGAATTTTCCCTTGGCGCCGTCTTTCCGAGCGCTGGTAAAAGCCCCTTCTACATATCCGAACAGTTCGCTTTCAATCAGGTTTTCCGGGATGGCGCCGCAATTGACAGGTATAAATGGCCCGTCACTTCTATTACCCATATTATGTATGGCCCTGGCTGCTATTTCCTTTCCTACACCGGATTCCCCCAATAATAGGACGGTTGCGCTGACATCACAAACCATTTGCATTTTATGCAGAACATCAAGCATCGGTTTACTGCGGATCACAAATGGAAAAGATGGCTTCTTCGATTCCAATAAAGGCCACGATTCCCCCCTTGATGTATCTGGATAAGAATCTTTGAGTTCTTTGTAAGCCCATACCCATGCCCCGGATTCAATCGGGTATGCCGTCATCAGAAGCTCTGGACCCTGCCATGTAGACTGCATGAAGGATCTTTTTTCATTTTTGCCCATTATCTCTTCTGCAAAGTTTGTAGCAAATAAATCTTGTTCAACATCCTTGATGGAACCACCGATATTGGCGGATTTGATTGTATGGAATAAGGTATTCCCTGTTCCGGTCGATTTCAGTATTGTGCCATTTTTATCTGTCACAATAAGCTGATCGTAAATAGACAAGAGTGCAGAGGTGAAGTGATCCATTTATGTCTACCTGCCTTTCATTTAACTTCCTAGTTTTATATTACAGAAATTTCACAATTGTTCAATAGTTTCAAAAATGAATATTCCTCCTTTTGAAAACCCTGTTAGCATAGTGTTTTCTGATTGGCATGGTTATTGCAATAAAGTAAAGAGAAGGGACCAGAAAGCATGATTGCAAAGGAGGGAGAAGCGATTTTGAATAAAGAGAATCAGTTTCAACAGAATATCAATTCAGAAGATCCCTTTATTAAAAATCTATATTCAGATTTGAATGAGCGGATCAATGCGTATGAGCAGGAAGAAGCCGTGAAAATCGACAAAATGAAATGGAGTGATGCGGCAGGTTCAATTTTTTTCATGATTTTAATCATCGCTTACCTAATCTATTCACTTGTCTAATGTAGTTGTTTCGATTACCCAGAACTATATCAGCCTTATTCCAAGTAATACAATCACTATTCTATAGTTGGGAGAGAAGCGTGTGAGCAAAGAGAATTCCTCCATTTCAAAGGATGTGGCCTTTGGGTTCTTACCGGCAAGTAAAAATGACCGGATTTTTAACCTTCGGGATTTAATTTTAGTTCAAGTTGTTATTGGCCTCTCATCTTTTGGGCTGTTAACTGGTGGATACACAGGTACAATGCTTGACGCGAAGCAGTCACTTGCAGCGATTTTATTCGGTAATGCCTTCCCTATGCTGTTGATAGTTCCCATTACCCTTTATTTTGCGCGTTATGGCATAGACACTTTTGTAGGGTTTAGAAGTTCACTTGGGTATTTAGGATCGAATATCTTTTTCTTTGTTTTTCTTATTTTAACTCTCGGCTATATTTCCATCGCGCTTTTTATGTCCGGCCAGGCGTTAGCAGAGGCGGCTAATTGGATGGGCATGCCCGCGATTTTCTCAAGCCAAGCAACGGGAGCGCCGTTTTTCTCGATTTTGCTTTTCGTCTGTGCATTCCTTGTAACGGTGAGGGGACCGGTAGCGATTCAAAAATATACCGCAGTAGCCGTTCCAGTTTTTATGGTTCTCATGTTTGGCCTGCTCGCAATAGTCTTGTTTGGACAGGGGTTCACGGAAGTGGCTCATATACTTCCTTCTGAGCCATTTGAAACGAGTTCTCGTTCATTCGCGACAGCCCTGGAGTTAAACATCGGTCTCGGCTTTTCATGGCTTCCGTACCTTGGCCAATACAGCCGTTTATCTAAAACAGAAGGAGGAGCATTTAAAGCGGGATTTTACAGCTATGGAATCATCGTCTGTATCGCCGCATTAGTTGGGGCACTTGCTGCATTAGTCACTGGTTCTCTTAATCCTTCTGACTGGATGTTTTCCATCGCAGGAAGTTGGGGCGGCTTCATTGGCTTGATTTTACTTTCGGTAGGGAATGTCGGTGCAGCCATATTCCTTATGTACTCACAAGCTGTCAGCTTTAAAACTGTATTCCCGAAAAAGTCATGGATGATTGCGATGGGTACAACCGTACCGACTATATTCTTACTTCTAAGCTCAACGTTCTACGATGCCTTTGGTTCATTCATTGCTGTCATCTCTTTTATAATGGCTGTTCTCGGCGGGATTGTCGTTGCAGATTACTTCTTTGTAAAGCGCCAACGCATTTCAATAAGGGATTTGTATGACACGCAAGGCTCTTATACCTATTGGAAAGGCATTAACCCTTCGGCCGTTCTCACGGTGGTTATCGGAACGACCGTTTACTGGGCACTCTATAATCCATTGACTTTTGAAGCAAGTGGCTTTTTCCTTTATACAGCTGCCGGAATTCCAACATACTTTGTCGCTTTAGTCACCTACTATGTTTCATCTAAATACATTTTCCGTTATGAAGTTGACATGGAGCGTCCATCCGTGGAATTAAAGGAAGCTAAATAGAAAAAAACTCACTTTAAAGAATCTAGGGAACGAGAGGAGATTGTTTAATGTTTACACAAAGTTTAGATTTCAAAACAACAGATTTAGATACATTCCCATTTCCATTCACTTCAGGTAACTATCGTTATTCAAACGACTTGAAAAAACTCTCAAACGTTAACTGTATTGAAGTTACACCAGAATACAAACTCCAAGTGGAAACGAAGCGTCGTCTCCTTCAAGAACAGCCGCATATAAGGTTTCAATCTTTTTCACACACAATGGAAATGCAATGGGAAGTATTGGAAATGCTGATTGACATGGCAGCTGATCGCTACCCGGAGCATTTCGAGGTCATTAAAGATGGTGACAACTGGACTTTCAAGAACCACATATTCGGGGAATCCGATTCATTCGTATATGGCGATGCCAGCACGCTTCCAAATGAGCCGCTTGATTATATAGGCCGCCATTTCCATAATGATTTTGTTTTAATGGTTCATCGCGATAGTAATTTCTACTTGGAAGTGGGGCAAGTTTCATACGCTGCACTCTTCTCGGCTAACTGGAATAAAGGCATGTCCTTTGATGAGATCCATGCACCTGTTCCATTCGTATCACGGAAAGGTGATGAACTCGCAGATCGCGTTCGTAAGTTTTTATTATCCATCGAGCCAGGAAAGCCATGGACACGCATTAACTGGAACCTGATGGCGGACCGTTGGGATGTCAACTATGAAACGATGGATGTATGGGGACCGCAGCGCTCTGAAATAACACCGGAAAATGCAGGTAAACTTGTTCGTTTGCGCGTTGAAGAACAAAAATTTTATCGCATGCCACGAAGCAACGCCATTCTATTCGTATTGAATACTCAGTTCCTGCCGCTGGAGGATTTGACAATGCGCCAGGAGTGGTTTGATCTGACATATAGCGTACTGCAGGATATTCCGGAACCTATGGCTGAATACAAAGGAATTGCCCCGTTTCTTTCGCAATCGGTCGAATATTTGAGGAGTATTGATGAAAAACAAAAAAGCGAAGATAAACAATAAGTAGGAGGATAGGGCCTTGTACAATAGTCCAGTATTGTTTGATAAATCCATTACGATCGTAAATAAATTTACTCCTCGGAATGAACGAAGAAAGTTTGTCGTCATTTCTGATCAAGCCGGATATGAAAAGGCGAAAAGTTTCACTTCTGAAATCGCAGGAACAGTGCCTGTTGAATGTCTTTCCATTAATGGAATGGAAGATAAAGAGGAGATTAAGAGAGTCATCTTGTCACAAAAGATGGGCACCCAATTTTATATTGCGGCAGCTTGGAACAATGCCGTAATGATCTTCTCGCTCGGGGTGGAAGCTGGTCTATCTGAAGCTGAGATCCAGACGGTGATTATCGGCCCTAAACGGCGGTATGTATATTGCATGAAATGTTTCGAAGTGTCGGAAATCGCAGAAGAAGCCGAAATTGCAGAATGTGACCATTGCAAAGCCAGTCTTGAAATAGGACCATTTTATTCAATCGTACGGGAAGGTTATATTGGTTACCCATTCATCCCAATCGGAAAAGAAGAAGTAGGGAGCTGATCATCATGCGGGTAGTAGGAAATATTCAAATGAAAGTAAACAAGATCATTCAAGAAACTCCATTCGTAAAACAGTTCGAATTGATTCCAGTTGATGGAAAACCATTGCCTGCTTTTACTGGCGGTTCGCATTTGACCACTTTCATGCCGGTAGGGGATACGATAATCGAGCGAGAATATTCCCTTATCAGCAACCCAAGGGACCGTAAAAAATATGCTATTTCCATTCGGCGTGATGAGGCGTCACGCGGAGGTTCCGCTTTCTGGCATGATCATGTAACAATAGATTCCAGGTTGGAAGTCAGCTTCCCTAAAAACAACTTCCCTCTCAGCTTTCGAGCTAAGCATCATGCATTTTATGCAGCTGGAATCGGCATCACTCCATTTCTGGCAATGATGGAAGATATGGCTGCCGAAGGACAAACCTTCGAACTTCATTATGCAGCACGCACACCGGAATTATGTGCTTTTTATGATCTGTTGAAAGCCAAATATCCTGATCAATGCACCTTTTATTTTTCGCAGGCAGAAGATAAACGCAGAATGATGCCTGAGACGATGATGGATCATCGCATTGGCACGCATGTATATTTTTGCGGACCAATCGAGATGGTACAAGAGTACCGAAAAGCTGCCAGTTCATATGGTTATCCGGAACATGCGATTCATTTTGAATTATTTGCGACAAAACATGACGGGCCGAAAGAACCTTTCATTGTCGACCTTACAGACAGCGATCGGTCCATCCGTGTTCATGAAGGTGAAACACTGCTTGATGCGCTTTTAAGGGAAGGCATTGATGCACCTTATTCTTGTAAAGTGGGCGGGTGCGGAAGTTGTGAGGTGGATGTTGCAGAAGGTGAAGTGGATCACCGTGATTTCTTCCTTAGCGAAGAAAACCGCCAAACACGCAACTCAATCCTGACATGCTGCTCACGTGCGAAGGACGACAGACTTGTTATAAAACTTTAACGGTTCCTTAAAGATAAAACTAAAAAATAATGAAAACGGAGGAATGAAACATGACAATTTTAGAAACGGCAGTTTTAGAGCTTAAAAATTACATCGACGGTAAGTGGCAGACCTCATCTTCAAATGAAGTAATCCCGGTAATCAACCCTGCAACACAGGAAGTCATTGCAAGGGCTCCGCGTGCCACCAAGGAAGATACTGAAAAGGCAATCTCAGTTGCAAAGGCAGCTTTTGAAAGTGGAATCTGGTCAGGCCTAACAGCACAGGAGCGTGCTTCCTACCTATATAAAATCGCTGATAAAATAGATGAACGTGCTGAAGAGTTAACGATTCTCGAAACAATGGACAATGGGAAACTCAAAGCAGAGGCAGGTTTCGATATTGCCGATGCCGCCGCGTGTTTCCGTTACTATGCTGGTTTGGTGCTTCATCCAGAAGGGGAAACTTATCAAGTTCCCGCTCCAGTACAAGCGATGGTTGTTCGTGAGCCAGTAGGTGTAGCCGGTTTGATTGTACCTTGGAATTTTCCTCTTCTAATGAGTGTCTGGAAAATCGCACCGGCCCTTGCGGCAGGTAACACCATTGTATATAAACCGGCTGAAGTGACACCTGTTACAGCAATGAAATTATTTGAAATACTGGAGGAAGTAGGCATCCCTAAAGGTGTTGCTAATATGGTGATGGGCCGCGGCACTGTTGTCGGTCAAACCATTGCAGAAAGCAAGGATGTTGACATTGTTTCATTTACAGGAAGTACGGATGTTGGCCGAACAATCATGAGGGCGGCCGCGGGCAACTTAAAGAAAATTTCACTTGAGCTTGGCGGTAAATCACCTAATATCGTTTTTGCAGATGCAGATTTAGAGACGGCCGTCGATTACGGATTATTCGGCATCTTTTTCGGTGCCGGTCAAGTATGTTCATCAGGCAGCCGCATCCTGGTTGAGGAAAGTATTTATGATGAATATGTGAAACGCTATGTGGAACGCGCAAATAAAATCAAAGTAGGATCTGGCCTTGCGGAGGACAGCAACATGGGGGCAATTGTCAGCGAAGCGCAAATGAATAGCATTTTGAACTATATTGAAATCGGCAAACAGGAAGGTGCGACACTTGCAGCAGGCGGTTACCGTCTTGTTGATGAAGACCTTGACAAAGGATACTTCATTGCACCGACTGTATTCACCGATGTAACACCTGACATGCGCATCGTACAAGAGGAGATCTTCGGTCCGGTCGTTGTCATTCAAAAGTTTAAAGATGAAGAAGAAGCTATTAAACTTGCAAATGATACAGACTACGGCCTTGCAGGCGGCGTCTTCACTAACGATGGGGCAAAAGGATTGCGAGTGATCAAGAAGGTACGGGCAGGCATCACATGGGTTAATGATTATCATCCAACATATGTCGAAGCGCCATGGGGCGGTTACAAACAGAGCGGGATTGGACGCAGTTTAGGAAAATACGGCTTGGATGAATACCAGGAAATTAAACAAATCAACATTAATCTCGATGTAAAACCGGTCGGCTGGTTTCCAAATTAAGCATCTGATTAGAAAGGAAGCAAATTACTATCTTTAATCAAATCAAAAAACCTAATCCAAATAAGTATTAAGTTTCATTTTGGCGACAAAATGGGGTTAGGAGTCCGATTAGAGAGAATGTTTTTTTACTGTAATCCTCATTGGATTGAAGAGATTTGCGACACTCCTGCCTAATTACTGGCTAGTCATGACCCTATAGGCGCTTGCTTTTATGAGGCTTGGCAGACAAGTCGGCGGAAAGGGAGCGGATTTCCCGAAAGGGTTATGTGTAATGATTTCCACTCCAGGCACTCGCTTTCCGCGGGCGGTCCGGGAGCCTCCTCGGCTGTTCGCCTGCGGGGTCTCCCTTGGCCACGCTTTTCCCGCAGGAGTCTCGTACCTTACGTTCCAATCAACCGGAACTACTTTTTAAGAAATATTGTAGGGAAACTGGCTCTTCTTCTCCAATTCGTTTACAGTCTGGCGGTTTCATCAATTTTTTGGAAAAAGGAGTTTCGAGTTGCACTCGCCCCGAACCAAGATTTTAAAATTAAACTTGAGTATCTTTCATGTTTTTTACTAGTTTATACGGATGAAACCCTCACTGGATTGAAGAGATTTGCGACACTCCTGCCTAATTACTGGCTAGTCATGACCCTATAGGCGCTTGCTTTTATGAGGCTTGGCAGACAAGTCGGCGGAAAGGGAGCGGATTTCCCGAAAGGGTTATGTGTAATGATTTCCACTCCAGGCACTCGCTTTCGGCGGGCGGTCCGGGAGCCTCCTCGGCTGTTCGCCTGCGGGGTCTCCCTTGGCCACGCTTTTCCCGCAGGAGTCTCGTACCTTACGTTCCAATCAACCGGAACTACTTTTTAAGAAATATTGTAGGGAAACTGGCTCTTCCTCTCCAATTCGTTTACAGTCTGGCGGTTTCATCAATTTTTTGGAAAAAGGAGTTTCGAATTGCACTCGCCCCGAACCAAGATTTTAAAATTAAACTTGAGTATCTTTCATGTTTTTTACTAGTTTATACGGATGAAACCCTCACTGGATTGAAGAGATTTGCGACACTCCTGCAGAAATACTGTCTGCCGAGACCCCACAGGCGCTTGCTTTGATGAGGCTTGGCAGACAGTCGGCGGAAAGGGGGCGGATCTCTTAAATCAGCTGCAACTTTTTTCAATAAAAAAACTGCAGGCAAACTGAGTTTTCATCGAGTTTGTCTACAGTCTGAAACCTAATCCAAATACGGATTAGGTTTTTTCAAACTGCAGAGAAGCTTTTTAAAGCACTTAACAAAAATTGCTCTTAAGCTTCAACTGAGAATTAAAAAATCTCAAGGAATGAGCCATTTCGCAGGCATTTTTATTATACAACAAAAGGACAAGATTTCCTGTTATGAGTGAAAATGGATTTGAGCATAAAAAACACCATTGATATGATAAAAGTAACATACAAATGCTATTTATCGTTTTAAACAGAAATAGGATATTGAGATTGAAACGTTTTTACCGGTGTAGCATTTATTCTTGGTGTCGTTGATTGTCGTACATAGTATCATTAAAAAGAAATGGACATTACATAATGCTCACACAATATAAGTTAATAAGTTTATTGCCTTCTTTAATTTGAAAAGACTAGGAAGCCGCCAGAACTTTCAAAAAGTCTTCAATCAAGGAGGAAGTGCTCTATCAAATATTAAAGACCGGTCAGGGAGTGGATATTGATGACTAAGTTTTATTCGGATATGACAGTGGAGGAAGCGATATCATGTTTCCCGATAGGAAGCACTGAAGTGGAAGTTTTGGATGATTCAGAGGATTTCATCGGATTTTTGACTATAGAGGCGTTATCTGCAGCAGTGCAGCAGAGTGATTTGACGAAGCCAATTTCTCATTTCATTACCGTTAATGCACCGCTGCAAAATTTACGGAATTACTCAATTCCCTATGAACAATTTCAAGCATTCTTCGAGAGTGATTTATGCAAGGTTGTATTTAATGCCCTGTATGATGGGGTGTATATCACGGATGGTGATGGAACGACATTATTTATCAATCAAGCGTATCAGCGTATTACTGGAATAAGAGAAGAGGAAATCATCGGAAAACCAATGAGTTATTTAATTGAGCAAGGCATGATATCCGTCTCTGCTTCATTGGACTCCATTCGAACGAAGAATCAAGTTACTTTGACACAAAGAATTCGAAATGGAAGAAAGATCATCGTATCGGCCACACCTATTCTATCGCCACAGAATGAAGTCATATTTGTCATTAATAGTGTTAGGGATATTACTGAATTAATCCGGATGAAGTATACGATTGACAGCCAAAAGTTATCTTTCCAACCTATTTCTCAATTATTGCCTGGCTCGGAACAGGTGAATTTACAGGAAATAATCATTGGTCCCTCTACAACTCCTTTATTCAAATTGGCTGATAAAGTAGCTAAAACGGATGCGAAGATCTTGTTACAGGGGGAAACGGGAGTAGGGAAGAGTTTAATCGCCAAATACATACATGCCAAAAGCTCCAGGAAGGAAAAAATTTTCCTTGAATTAAATTGCGGAGCCATCCCAGCGAACTTGGTGGAATCTGAACTTTTTGGATATGAACCCGGGGCATTTACCGGATCCCTTAAGAATGGGAAAATGGGGATTTTTGAGAAAGTGAATGGTGGCACGTTATTTTTGGATGAAATAGGGGATTTACCTTTAGAGCTACAGGTAAAACTTTTGAAAGTGGTAGAGGAAAACAAGTTTATGAGAGTTGGTTCTACCGAAATGAAAGAAGTGGATGTCAGGTTAATTACAGCCACCCATCGCGATCTGGCCTCCCTCGTGCAAGAAGGATCTTTCCGTGAAGATCTTTATTACCGGCTTAATATCGTTTCCTTTGAAGTCCCGCCTTTACGCCAGCGAAAGGAAGAAACGATCCCGCTTTTAGAAATGTATTTGAAAAAATTCAATGAAAAATATGATGAAAAGAAAAAGATGACACCGGAATGCTATGAATGGCTGACGAACTATTCGTGGCCTGGCAATATACGTGAGCTTGCGAGTCTTGCAGAGCGGCTGGTCGTCACGACATATGATGATACGATTGATTTGCCTAATTTACCATCTTTCATCCAGCCGGTCTTATCAAAAAAAACGACAACACATTCTTTGAAGGAAGCCGTTTCCGAGCTGGAGCGTTCCCTGATCCTGAATGCGATGAAGAAGTATGGGACTACAAGGGCCGCTGCCATCTCTTTGGATATCAGTCAAAGCGCTTTGGTGCAAAAAATGAAAAAATTTCACATGCGATTAGAAAACGAATCGAATTAGTTTATTTGATTTGTTTTCCACTCATTATTTATACTGTTACCCATGAAAAAAAGGTTATCCCCCTTATGAATTAAGCGTTTTCAAACTTTGGCATGATTCCTGCATTAGTAAATACATGAAAGGGGAGATAACCATGAATATTTCTATTTTTTCTATGGCTAACAAATTGGTGACAGGAGCAGATTCTTTACAGCAGCTGACTGATGAGGTTACGCGATTAGGGATGAAGAATCCGTTGATAGTTACAGATAAAGTTTTAGTGGGTGCTGGGGTTGTACAAAGGGTTGAGGATTTACTTTCTGCAGAATGTGGTATTTTTTCGGATGTGAATCCAGAACCGGAAATTGAAATCGTTGAGCAATGTGTACGGTCAATCAAGGATGGAAAACATGATGGACTGATTGCGGTAGGCGGTGGAAGTGCGATGGATATTGCGAAAGCCTCTTCCGTCATGGCTACGAATTCAGGCAGCATCGAGACATATTTCGGTACTAACTTGATTGAAGTCCCAGGTCTACCTTTAATAGCCATACCGACGACGGCAGGAACCGGGTCAGAAGTGACGAATATTTCGATTTTATCGGACAAGAAAGAACAGGTTAAGAAGGGAATTGTAAGTCCGTATCTTTTACCGGATGTAGCGATTGTATCGCCCGTCATGACGCTGACTTGCCCGCCAAGTGTGACTGCTGCGAGTGGAGTGGATGCACTTGTTCATGCGGTCGAGGCTTATATTTCCAAATTTGCTTCGCCCGTTACGGATGCTTTGGCAATTGGGGCCATGAAGTTAATCGCAAAAAATTTACCAAAGGCTTATGCTGCGCCAGATAATCTGGAAGCACGGGAAGCGATGATCACTGGAAGCCTAATGGCAGGATTAGCTTTTGGAAATGCTGGTGTTGGAGCTGTTCATGCTTTAGCTTATCCTCTTGGAGGCCGCTTCCATTTATCACATGGAGTCAGCAATTCATTATTACTGCCATTTGTGATGAAGTGGAATAAAATTGCATGTTTGGAAAGGTTCCGCGAGATTGCTGAAGCACTTGGAGAGAAAGTCAATCATTTAAATGATGATGAGGCAGCGGATAAGGCTATAGAAGCGATGACCAGAATATGCCGTTATGTTGATATACCAGAGTCACTAAGTGAATTTGACATTCCTGAATCGGCTTTAAGTGAAATGGCTGCCGAGGCCATCAAACAAGTCCGTTTACTTCGCAATAATCCCCGTGCATTAAACGTCCGGGATATCGAAAAAATTTACCGTTCAGCCTATGGCTTTTAAGTGGAGGAAACAACATGAAATGGAAAAACCGTCGCTATGGAGAAGAGACATCGTATATACCTGCGGGACCTTTTAAAATTAGACTGCCATTTGTCCATTATCGTTTTGAGTGGCCTGACTATGTTCAAGGCTTATTGATGTGTGCAGTTGATCTTGGAGCGATTACACTGCTTGCAGACCATCTTGGTATGCCTTTTGATGTGGCTCTAGCCGTCGTTGTCTTGAATGGATTATTATACTTGGCGCATCATTTACTCGGGGACCCTGTTATACCAGGTTGGATTACACCTGCGGTTCCATTGCTTGTATTGTTCGTCGGGCAATTTCCCGAAGGACCTGATCGGGTCTATGCTCTCGTTGCATTTCAACTAACATTAGGTATTTTATCAATATTGCTAGGAATGACCGGACTTGCCAGTAAGGTCGTGCGATTAGTGCCGAATGCAATCAAATCAGGCATCATTTTAGGAGCGGGTATTGGTGCTGTCGTTTCCATTTTTGAAGTGGGTGGAAAGTTTGATTTATTTCCTTATACAATAAGCATTTGTATCGGCTTTGCCTTTTATCTGCTTTTTTCGAAAAGTTTTGGAAAATTGAAAATGCGAAACAAAGTTTGGATATTCATAGGCAATTTAGGGATATTGCCAGCAATCTTACTTGCTGTCTTTGTAGCCCCCATTTTTGGAGAAGCAAAATGGCCTGATATCCAATGGGGATTCAGCAGTCCGGATTTTGCTACGCTTTGGTCAGACTATACTGTTTTTGGTTTAGGTTTTCCCGCCTTGACTTTCTTTTTAAGTGCGATTCCAGCTGTTTTCGCTACTTATTTAGTCGTATTCGGGGATGTGCTCAAAACGAAAGCGCTGCTTTCTGAATCCGATGAGGTCAGGGAAGATGAAAAAGTGGACTATAATCCAAACAGAGCCCATTTAATTTTTGGTGGCCGAAATGTGATCATGAGTTTTATAGGACCCGATATAACAATGTGCGGTCCGTTGTGGGCAGCCATGCAGGTCGTGGTTGTGGAGCGATTCAAGAATGGCAAGAAAGCCATGAATTCTTTCTTCGGCGGTGCCGGCTCGTTCCGTTGGGGTACGAATACAGGGTTATTCTTATTGCCGGTAGTAAGCCTGGTGGAACCAATTCTCGGTGTGGCCTTGGCCTTGACGCTTTTGGTTCAAGGATATGTTAGCGTACGCGTAGGCGTCATGCAGGCAAAGAGCCAACGCGACCTGGGAATTGCAGGAGTCGTAGCTGCCATCCTTGTTATAAAAGGTGCTGGAATGGCGTTTGCAGCAGGAATTTTATTATGTGCCCTTTTATATGGCAAGGACTTTTTCAAAGGTGAAAATGATAAGACATTTACAGATCATGAAGAAGAAGAAGAGGAGATTAAAGCAGGATGAAAAAAGTAGCGGAAAAATGGCCAATTTATATAAACGGCGAATCTATTCATACAGAAAGTCATTTTGTAGTGGAAAACCCAGCAACGTTGGAGCCAGTGGGCTATGTTCCGGACGCTAACGAAAAAGAGGCAAAGGCTGCAGTGGATGCAGCTCAGGCTGCTTTTCATACTTGGTCGAAAACAAGTGCATACCATAGGGCGGAATTACTTGAGAAGTGGTACACGGTCATTGAGAACAGGCTGGATGAACTCGCAACGATCATGACATTGGAGCAAGGAAAGCCATTGGCAGAGGCAAAAGGTGAAATGAAATATGCTTCAAGTTTCGTGAAATGGTACGCTGAAGAAGCAAAGCGCAACTACGGGGAAATCATACCAGCCTCCGTTGCATCAAAGCGTATTTTAGTGCAAAAGCAGGCAGTCGGTGTCGTTGCTGCCATTACCCCGTGGAATTTTCCTGCTGCCATGATCACGAGGAAAGTGGCGCCAGCCCTTGCCGCAGGATGTACCGTGGTCATCAAACCAGCGGAACAAACACCTTTGACCGCTTTGCTATTAGTTGAAAGTGCCCATGAAGCAGGCATTCCGGCAGGCGTGATGAATATTGTAACTACACAGAAACCGGGAGATGTATCAGACGTGTGGATGAATGATTCACGTGTTAAAAAGATCACATTTACCGGCTCCACTCCTGTAGGGAAACATCTAATGAAAAAAGCCGCAGAAACAGTAAAAAAAGTCTCGCTTGAACTCGGTGGATTGGCTCCGTTCATCATTGCTGAGGATGCGAATATCGAAGAAGCTGTAAATGGTTTGATTCAATCAAAATTCCGGAATGCTGGACAAACATGTATTTGTGCGAATCGAATTTTCGTCCATGAAACAATCGAACAGCCGTTTTTACAAGCTTTTGAAGAAGCCGTTTTAACTTTGAAGGTTGGAAATGGAATGGAAGGAAACGATCTTGGTCCATTGATAGATGGGGCCGCAGTAAAAAAAGTTCAGCTTCAATTAGAGGATGCTGCAAGTAAGGGGGCTATCATCCATAACACCTCAAAAGTCGATGAAAAACAAGGCCATTTTATCGCACCAGCCATACTTTCCGATGTAACGGATGATATGCTGTGCATGCAGGAAGAAACGTTTGGGCCAATTGCGCCAGTCAGTACATTCAAAACCGATCAAGAAGCGATAGATCGAGCCAATAATACGAATTTTGGCTTGGCAGCTTATGTGTATACCGAGTCATTAAATAAGGCAGTTGCCTATTCGGATGCTCTTGAATATGGGATTGTCGGTATTAATGACAGTGCCCCATCCACTGCCCAAGCACCATTTGGAGGAATGAAGGAAAGTGGTTTAGGCAGGGAAGGGGGACACTATGGCATGGATGAATATTTAGAAGTGAAGTATGTATCCATGCAGCTTGGCCAGTAAAATAAAACAGAAGAGTCCGCGATGATTCTTCAGGTTCAAAAAAGAGTGGAAGGCACATCAAATATCGATGTGCCTTCCACTTTTTTAAATGGTTAAAAAGTATTTTTATGCTCCTTCAGATATGAAGGAGGGAAGGTCATGCTTCCTAGGATGACATCGAAGTCAGCACCGGTAGCCTTGGGGACGTTACTCGTATTACCATGGAAAGTCTCATTTGCTAGTAATGCAAAGGCCACTGCTTCCTTCGCTTCAGAAGAGTACCCCAACTCTTCTTGAGTCAAAACTTGAATAGAATTTCCAAGCAGTGATTGCATCATATTTAATAACGTTTTGTTATAGCTGCCTCCGCCGCCAATTATCACTTCTTCAATATTGGTTTTTGGAAAGATGAATTTTCGATAGTTCTCCACAATCGACTTTGCTGTAAACATCGTTACTGTAGCTAAAATATCATGACTGGGAAGTGATTCAAACATCTTTAATAGTTTTACTACATATTGCTTGCCAAATAATTCCCTGCCAGTTGATTTTGGCGGAGGGCTCATAATATAAGGATGGCTGATACAATAAGATAAAAGTTCGTCATTAATTTGTCCTTGTTTAGCTATGTTACCACCTTCGTCATAGCTAATATTGAACAATTGGCGGCATACTTCATCAATGATCATATTCCCAGGCCCTGTATCAAAGGCATACATGTCATTCAGAGATGCCTGCTTGGGTAAGACGGTTACATTTCCAATGCCCCCTATGTTTTGAAGTAATCTTCCCTTCGTTTCACTTCTATAAAGAATGTATTCGGTAAAAGGAACAAGAGGAGCTCCTTGTCCACCAGCAGCCATGTCCATCGTACGGAAATCAGAGATTACAAGTGTGTTTGTATCGTGAGCAATTACTGCAGCTTCCCCAATTTGTAAAGTGGAGGGTATATAATTTTGTTCTTTTAAAGGCTGGTGGTAAATGGTTTGTCCATGGGATCCAATAAGATCCAGTTTATTTATGGGAAATCCAGCTTTATGACAAACTTCCTTTACTGCATTGGCAAATAATTTTCCTAATTTAAAATTCAAACTGCATATTAACTGCACATTGGATGTTTCTGCAGATAAAGACTGCATAATTTCTTTTTCAATATCTTTTGGAAAAGGGCATGTCATGAACTCAATCATTTCCATTTCAGTCTCAAGTCCACTATTATTCACCCGAACAAGTGCAGCATCAATTCCATCCAGTGATGTTCCGGACATTAATCCAACTATGTACATCGTCATTCCACCTACTTCAATTCTTTTATAATCCTGACTTAGCAGCATATGCAGCAGTGTATGCTGCCATTGTTCACTGAGATATAACACTTAAGCTATAAAGCTATTTCTTGAAGATCATTTTACTTTTATATAAATCTGCCTAGTTTGTTTACTTTCATTGTGGGTACGGTCCAATGCTGTCACAACATATGTGTAAGTCTTGCCTTTTTCTACACTGCCATCATTAAACAATTGACTTGTATTTTCTTTATGCACTGTGGCAAGTAAGTTCGTTGAATCTTCAATGTTTCCTTTTTTCTTCCCATCAAAACGATAAATGGCATAATAAGATGCATCTGATTTCTTATGATCGTGAATTTCAAATTGTATTCCATCTCCTGATTGTGTTGAATTTCTCACCATTGGAGCCTTTGGTGCATGATCATCAATCCAAGGCATGGCTGGAACCAATGCGGGATGCTTATAAATATCCCCGCTTAACCGATCTGCTATCCCAAGGGGGTTTTTCCGTAAATCTTTGGCACTGAAATGCATGCTTCCATCAAATTCCTTATATGTTCGATTCAGTTTTAACTGGTTTGGCATTTCTTCAGGATTGAACCAGTTTTGCACACCGTTGGACTCTGTATTAATTTTATAGTCTCCTTGTCCAATATAGAGTTGAACATTTTTACCTTCGACTTCTTTTGTCCACCAATCAAGAAGTTTGGCATAGTCAGCTACTGGCAATCCTATATTCCAATATAATTGAGGGGCAATATAATCAATATATCCATTATTGATCCACGTTCGGGTATCTGCATATAAATCATCATAATTCGTTTGTCCTGCGGCAGTGTCAGATCCTGTGGGATCAACTGCTTTGTTGCGCCAAACTCCAAATGGACTTATACCAAACTTCACATATGATTTTTCTGCCTTGATTTCTTCATTTATATTCTTAACAAGGTTATTTACATTATCCCTGCGCCAATCTTCAACATTTGTAAATCTATCTGCTCCATATTTTTGATAGGAAATTTCATCTGGGAAAGGTACTCCTGCAATCTTGTAAGGATAGAAATAATCGTCCATATGGACTGCATCGATATCATAATTCTTAACAACTTCCATTATTCCATCAATCACAAACCGCTGTACGCCAGGAATGCCTGGATCAAAGTACAATTGTTGTCCATATGGTATGACCCAATCCGGGTGCTTTCTGGCAGGGTGAGATTCTGGAAGATTATCAATATCCGATATTTCAGCTGTTTTACCTAAAGGCATAGTAATGCGGTAAGGATTAAACCACGCATGAAATTCCATATTACGCTCATGTGCTGCTTCTACCATGAATGCAAGAGGGTCATACCCGGGATCTTTTCCTTGGACTCCTGTTAAATATTTTGACCAAAGACCGTATTCAGAAGGATAAAAAGCATCCGCAGTGGGTTTAATTTGCATAACGACAGCATTCATTCCCATCGCTTTTTGTTCATCCAAATATTTTATGAATTCTTCTTTCTGTGCTGATATGGATAAACCAGGTTTGGAAGGCCAGTCAATATTTAACACACTTGCAATCCAAGTTGCGCGAAGTTCCTGTTTTACATAAGTCGTTGTTTGAGGAATTGTCCCAGATTCTGCATTTGCTTTCAAATCAGCTGGAAGGAGAAGTGATCCCCCCACCAAAGCGGCTAGAGCCAATGAACCCAATTTTTTCTTAGTAATCCTTTCATTCATCAATAGTACAACCTCATTTCATTACTAATATTTATATTTAATTATTTGTAAGCGTTAACAAATAATGAATATATGAATTTGTCATCTATGAATAGTGAGATATGATCTAACAATAAAAAGAATCGTAGGTTTGGTTCACGAAATGGCTACTCGGTTTGCTTTTTAGTTTTTAGTAGAAAGCTAACATTCAACCAATCAATTTAGGTATCTTACTTTTATTTTAAAATTAAATTTTAAAAATGTATATACAATATTGAAATTAATTTTTAATAGTGATATATTCTCTATAGCAAATAAAGTTTCACCACTTTCACCACTGAAATAAAAAAGGATGATATGTATGCTTGAGCATTTAACGACAGAGCGTCGTAATGAAAAGACCATGAGTTTAGATGAAATGGGAACACTGGAATTTTTAGAGGTGATGAACGAAGAAGACACTAAAGTTGCCCATTGTGTAAAAAAAGAACTTCCGCAAATTTCTAAAGCCGTGGAGATGATCGTTGAAGCCATGAATAAAAACGGCAGATTAATTTACATGGGTGCAGGAACAAGCGGGCGCATCGGTTTATTGGATGCAGTAGAATGTCCCCCAACATTCAATACCGATCCGAGTGAAGTAGTGGGTCTTATAGCTGGTGGGGAAAAGGCTTTCATTAAGGCGGTTGAAGGTGCTGAAGACAGTTTTGAATTAGGTCCTGAAGATTTGAAGAAAATCGAATTAACAAACAGGGACGTCGTAGTGGGCATTGCAGCTAGTGGACGCACTCCATATGTTATTGCTGGATTGGAATATGCCAATCAAGTTGGTGCAGGAACTGTGTCGATAAGCTGTAACAAAGGTTCTGAGATAGGTAAGATCGCAAAAGTTGCGATTGAAGTTGTAAACGGGCCTGAAGTCCTGACGGGTTCTACACGTTTAAAAGCTGGAACATCGCAAAAGTTAGTATGCAACATGCTTTCCACCGCCTCAATGGTTGGAGTTGGAAAAGTTTATGGTAATTTAATGGTAGATTTACAGTTAACTAATGAAAAGCTGGTTGAACGTGCAAAACGTATTATCATGGATGCTACTGACTGTAGCTATGAAATTGCAGATGAATACTTAGAAAAGGCAAATGCCCAGCCTAAAATTGCAATTGTCATGATTTTAACGAATGTATCATATGAAGAAGCCTCAAATCGTTTAGTGAAAGCACAAGGGTTCATTAGAAAAACGATTTAACGCTTTTAATAAAAAAAATAAAAAAATTGGAGGAACAAAGAATGAAAGTATTATTCGTATGCTCAGGTGGTATGTCTAGTGCAATCGTTGTAAGCGCTTTAAAAAAGGAAGGGGAAAAACAGGGTGTAACCATAGAAGTATTGGCAGTCGGCACTCAAGAATTTGATGCAGAAGTACGAAATGGCTGGGATGTTGCAATGGTAGCTCCGCAAGTCAAACATCGTTTCGATGGCTTTAAGGCATCGGCAGATGAAGCAGGCGTCCCATGTGAAGCCATTCCAGCCCAAGCTTACAGCCCTCTTGGCGGACCTAAACTATTAAAACTGGTAACGGAACTAGCAAAATAATAAACTAATTACTATTTCTTTTCACTAAACGTAAAAGGGGAAAACACGAATGGACAAGTTTGTAGCTTTTTTAGAAAATAATCTTTCAACACCTATGGCTAAATTGTCTGAGCAAAAACATTTACGCGCGATTCGGGATGGTGTGGTTTCTGCGTTACCTTTCATCATCTTTGGAAGTTTATTCTTGATCATTGCATTTCCGCCCGTTGCAGCAGATACTGCATTAGGTGAATGGTCTGCAAAACATATCGCTGAAATTTTAATACCATATCGATTAACGATGTTTATCATGACGCTATATATTACTTTTGGTATAGGCTACAGTTTATCTCAAAGCTATAAACTTGACCCGCTATCTGGAGGTTTACTATCATTAGCAGCCTTCTTGTTCACAATTGGTGTAAAGATGATGGATGATGTGGGGTTTGTTTTGCCAATGACAAATCTCGGAGGCCATGGTCTTTTTGTAGGAATGATTGTATCCATTTTTGCTGTCGAAATTTTACGTCTTTGTAAGACAAAGAATATCACGATTAAAATGCCTGATTCTGTTCCAACTTCAGTGGCCCGTTCATTTGAAGCATTAATACCAGTTTCAATTGTACTGCTTGTCATGACATTAATTACAGTCGTTTTTGCTGTTGATTTACATTCACTTGTTGATAAAGCGGTTGCACCACTCATCAGTGCAGGCGATACATTGCCAGGTGTATTAATTCCAGTATTTTTGATTACATTCTTTTGGTCATTTGGTATTCATGGCGTTTCAGTAGTAGGTGCCGTAGCTCGTCCGGTATGGGAAGTATACTTGGGGAATAACTCGGCAGCAGTTGCAGCTGGAAAGGCAATTCCCCACATAGCTCCTGAAACATTCTTCCAATGGTTTATTTGGATTGGTGGGTCTGGTGCAACCTTGGGTTTGGTAATAGCCATGCTCTTAACGGCAAAATCCACCTATAGTAAAGCAATGGGGAAAGCAACAATTGTGCCAAGCATTTTTAACATCAATGAACCTGTTATCTTTGGGATGCCGATTGTATTGAACCCGGTACTTATTATTCCATTTATCATTACACCGCTAATTGGTGCGACACTTGCATATATAGCAACATCCATCGGACTTGTGAACCCGACATATGTAATGGTTCCCTGGACATTGCCCGCTCCAATAGGTGCCTACCTTTCAACAGGCGGTGATTGGAGAGCCGTTGTTCTCGTGATGGTGAATTTAACAATTTCAGTCCTTATTTATCTGCCATTCTTTAAGATGTACGATAAAAAGCTTCTAGCACAGGAAAACGTGGTAGAAACAACGGATAATCAAAATATCGCTTTATAAGGAATACCTAAAAGGGAGTTTGGGACTAAATGCTCCAAACTCCTTTTATAAATTGAGGGGGGAAAGGATATGAATTCAACATCCAGAATTCACTTTTTTAGTTACAAAAGTGCCTTTCTATTTTTTAGCTTCATTCTTGTTTTTAATTTTATCTTTAACGGATTAATGAATGCCTTTGAGATAAATAAACAATTATCACTGTACTTGGGAAATACCTTTGCCATAAGCGCAGGATTGACGATGGTTGTTTGTTTTGTTGAAGGTAAGTTTAAAAACAAGAAACATGCATCACTATTATTCTTGTCTTTATTAGCGGTGAGCGCACTGATTTGCTATGTAATAATCTATAAATGAAAATTCAGATTAGCTAACTATGAGGTGTTAGGGGAATGGAAATGAAAAAAGGGTTGAAGATTGCCACAATTGGTGGAGGCTCCAGTTATACACCAGAATTAATAGAAGGTTTTATTAAACGATATGATGAGTTGCCAATTAGGGAACTGTGGTTAGTGGATATTGAGGCAGGAAAAGAAAAACTGGAGATTGTAGGAACCTTAGCAAAACGGATGGTTGAAAAAGCAGGACTTCCAATGGAAATACATCTAACGTTAGACCGCCGGCAAGCCTTGCAAAATGCCGATTTTGTCACGACGCAAATGAGAGTGGGATTACTTGATGCACGAATCAAGGACGAGCGGATCCCGTTGGAATTAGGATTGATTGGTCAAGAAACAAACGGTGCAGGAGGATTGTCCAAAGCATTACGAACTATACCTATTATTCTGGAAATTGCAGAAGAAATGCAGGAGCTCTGCCCTGATGCTTGGTTAATTAACTTCACAAACCCAGCGGGGATGGTAACGGAAGCCCTTCTCCGCTACAGCAAGCATAAAAAAGTCATTGGGGTATGCAATGTTCCATTTAATATGCATATGTCTATTTCTAGCATGCTTGGTGTGGATAGGAAGAGAGTTCATATAGATTTCGCCGGGTTAAACCACATGGTATTCGGGATGCATGTATTCGTTGATGATCAAGAAGTAACAGATAAAGTGCTTGAAATGCTTGGCAATCCTGAGATTCAGCTGACGATGAAGAATATTGCCCCATTGGCTTGGAACAGAAGATTTTTGAAATCCTTAGGAGTGGTGCCTTGCCCGTACCATCGTTATTATTACAAAACAAAAACGATTTTAGAAGAAGAATTGGAAGCATTCAAAACAGGGGAAACTCGAGCTGAAATTGTGAAAAGATTAGAAGAAGGTTTGTTTCACCTATACAAGGATGAAACCCTTGACATCAAGCCTCCGCAATTAGAGCAGCGCGGTGGAGCTTACTACAGTGATGCAGCGTGTAACGTCATTTCTTCTATTTATAATGATAAAAAAGACATTCAAGTGCTAAATGTACAAAACAATGGATCGCTTACTGATATTGATTATGATTCAGCAGTAGAAGTAAGCTGTATCGTCACGAAGAATGGACCAATTCCTTTGGCTATGGGGAAATTACCCATACAAGTGCATGGCTTAATCCAACAAATCAAATCATTTGAAAGAATTGGTGCAGAGGCAGCCGTTACAGGTTCTTATGATAAAGCATTATTGGCTTTAACGATTAACCCGCTTATTCCAAGTGATGACCTGGCGGAAATCGTTTTACAAAAACTTTTAAAAGCGCATGAAGAATACTTACCGCGATTCTTCAGTGAAAGTGCTGTTCCGACCATCAAGTGAATGGTGTTTTAAACAGTGAATATGGATTACAGTAATCCAATGAACCTTCATAATCTAACATAAAATAGGAGTGGAATGATATGTCAACTGAAATGAACAATAACGAAATGGAAATTTTTGAAATAATATCACATAGTGGAAATGCAAGAGGATTAGCATTCGAAGCACTGAAAGAAGCGGAAGAATTTAATTTTGAAAGTGCAGAAGAACTAATTAAACAAGGCCAGGAAGAATTGAACTTGGCCCATAAGACACAAACCAAGCTAATTCAAGCAGAATTGAATGGAGTTCCAAGTGAGAAAACTTTATTGATGATTCATGCTCAAGATCACTTGATGACGGCAATGAGCGAACAAAAACTAATTGAACATATGATTCGCATTGTAAAAAAGCTAGCCCCACAACAGTAAAGAGGTGATTAAAAATGGGTAAACTTGGTATATCTATCTATCCAGAGCATTCAACCGTCGAAAGAGACATGGAATACATTGCACTTGCACACAAATATGGATTCAAAAAGATCTTTACTTGCTTGCTTTCTGTCGAAGGTGATAAAGAGAAGATATTAAAAGAATTTAAAGAAACGATAGTTTATGCCAATCAATTGAATATGGAAGTGATGGTCGATATTGCTCCCCGTGTATTCGGTTCGCTAGGCATTTCTTATAATGACTTATCGTTTTTTGCAGAATTAGGTGCATATGGAATCAGGCTGGACATGGGTTTTACAGGTAACGAAGAGTCGGTTATGACACATAATCCATATGACCTGAAAATTGAAATAAACATGAGCAATGCAACAAAATATTTAGATAATATTATGGATTACAAACCAAATAAAGAGAATTTAGTTGGATCGCATAACTTCTATCCGCATCGCTATGCAGGATTGAGCTATCCTCATTTTATAAAATGCTGTGAGTCATTCAAAAAGCATAATATCCGCACGGCAGCTTTCATCAGCTCACATGCAGCAACGTACGGTCCTTGGCCTGTAACGGAAGGATTATGTACTTTAGAAATGCACCGGGAATTGCCGATTACAACACAAGCGAAACATTTGTATGCGACAGGGTTGATTGATGATGTAATCATTGCAAATGCTTACGCATCTGAAGATGAATTGAAGCAGCTTAGCCTGTTAAACAGCGGTCTGTTAACATTTAATGTTAACCTTCACGAAACCATAACAGCACTAGAGAAAAAAATAGTATTGGAAGAATTCCATTTTTACCGTGGAGATGTTTCCGATTATTTAATTCGCTCGACTCAATCACGTGTGAAATATAAGAGCGAAGAATTTAAACCAACATATACGCCTGATATCAGGCGCGGTGATATTTTAATTGAAAATGAGCTCTATGGACAATATAAAGGGGAATTGCAGATTGCATTAAAGGAAATGAAGAATTCGGGGAAAACAAATGTAGTTGGCCGAATAACAGAAGAGGAAATTTTTCTTCTCGATTATTTGGAACCATGGGGGAAATTCCAATTCAATATTAATTGATCAGGGAAGGAAGGTGATATTCCTTCCTTTTTTACTGAATAGGAGAATAATATGAATTATATTATCGGAGTTGACGGCGGAGGCACTAAAACTGAAGCAGTGGCTTATGATTTAGATGGAAATAAAATTAGTGAAGGCATAGCGGGGTTTGGAAACCTGCTTATTAATGAAAAAAAAGCCATCGCTAACATTATACAGGCAATTGAAGAATGCGTAATGCCCATTAACAATGGAAGCTGCCATTACATTTGCTTAGGATTAGCCGGGTATGGAGGAGTTGAAAATCCGCAGGGCATAAAAAGTGCATTAAGCATGGCATTTAAGGCCCCGTTCACCATTGTAAATGATGCAATTATCGCTCATGCTGCTTTGCTTAAAGGAAATGATGGCATTTTGACCATATCCGGAACTGGATCTGTAAGTATCGGCATCCATAAAGGAATCGAGAAATCGGCTGGTGGCTGGGGACACATCCTTGGGGATGAGGGAAGTGGCTATTGGATCGCCATGCAGGCTTTTATAAAAATGACGAAAGAAGAGGATGAGGGGTATATCTATAGCCAGCTATCACAGTCTATACTTCAAAAACTTGGCTACAACAGTGTTATGGAACTGAAGAAATTCATTTATTCTGCCACGAAATCCGAGATTGCCTCATTTGTTCCCCTGATTGTCCAACATGCGGTTAAGGGCGATGGTTTCTCGCAAAATATTCTGAATCAGGCTGGGTACCACCTTTCAAAACAAACGCTTGAGGTTATCAGGAAGTTAAAGTTAAGTGGGAATGTTACAATTGCAATAAAAGGTAGCATCTTGACAAATATACCATTGGTGCAAAGCTCTTTCATCAATCATATTAAACTTGAAAATCCAAATGTGAATTTTGTTTTGGAAGACGTATCAGCTACATTAGGTTGTTATTACATAGCAATGAAGCATTTAAAGTAAGTATAGATCAAGGAGAGTAAATCATATGCACGTCGAAAATATTATATTGAGAATTGAAAGCTTATTAAACCAGTTGCCTAAATCAGAACGGAAAATTGCACAATATATTTTAGAAAATCCAAACGACATTATAAGAATGACGATACATGAATTAGCTGATCATGCCAATGCCAGCAGTTCGGCCGTAACGAGGTTCTGTCATTCTATAAAAGTTAACAGCTTTTCAGAACTGAAGGTATCCCTATCATCCCTGATTTCCCAACCTGAGAAAAAAGGTTTCCATGACATTGAGCCTAACGAAACAATAGCGTCCATTAAAAATAAAATAGTTTCCAACTCTGTCCAAGCTATACAAGAAACTGCGCATTATTTGGATGAGTCCGTTCTTGACAATATCATTGAAACCATGAGGAGTGCAGATGTGATTTATGTCTATGGTTTAGGTGCATCATGGCTCGTTGCTGAAGATATTACACAAAAATGGTTACGGTTAGGAAAGATTGTAAGTGCCAATCAAGACCCGCATATTACGGCAACTGCACTGGCTGCATCATCAAAGAATACCGTTTTTTTCTGTATTTCCAATAGTGGCGAAACTGAAGAAGTCCTTGAACTCGTTGATATTGCTAAAGCATATGGCATAAAGACAATTGGTTTATCGCGACTGGGGAACAATGGACTAACTAAAAAAGTTGATATGTCCCTAAATCATGTACGTGCTCCGGAGGCTAAATTCCGAAGTGCTGCAACAAGTTCGCTTTTTGCACAATTTCTAACGGTCAGCATCATTTTCTATGCATATGTTTCAAAATTCTATAATGAAAATAAAAATGAAATTGAACGTTCAAGGGAATCGGTATTGAAATTCACAAAAAGGAATTTGGATACTTAGAAAGGCGAGTCATTACTTATCGTGTTCAAATGCATGGATAAGATTGATGAGCGTTATGTTTCCAATCAGTATGCCTTGTGAAATTTCATAACGATGAAAGGAAGATGTACGCTGAATGATCCAAAAGAATTCTCCCAGTCCCATTTATCATCAACTTGAAGAGGAGATTAAAGGAGCGATTCAAAATCTTGAATTGGTGCCAGGAGAGATGATTCCTTCAGAAAAAGAATACACTGAAAAATATGGAATAAGCAGGATGACTGTGAGACAGGCCATTTCTAACCTAGTGAATGGCGGTTATTTATATAGGCAGCGCGGAAAAGGAACATTCGTTGCCCAACAAAAATTGGAGCGGCCCTTGCAAGGATTAACAAGCTTTTCGAAGGATATGATTTCAAGAGGACTTGAACCAAGTACACGATTTATCAGTTTTACGGAGATCAATGCTGATCATGACCTTGCTGCAAAGCTTGATGTTGAAGCAGGAGCTCCTATTTTCGAGCTGGAACGTGTTAGGCTTGCTGATCGGTTGCCGATGGCATATGAAAGGCTATTTATCTCTAAAAATCTTGCCCTGGATCTAACGGAAGAAATAGCCATAACTTCCATGCATGACTATGTAGAAAAAACGTTTGGTTTAAAAATTCAGCATGACCAGGTAATTGAAGCTGCGATTGCTCAAAAAAAAGAGGCGGAAATGCTCGAGGTAGTCGAAGGTGCCCCTGTATTGCTGATTGAACGAAGAAGTACCCTGGATACCAATCAACCACTTGGGCTTGTCAGATCTGTCTACCGGGCAGATCGATATAAATTCGAAATCGATTTGGAGCGGTTATCATGAGCAAAAAAAGTAGTAGTAAGAATCCCGTTCTCAAAAAGATTACTAAAAACCCCCCTTGCCCAAATATGGGCAAGGGGGGTTTTTAGTAGAATATCATCTTTCAAGTTTGGGAGTTTTCCAGCTCGAAAAGGAAAGGTACGAATAACCATCCGGGACTTTCATTATTTCGCTAAGCTTTCTGTCAATCGGTTTTCTTTCCAAATGACTGTAATGCCAAGGCCAATGACGATAATGACAGCAGCGAAAAGGTAAGGGTAGTGGATGTTTACGTCAAAAAGCAATCCTCCCATGGATGGCCCGGCGATATTCCCTAAGCTCGTATAGGTGGAGTTCATTCCAGCAACGAATCCTTGTTCTTTCCCGGCAGCTTTTGATAAAAATGTCGTCAAAGCCGGACGAAGAAGGTCAAATGCAAGGAATATGAAGCAAGTTACCACTAGTACTGCCGAAAAACTGGAAATCATAGTGGATGCTACCGCAAAAATTGCACCGACGATTAAACATAATTGAATAAGCTTCTTTTCGCCGAGAATATCTACCAGCTTTCCAAACATAAAGACTTGCACAACAACTCCGAAAATAGAGCTTATTGTAATGATAATGGCAATATCCTTCGGCGTGAAGCCGAATTTATGATCAGAAAATAGGCTAAAAACCGTTTCATAGGCTGATAAACCAAAAGCGAGTACAAATACAATGATGAACGCAATAAAGTAAAGCGGATTTAGTGATTTTTTTATATCGCCCATAAAGTTTGTTTGCTTAGTATTAGCGGAAACTTTTGCAAGCTGTTCCTTTGTCATCGGCTCTTTTAAAATGAATATCGATGAAAGGCATGCTAAAAAAGCAATGGCCGCCGCAAGGAAGAAGGGCAAGCGTATACCATATTCTGCAACAAAGCCACCGATCCCGGGTCCTATTATAAAGCCCAAGCTAATTGCGGCTGAAATATAGCCCATTGCTTTTGGCCTTTCCTGAACGGATGTAATATCTGCAACATATGCCGTAACACCTGGCATGATGAAGGCAGCACTGATACCCCCAAGGATCCTTGATAAATAGAACACGGATACGTTTGTCCCTACACCGAAGATAAGTTCTGAAACACCAAAAAGGAATAAGCCGATGATGATGATTTTCTTTCTGCCGTAACGGTCAACCCAACGACCTGCGAAAGGTGACATAATAAGCTGTGAAACAGCAAATACGGCAACAAGATAGCCCATCGTACTTCCTGATAAATGCATGATATTCATAAATGACGGCATAACGGGGATGATGAGTCCAATTCCCAGAAAAGCAATGAATATATTGCTTAGAAGAATGATTAATACCGCCTTTTGTTCTTTAATTGGTTTATTCATGTTTTAACACCACTTTCTTTGTGAATCATTCTTGTGAAATACCTCTCCAAAAAACTTTCCAAGAGGCTGCTAATTTATCCTTCAGCCGTTTCTCATCATTGCCGTATACAAGCTCAAGCAAAATGGAATCCACAACTCCCAGAAAAGCATAGGTCGGTGTTATGGCTTCTTCATCGACGATTAATTTGGCCTTGATCCAATCATGGAATTTGCATTCAAGGATCTCCTGCACTTTTTCCTCGATATCCATCACTTCCTGCCCGATTTCTTTTTCAAGATGTGCTGGCGGAAAAAAGGACATACGCAGCCAAAACTTTATATGCTCATTTTCTTGGAAAAGATCGATGACCAATTGTAGGAATCCAAATAAATCTTTTTCAGGATTTTTTGAATCAACTTTACTGAAATATTGGAGTTTCGAAGATAGCTCCGTCTCTTTCGCATCACGTAAAACTTGCAGAAAAAGATCATCCTTGCCTTTAAAATGAGCGTAAATGGATTGCTTTTTCATGCCGACTTCTTCAGCTATTTGAGAAAGCGACGCTCCTTCATAACCATGAATCGTAAAATATTTTAGAGCGGCGTCCTTAATTTCATTACTTTTCAATAATATCACCCCATAATTTAACGAACGTTCGTCAGTTATAATAGCAAATTAAATAAATTTATGCAAGCGAATTTGTTTATTGTATTATGCCCAGAAATCATAATTAGGCGATATATTTTAGAAGGACAATATTGTTGTTTCCAGCAATAGATATGCACTCAAGGCTATTCACTAAATTCCCGCATATAATTCTATATGGATAATAAAGAGACAGGTGGGATGAAGGTGGATACGTATGACATTAGAAAGGTGATTCAATACTATTACACAAAAATACAAGAAACGAATCATCCTTATTATTGGTACTGTTTGGCTGAGACTCAAAGTAGGGCCGGGTTAACAAGTGAAGCAATGCAAACGATTGATAACGCGTTGTCGTTTCCAAACCCTTATCCTTCAAGGCAGGAACTGCAAGACATGCAACTGAACCTCCAAACTGTTCTTACAAGGGAAATGAACTCCAACAGAACAGTCATAGTGACATCAAAGCAAGGCGATATTGATGGGGACGGGATAAAGGACAATGTTTTTCTAACTGCAAACAAAACCCCTGATAGCCCCTTTTGGAGGGATATAACTTTGGTTATCCAAAATGGGAGGACTCATCAATATCAACAAGTTCCCATGAAAAATAACGCAGGATATAATCCGACCATTTTTCTTGGTGATTTTACAGGTAATAAGGGGGATGACATTTTAGTGGTCATTGATACAGGAGGAAGCGGTGGCTCCATTTATGCGTATGTTTTTGCATATCTTAACGGTCAACTCATGACCATTTTTAATTCAGATACTTTCAATGAAACCTATAAATACGATGTGAATTATGAAAACCATTACAAGGCAAAGGTGAATAGTACTTACCTAAAAGAAAGGTACATTCTTGACCTTACTTATAAGGATAAGGACTATTTAGCTGAAATATATAACAAGGATGGTGTACTGAAGGCGCCAATAGAAGGGTGGGTCAATCCTTTATCTGGTTTATATCCGGTTGATTACAATAGGGATGGCATATATGAGCTCGAAGCGTATCAGAGGATCGCAGGGAGATACAATGCCGACTCACTAGGATTTGTACAGACCGTATTGAAATGGAACGGGCTTGCTTTTGCTCCTGACCGGCAGAATGTGGCTATTTTTGGAGGGGAAATATAGCACAATGGAATAGAAGTTCATGAACAAGGTACAGGCGAAATCTTCGCCCTAATGAAACCGGAAAATATTCTTGGCAATGGTTCAGCTGATTGTGTGCATTTACGAAAATTGTACCGGCTTTCAAAGAGGACGTGATGGTTTCTTTACTTCATCTAAGATTAAACAAATTTTTTCAAAGGGGAGTATCGCTAATTGGAATTATTAGTAGGCAATGCCTACACGTGATTTTAAATAATCGCTACTTTTTATTTGGCTGAATGCAAATTCTGCTGTATCCGGGACCGATATTTCAACCCCATCCTCCGGCAAAAAGTCACCTTCTACACGATACGTACCAACATTTTCTCCATCGGGCAGATACGTAGGACAGACAATCGTCCATTGAAGTGTTGATTGTTTAAGTATATCGTAAACTTTATGATGCTCTTTCGCTGCGCGGGTAGACCTTCGCTTCGATTCACTAGACTGATAACGCAGAGAATTGGGGGTTGTTCTGCTTTGCAGGATTCCTGCTGTTCCAATGGTTATAATTCGTTGTATTCCTTCGTTTTCCATTGCTTCGATAATCAGGGGCATACTTGCTGATAAAGTGGTTGTCCCATCAGTATTAAGCGCACTAATAACAACATCAATCCCATGCATGGCACGAACGATATCAGTTTTATTTAATACATTACCTTGAATAATGGTTAAATTGGCATTGCTTATTCCAATCTTCTCTGGATTGCGTACTAAAACTGTAACATGATGCTTATCATGCAGACCGTAAGTAACTAATTGACCCCCAACTCGTCCAGTTGCACCCAAAATTAAAATATTCATAGAAACGAGCCTCCTTTTTGCGAATACAATCATTCGACTAACATTATATCGTCATTTTCAACTAATGGGGAGTTTTGTGCATAAAATCATTATAATCCAGTTTTTGCTGGCGGTACCCCATGCCCAAGAGCATTTTCCCACAATCTTTTTGTGGGTATATTTTTTCCTCAACATTGAATTCATCCAAAAGCTTATTGTGGATAGCTTAATGAAAGATTACCTATTTCCTGCTTCAGATAAATTAAATAAATTTTTTATAAAATTATTCATATTTAGACAAAATTACTAATTTTTGTTTTATAAAGCCTTCTAATATGAAATCCTGTTATGTCCAAGCTCACTTATTCCTTTTCCATATACTAATAAAAAAAGGAGGTGAGAAAGTGAGTAAAAGTAAGAATAGCTCTTCACGCAAGGATGAAGAGAAAGTGAGTAAAAGTAAGAATAGCTCTTCACGCAAGGATGAAGAGAAAGTGAGTAATAATGAGCATAGCTCTTTACGTAAAGATAAAGCGAAAATAGAATCGGCACACCAAGAGTGTATTGATCGTGCTTATCGTATTCCTATATTTTTAAGTACGACGACTCATTTAAATGACAACCAACAACGGTTTCTAAACCGTCTAATTTTAGAGATTGAGAATGCTTTGCTTTTTCCGCGTACATTACCATTAAGCGAAAGTTATCCTGAATCCATTTTAACTGATATTCGTCGGTTAGTTTCATCAAGCTATGGAATGTTGGCAGTAAACCTTCGTCGTTTTAAAATTCAAACAGTTGATGTCAATGCAGGACCCCTTCCACCTTCCACTCCATTCTGGACAGGATCAGTTTATTCACAAGTAGAACCTTCAATGGCTTTTCAATTTGGTCTACCCTTATTATTAGTAAGGGAAGAAGATACTGACGCAAATAATGGAATTTGGGCAGGAGGAATTGCCCCACTCAACCTATTTATAGTTTGGCATTCTGAAACTCAAACTGTAGATCAATTCTTTAACACTCCTGAATGGAGATCAGCCTTTGCAAATTGGAGTGCACAAGTAAGAAATGCTTTTTATATACAGACAGAGCCTCAGTTCAAGTACAGATGTGAATGAAACCCTGGTACTTTAGCAATAAGTCGAAAATATACAATGTTTAGTTCACCTTTATATATTTTCGACTTATTCACACAAAAACAAATATTTCCTTTTTGTTATCACGAACAAAAAGATTTACTTCATAAAAACAGACTTTATAGAAGAGAGACGGCCGGGTCTGGTAACATCCGAAGGCATTGCGTATATTTTCGTTAAAATGTTGGCGGGACCCCATCGCCATCAAGCTAAGGTGAATTTGTATCATCATAAAAAAACGAGAGTTTCAAAACTACTTATCTCCATCTTCTCTACAACAATTAGCTAAAGAAGTTGGTTTTGTTCAACGTACAACTAAATATCAAGCACAAGAATTAATTGCTTTATGTGTATGGTTTAGTCAACAGTCGCGAGTAACACCACTCAGACAATTGTGTAGCCGCCTCGAAGCATCTACAGGTGTCCTCATGAGCCCTGAGGGGTGGGGAGTTCCTCCACGTTTAGTAGGAAAAGCGAGGGAAAATGATAAAACCACCTTCAGTTCCACGGGTCTACTAACCATTCAACCGAAAGGCTTATACATAAGGGATTTAGGGTATTTCGACTTACACGCTTACAGAAAATGAATGATGAAGGTGCTTACTAAATCTCACGTTTGAAGTTGAATTCTCGTATATATCGTAAGAATGATGAACCAGAGTTTTTTTGGAATGGGACTGTGAAGAAAGGTACTCTCTTTATTCAGTTAGAACGGAAGAGCTTATGAATCAATTTCAACATGGATGGTTTTTTTGTCATGCGGTATTTTTAGCGTTACCATAGCAAATTAAAGAGAACGTCCTTGTATATTATCTCTTGCGCGCGTACCTTGATGGCGATGTGGCGGTATCCCAAGAAGAAAAACGTTCGTTGATAAGGAAACAAAACGGGCCGCTCAATAGCTTCATGAGGGGCCCATTTAACGTGAAAAAAATATAAAAACGTCTTAAAACAAGTCAATAGCGACCACAATTTTGCCCCTAATATCCCTGTCCTTCTTTCGATTTTAGAAAAGCATCAACGGATTCATCCAATAATTTTTCCCGATTAGGATCTTCATTGACATCTGTATCCACTTCCATCACGTCGTTTAATCGACTAACCTGACTTTTTGGCTGAGCTGGATTATTTTTTTCTTTTGGCATATAAACTCCTTCTTGAACAGTTATTTTTTATTTAGTATGAACGATTCATCCAATATTCACTAAGATTATTTCCGCTTCTTTCCCAAATTGAGTCCGGTTGTCTTAATGGAAGGTTGAAACAACATACACGATATTCTTTCGGTTATTATTGACTGAATATTATAAATATTGTAATATTTATTTTGCGTATTTGTTTTTTTGAAACGAGGTTTTATATTCAAAACAACTGGGTTTTCCTTGTGTACAGTCAAATAATCTGACAGGAGGTTTTTGTTATGAAGAAAAGAATAAGAAATACTTCGTTTGGTTTTTTGTTGGTAGTGACCATAATTCTATCATTATCATTATTTCTTCCTTCATTTGGCCAAACAGCGGTCCAGCAAACCGATTTTAAAGTAACCCTATTAGGTACAGGTTCTCCACTTTTAAGTACATCCCGCTCCGGTCCAGCTACTCTTGTAGAAGTTGGTAATGAAAAACTCCTCTTTGATGCTGGACGCGGAACCGCTTTACAATTATATAAAGCGAATATGTTACCAGGAAGTGTTGATAAGTTATTCCTGACGCATTTGCATTCGGATCATACAATCGGCATACCGGACGTATGGCTTACAGGTTCCTTACCAACAGGAGGAAAAAGAGAGCAAGCATTTAAGATTTGGGGACCTAAGGGAACCGAGAAAATGATGGTACATATGAATAAAGCATTTAAAGCCGATTTGGATGCAAGGGATGACTCTGGAAATGGGAACGTTGAAGGAGCAAGTATTGTCGCAAATGATATCAAGGAGGGTATTGTCTATAACAAAAAGGGAATTGAAGTAATAGGTTTCAAGGTTGACCATAAATCAATAGAGCCGGCTTTCGGTTATCGGGTTAATTACAAAGGACATTCAGTAATTATCTCAGGTGACACCCGTTATAATGAAAATCTTATAAAATTTTCCAAAGGTGCTGATGTGGTGATTCATGAGGTTGCAGCGGCAAAACCTGATAATGAATCGGAATCAATCGTCAATATACTTGATCTTCACACTACACCGGAGGAAGCAGGTAAAGTCTTTAGCCAAATACAACCAAAACTTGCTGTGTACTCACACATAGTATTATTGGGAGGATTAACAGAAGAAAAAGCTGATTTGCTCGAAAGAACTAAAAAGACATATGAAGGAACTGTGTTAGTAGGGGAGGATTTGCTTTCCATTCAAATAGGGGACAAGGTACAAGTACAACAGCCGGTTAACGAGGCGAACTAAGCTAAAACGGACCAGCTTCAGCTATTTCATGAATGAGAGGGCTTACTTCCAAGGAAGGTTGCTGATGCAACCTTTTCCTTAATGTTAATAAAGGGACAGGCAGTTTCAAAAATGTCGATAGTTAACTCAATTGATAAAATTGGAGAAGTGTTAATTCCAGAAGAACAATGAAGAGCAAAAGGAATATCATTAACGAAAAGGGCGCTTGAATTTAATAAAAGGAAAGCACATATTATGCGTGACTAATATGTGCTCTTCTTTTTAGGAATTTATAATGTTTTAGGTCTTGAAATCTAATGCTTTAAACCATGTTCTGAAGGTATATTGAATAAGGAAGTATAAATTAAAGATACCCATTTAATACTGTGCCAAAAAGATCGAATTCAGGATCTTTTGACTGGGTTTTTGGAGGGGCTTCGGATCGCCCTATTGAAGAGTTGATACCACCTTCAACTGACTCTACAAGGGTTTCGTCATTCTCTTTATGCAATGGGTTATCAATCATCCCAAAATCAACTCCTTTTTATAAGATAAACGAATGGTTAGTTATTAATTCCCTAAATACTTTTATTTTATGCAAAAAAATATGGTGATGACTGGAATTCATTGAAATGAACGGGGAAAAACGTGTAAGCAATCGTGATGATTTTTATGACAGGATGCATAATGATTATTTTATGCCCATAAAAAAAAATGGTACCGATTCATTGATCAGTTGAGGGGTTTTGGTCTTCGGCCTTCTTAGTAGCAAAAGGATTGAAAAAGTTCATTCCACATGTGGTTACAGGAAGCTCTAATGATCGGACCTGTTCTGATTGAAAGGTTAAAGTGGAGTGAGAATCCTTTCCTTTTTAACAAAGTAAGCCCACTCAGAAAAGCCGATCTCCTTTAGTCTTTTTTTAACTAGTTCAAATTCATCGCCAATACGTTCCGGTGTATGCGAATCCGATCCAAAGGTTACCTTCACATCATAGAAAAGAGCTCGTTCTAAAATGTCATCTGATGGATACCACCCACCACAATCTTTCGTTTTACCAGAGGTATTAATCTCAATGGCGATATCTTCTGAACTAATGATTTTTAGCGTTTTTTCAATACTGTCTGTCTCAATGGAAGAAAAGGTTGGATAAAAACCTTTCATTGCATCAATATGGCCTAAGATTTGGAACACTCCGCTTTTAGCCGATTTCTGTATTAATTCATAATATTCATCCTTTACTTTTGACTGTTCTTTAGAGGTTAAGCCATTCCAACGCCCTCTTTTAAAAATGCTAATATCCTGAACATAATGAACAGATCCAATTATGTAGTCAAAAGGGTGTAAAAGATATTGATCGCGGTAGACTTCAATGTGATCAGGGAAGAAATCACTTTCCATTCCTAATAACACGTGAATTTTGCCTGCATATTTCTCTTTTAAGCGAAGTACTTCCTCAATATAAGGAACAAGTTCACTTTTTGCCATTGCAATAGTTGGGTAGAAATGGTCGTCCTCACTATAAAAATATGGAGAATGATCAGAAATCCCAATATAATGCAAGTCGTATTCGATGGCTTGCTTTACATAATCCTCAATTGTGCCGATAGCATGTCCACAGCGTTCATGGTGAGTGTGGAGATCAAATTTTATTGAATTCGTCATTTACTTAGTCCTCCTAAAGTGAACCAGATTGTCTTATTTTATCATATCCAAAATTCATATCCTTTCTCACAAAATGAAAGAAGATTTATACCTTACTACCCTCGAAAACGAATTTATATCCTACGGATTTAATTTTATACCCATCAATTAAAGATATTTTAGTTCGAGTAATTGTATAAGTGTTGAATTTCCTAGGCAAAATAAAATGTTCAAATATGTAAAAGGAAAGGAAGGATATATAGAATGACAAAAGTATTGTACATCACGGCTCATCCTCATGATGACAAGCAATCTTACAGTATGGCCGTTGGAAAAGCATTTCTTGACACTTATAAAGAAGTAAATCCTAGCCATGAAGTTGTAAATATTGACCTTTATAAAGAAAATATTCCTGAAATTGATGTGGATGTTTTCAGTGGTTGGGGGAAACTTCAATCTGGAAAGGGTTTTGAAGAACTCTCGTCGGAAGAGAAAGCAAAAGTTAGTCGACTTTCAGAGTTATGTGAGCAATTTATAGCGGCGGATAAATATATATTTGTAACGCCTTTATGGAATTTCTCGTTTCCGCCAGTAATGAAGGCATATATTGATTCCGTTGCAGTTGCAGGTAAATCATTTAAATACACCGAACAAGGCCCAGTTGGTCTTTTAACTGATAAGAAAGCCTTGCATATTCAAGCTCGTGGTGGAATTTATTCAGAAGGACCAGCTGCTGAACTGGAAATGGGTCACCGATATCTAAATATCATTATGCAATTCTTCGGAGTGCCTTCCTTTGAAGGTTTATTCGTTGAAGGACATGCAGCAATGCCAGATAAAGCACAAGAAATAAAAGAAAATGCAATAGCACGATCAAAAGATTTAGCTTCTACTTTTTAAAAAAAAGAGTCAACAACTTGTTGGCTCTTTTTTTCATAATGAAATGGTGATATATGGATTTACCCTCACTACACCAATCATGCGTATTTCTCTAATAAAGGAATATGCTTTTTTATTTAGTCTAATAGTGGTTATAGGGGGGGAACTTGTAATAGAAATAGCTGAAAGTGAGGGAAGAAGCTAAAAAAGGCCCATAAGGGTACCTTGATTAACTAAATTGACTATTTTAGAAATAATTTAAAGTTATCAAGTTAGGCGTTCAAATTGCCGGAGAATCTCATGCATATCAACATAAGATTTTTTCTCAATGATATTGCCATATGTAACTGGTAAAAGTACCACAAGTGAAAATTTAACGTATTTTCCCGTAGCAGGGATACTTTATTATAAGTATAACGGTTGTATAAAAAATCAGAAAAATATAAAATGTATTTAAATTAGAGTTTTTTTTATTTACAAATTGTAATTTGGGAGACTAATAAAACTTCTATTTTTAGAATCATTAAATTTATTAAGAAAAGAGTGAGTTTAATAATGAAAGATATTAAAAATATCTATTGTGTAGGTCGAAACTATGCCTTGCATGCAAAAGAGTTGAATAATGAAATCCCAACTTCCCCTTTTTTATTTTCAAAACCGACTCATTCGCTTGTGGAAGCTAATGGACAGTCCATCACGTTGCCGAGTAATCAGGGTTCCGTTCATTTTGAAACTGAACTTGTTATACATATCGCAAAACAGTACGAATCAGGAATGAAAGTAGATGAAATAGTAGATGCCATGGCCATTGGGTTGGATTTAACACTTAGAGATGTTCAATCACAGTTAAAACAAAAACAGCATCCTTGGCTTTTGGCTAAAGGATTCAAAAATTCAGCAGTTGTTAGTGATTTTATTCCGTTTCCAGGTGTCGAAGCATGTGAACAATCAGATTTTTCCCTTTTAAAAAATGGAGAGCGTGTACAAGTCGGAAATATTAAGGACTTACTTTTTGATTTGCAAACCATTATAGAATTTACAGCAGAGCATTTTGGGCTTGGAAAAGGAGATATAATTTTTACCGGTACTCCAAGTGGCGTCGGTCCTCTTTCAGATCAAGACAAGCTTTCACTTAACTGGGGTGGAAATGAAATAGGATCCTGTTCAGTTATAATTCGTTAATGAATAAAGGCAGTCATTTTGACTGTTTTTTTTTATGGAATAACTCAATCTTAGACAAAAAGAAGAAACTCGTCTAAAATGAGAAGAACCATATAACATACATGGAAACGGCCAATATGGCACCACTTTTTCAAATAAGTTTGACCATTAAATTCTGGCTTTGGAGTATGTTAGAACTATTTATATGTCTTATGAAAATCAATTAAAGTGCCATATTTTAATTATATAGGATAGAACAGGGTGGAATGTGCATGAAGAACAACCAAGAAAAGAAGTATTTAGATAATTGGCTTTCTCTTACTAGTATTCAAATGAGCATTACGAATGAACTTGAAAGTGCTTTGCAAAAAAATCATAACCTGTCGTTAAAAGAGTTTTACGTACTTTACTTTTTATCCAAAACAAGCGATAAACAATTGAGGCTACAACAATTACAGGAGATGGTTGGATTAAGCCAAAGTGCTATATCAAGGCTGGTGGGCAGGCTAGAAGCAAAAAGCTGCGGAGCATTACAAAGGCATATATGTGAAGATGATCGAAGAGGCATCTATACACGTTTAACCACATTAGGAGAAGAAAAACTACAAATTTCCTTAAATACTGTTCATGAAATTCTTCACTCTGCTCTATCAAAAGGAAACCTTCAAGATGAATTACAATCCTTAATCCAAAAATTGTAATATGGTTCTTGTAATTTTAAGTGATAAGTGAAGTCGGTTATTTCTATATATCTTGGATAGGAATATCCCTTTAGCCCAGTAAGGTAATAATGAACGGATCTGTTGAGAAAGAGAGCAGGGATAATGCGGAATTAAATGTAAGCGCATGCATTTAAGGTTTTTTTTGACCACCGAGGATAAATTAAAGGCCATGGCTATAAAGTAATGGAGAAATCGGGAATATGACCATTTCAAAATAGCTTATCAAAGATGATATTCTTGTTATTAGAGTACTTTCAAAATTGTTAGCCCCTGGCATTTTTTTGAGCGAAAATTAAACTCTCTCTCTATATATGCTTCGACGTACAGTTGCTGGTTTTCACCCTAAATAAACAATAATATATATTATTCTCATCACCATTCCACCACATTCAATCGATAAAAGGTTTAGCAAAGTTTAATTCGATAAGAACCAAATTTCACTTGTGTTTGTACATAATTAGCCATTCATCACCAATGCATTATACATCCGTCTTTCAATGGGTGACCCTAACTTGCTGTATTCAGTCAAAGGAACATCATTTGTTTTTTCGCCTATTACATGAAAAATAAAAGCCAATAGTCCATCAACAATATCATTAAAAACATATTCATCTGAAGTCACCTACTGCGGTAAATTATTTGAAACTATTTTCATTTTTCGACGTAATACTATCAGGGATAAATTAAGAAATCTCATGAATTACAAATAGATTTCTTGTCCTATCTTATTACGCCCATTTTACATATGAATTCTAATAGAGGGTTGACGAAGGGAAGAGGAAGCATGTTCAAGAAAATATTAGCAAGCTTAGGAAAAGGAGCAGCAACTGTAGATTTACAATATGATAATCGTAATTATCAAGCTGGAGATAGCATTCAAGGGGAGGTAGTCATTCAAGGTGGTGAAGTGGAACAGAAAATCAATCAATTGACTGTACGGTTGATGATGAACGTGGTATTAAAACAAGGAAGCGTTTCTAAGGAAGTTGCCCATATACCATTAGTTAATCGAGATTGCATTCACCCCAAAGAACGTAAGGTCATTCCGTTTCATTACGTCCTACCTACGAATATACCTATTTCAAGGGGAACTGTCTCATACTATCTGGATACACATCTTGATATTGAGGGCGGAGTTGATCGTAAAGATGTAGACCGGCTGGTCATCCAATCCCAAAAATCTATCACATCCATTTTTAATGCAATGGCTCAATTAGGTTTTCGCGAGACAGCAAACTCGGGTAAACTCGACCAATATGGACAGGAATTTGCTTTTTTTCCCACTCAACAATTCATGGGACAGGTAAATGAAGTTGAAATGCGGTTTGCCAATGAAGAATCAGGTATCCGGGTCTGGATGGAAGTTGACTGTAAAAGCGGCTACAAGGAAATTGAAGCAAAACGTGAGTTTTATTTAAGTAAGAATATTCTCGAGCATGAAGCCGATCTTCATAAACTACTTGGAAAATATATATCGGAAGCTATTGATCAGCCTTATGCTTTTACACAGCCGTTCTCTTATTCCACCAACCATCATCATGGTCGCGCTTCCCAATTAGGAAACGCTATACCTGGAATGGTTGGTGGATTAGCAGTAGGTGTTTTAGGGTCGATGTTACTTACTGAGATGATGGATGGTTTTGATGTTGGGGAAATGGTTGAAGAAGCAATAGAAGATCTTGATGGGGGATTTGATTCATTTTTTGATAGTGGGGATGGGGAATCCTAAGTAAGCCATTAAATAGTCCTATGTTATGTTGCCGACTTTATTGGGGAAACCAATGTTATGGAAGTGGATTTATTAGAAATCCTTAATAATGAAAATCTATCAAAAGAGTTTTCGCAAGTTAAGAATTCAGGTAAAAAGCTTGTAATAAGACCTGAACAAACATTAGTCAAAGTCGCTTTCAGCCTAATCAAATTACGTTTGAGGCTAAATAAAAAAAGTCCATTTTTTATGTTCAAAAAGAGTGGTAGAGTGTGTATCAGGCTATCAGGAAATTGCTTGCTTGGGTACTAGAAAAGGCTTGGTGAAAATACTTTAATATGTTGGTACGCTCTGTTAAAGGAAACTTTACAGAGCTTTTTTTATTGAAGAAACTGGACGGCGGCGCAAACTCTTCACCGAAATTTAGCATTCATTTCATGCCTTCTCGGAACAGTTCAGTAAAAACGAAGTCATATCTAGCCGATTGTGATAAAAGGATTAGGTGAAGGCAATCATGAAGCTAATCATTTTATGTGGATAATAAGAGTCAAGAAAAGAAAAACATGTAGGTAACTGAGTTTGTAGACAAATGTATGATTGGAACGGAAGGTGCGAGACTCCTGAGGGAAAAGCGCGTCGAGGGGAGAAGACCCCAAAGGCGCAAAAGCGCAAAGGAGGCTCCCGGACCGCCCGCGGAAAGCGAGTGCCTGGAGTTCCAATCGACGTGAGGTTCTACAGTTTGATGTAGGTAACCTTTTTCATCCTAAATTAAAACATAAGGTTTTTTTGTTATACAACCTTTTGGGTAGAAGTGAAGAAAAGAAAATAAGAAAGCCCAACTATACCTACATAACTCCTTTAGAGATAACCACAAAGTTATGTTGATATCGACTTTTTGATTGCTGTTTGGTTTAATGCTTTCATCACCTGAAAATAGCCCTTCGGTTTTTGGCGTGAATAAAATGAATAAACAATCATATAAAGCCAATTCTATATACAAGAATGATAAAAAGGAGATTACATCGTGAAGCCATATGAAATAAAAAATATGATTATTGATGATGAGTTTGATGGTGAAGAATCGGTTACAGCTGATTTTACTCACAAATATAAAGATTATAGCATTACTTTTAAAAAAGAAGATCTTGAAGTAATTAATACATGGGTTTTTGAGGGTAATTCATCTCTTCCAGCAAATTTATCAAGTTCTATCATTGAATCATTAAGGGAAGAAATTAAAAAAAGAATCTAGTCAATTGGACTAGATCTTTTTTTGGTCATTTTCTTAATCGAGGAAAAATTTTGCCTTGTTAATATTGATGATAAAAGATAAGGTATTTATTGTATCGAACCACACTTAAACACAGAATAATGTGTTTAAACTGTAATGTTACCAATCGATTCGTTTTCCATCTCTAAAAAACCCACCATTAGGTCCTTCAGGTCCAATAGTTGCTAACCACAGGATAGACTCAGCTGCTTGCTTGGGTGTTCTTGGAGCAGATGATCCACCCATATCTGTACTTGCCCATCCCGGATCGACCGCATTTATTTTGATATCACCTTTGATTTCTGCAGCTACCAATCGTGTCAATCCATTAAGGGCAAATTTAGATATTTTATAAGCTCCTACTCCTGGATATGACATTTCGCTCATCGCCCCGTATTCTGAGGAAACATTAATGATTCTCCCATAGCCTTGCTTTTCCATGAGGGGAATAAAGGAACGGATCACATGGTAAACTCCAAAGAAATTGGTTGCCATTGTTTTCTCCAGAATGGAAGTGTCCATAGTCACTAAATTTTCACTCTCATCCAAATACACGCCAGCATTATTAATCAATACGTCCAATCTTCCATATTGCTCATTTACAGTAATCGCAGCTTGATGGATGCTTTCTTGATTGTTTACATCCATTACCAGAAACGACACGTCAAGATTTGAATCCTTAAGTCTTTGCGTACTTTCATGCCCTTTTTCTGGATCCCGACTTGCCAAAATGACCTTAAAACTATTCAAAGCCAATTGTTTGACCAGCTCATATCCAATTCCTCGATTCCCACCAGTGACAAGTGCAACTTTTATATCCTTTGACATAATATATCCTCCTTTTTTTCGGCTACTAATCTTGGGCCAGAGTAGAATTTTCCACACCCTAGAAATTCAATAAAAGAAAGTAGGGCAGGGAAAATAAAGCAATAATGAACAGGGAACTTTTATAGAATGTTGAATTTATTCCTTATCTAGATAGTTGTTGTGTAGGAGTAAACATGTAGTTTCTAAGAAAAATAGTTACCAAACTTAGTATCAATGATAGGATTCCTACTAATACGACGTATTGTGTACCCAGTTCTGATATAAATAACCCGCCTGCAGCTGCACCAATTGTTGTTCCTACGTTACAGGATGATATAAATAAGCCATTGGCGAAATCAGGCGCTTCGGGAGCTGAAGACGCAATCAAATATTGATTAATATTTGCCATTATTCCTCCGGCTAATATTCCCCAAATTAAAGTTGTAATTTCCATAGGTACGGTAAATTGTCCTGTGAAGAATAAAATGATGTAAACAGCACCCAATAACAAAGGAAAAGATACTACAGACTTAATGGCACTATGAGTAAGTAAATTTCCTGCGACAATGTTTCCGATAATACTGGCTCCACCGAAGACGAATAACGTTAAACTTATGGTATTCGGGGACATATTCGTAACTGTTTTCAGATATTCAGCAAAATAACTATAAACCCCAAATATAGCTGAGTTTAATAAAATGACAGTCACGATGGAAAGCCATAAAATAGGTTTTTTTAATACGGAAAGTTGTGTACCATAAGAAATTCTTTCCTCAACAGGTATAGATGGAACAAAAATCAATGTAGCAATGAATACAATAGCATTAACAATAGCAAAGAATGCCATCGCCATTTCATACGAAACGGCACTATCAATAAAATTTGCGATCGGTACGCCGGCTACCATACCCGCAGATACACCGATAAATACTTTAGAAACAGCTTTTGGAGCTTCTTCTTTACTTACTGAGGAAGCAGCTACTGTAAATGCCAAAGAACAATAAATTGGATGGAAGAAGGCTGGAATTATACGAGCAATTAATAGAATGGTAAAATTAGATGTAAATATGGATACAATGTTTCCTATAACGAAAACTCCTAATACAAGTAACATGACCTTCTTACGATTTATCCCGGAAAACAATAACGGCATCGTTGGTCCAGATACAGCAATAGTAAGAGCAAAAAGACTCACAAGCAATCCTGCTTTTGATATGCTGACATTGAAGTGATCAGCAATGGAGGGCATTAACCCAATAACCCCCATTTCGGTATTTAAGATGCCGAAAACTCCTATGGTCAATATGAAAATCAGCAAGTTATTTCGTTTAGTCATAAAATGGATCTCCTACTTTCAGTACAGTGTCATTTTGTAATTGCGTAAAGGGGGAGATTTTTAAGGGTATTAGATAACTTTCAATTTAGCTGTTTTCTCCATTAATATCCAGACCTTTTAAACAATATCAGTTTTTTAAAATCCTCTTTGTTCCTGTCTCTGAATAAATTTCAAAGTATAATGTGCCAGGCTGTCGAGGTCTACTCGACAGCCTGAGCTTTAGAAAATGAATAGCGCTAGTTTTATCTCATCTTGTAATTATTACCATGGTTGACTTGTTGGTCCAATTGTAAACTCATTAATGTTCGTATCTTTTGGCTGATCAATAGCGAATGCCACAATATTGGCAACTCGATCAGGTGCAATACCATATTGTTCGTACAACGCAGTCATACCTTCTGAAATATTCTTATCAGTAATCGTATCCAACAATTCCGTGTTAATCGCTGCTGGATAAATTGTTGCTGTGCGGATGTTAGTACCTTCTTGGGCAGATTCCATACGCAAAACTTCCATTAAATCACGAACAGCCCACTTTGTTGCGCCATAAACCGCACCGCCTGGGTAAGCTTTAAGCCCAGCTACTGATGAAGTAGTGATGATATGTCCAGACTTTTGCGATGTAAATGTTGGCAATACTGCGGCGATACCATTCAATACACCTTTAATATTAACGTCAACCATACTGTTCCATTCGTCAGTTTTTAATTCGGAAAGTGGTGAATTAGGCATTATTCCAGCGTTCAAGAAGATTACATCGACACCACCAAAAGTGTCTTTAGCTTGTTGAACAAGCTGATGACTATCATCTGGATTAACAACATCTGTGACGCGATAAGCAGCTTGTCCACCAGCTTTTTGAATTTCCTCAGTCAATGCTTTTAATTTGTCTTCGCGACGAGCGCCCAAAACAACTTTAGCACCTTTACTGGCCAATAATTTTGCAGTTGCTTCACCAATTCCAGATGAGGCCCCAGTGATTATAATTACTTTGTTTTCAATTGTCATTTCGTATCATCCCTTCATGTAAAAAAAACTACATTTGATGTTTTCTCGACACCTGTCTATAATCTAAAATATAAATATAAACAAAACAAGGCATATAAATCGTTAATTTAATCAGTTTTGATGTTTAAACAACAAATCAATAAAAATTGTTGACTATCTCAGTGAAAGTATGGTGTCAATAACATGGCAAAAGTGGATAGAAGAATTGTTAGAACTCAAGATGCAATAAAAAAAGCATTTCTTGAATTGATGTCAGAAAAAAATTTCGATAGCATTACCATTCAGGATATTTCTGACAGGGCAAATATTAACCGTGCAACGGTTTATCTTCATTACTTGGATAAATTCGATCTGTTGGATAAGATCATAGAAGAACATATAAATAACATGGTTAACCTTTGTGAAACGGAAGCTGAAATGGATTGGATTGAATCGACTGTACACTGTATGGAATATCTTGAAAGTAATTATTTATTTTTTTCGACGATGTTGGTGAGTGAAGGAGCTCCGTACTTTCGCAGCCGGTTTGTTCAGCATAATATCGAAGAGTTCAAAAAAGACGTCGATATAACAAAAGGGAAAAATTTTGGTCAAAGCGAAGATGTAGTTGTTGAATTTGTTGCAAATGCTTACGTAGGTGTAGTGGAATGGTGGCTAAAAAATGGCATGCCTTATCCACCAGAGGAAATGGCAGAAAAAGTGGGGGATTTATTAGAGAGGATTTTATAGAGTGTATCGCATGATAAATCTACTTTAGCTGAAGGTCGGAGCTGTATTTAAGGCAGCTCTTTTCTTATGGATTATTGGAAACGGCATTAGCGCCTCTGGTAAAGATGACCTGCTTGGAATCCTTTTCGGGTACTTTTTTGTATGCTTCGGAGATCGTTTAGGTATAAGGTTTGGTATAATTGGTTGAAGTATGATGGAAAAGTTATAGAGATGAGGAGAATATTTGAAAAAAGCATCACTTGTTTTATTTTCTATTTTATTATTGGGGTTATTGGGTTGTGAAGCATTAAACACGGAGAACAAGAAAGCCAATTCTGAAGATAAAATAGTCAAAGAAGATGAAGAAAAAACAGTCAAAGAAGATGAAGAAGTCAAATCTCTTTATACGGTAGACAGCTATATGAAGTCAGTCGAAGAAAACCTTGAAGCAAAATCGGAAACATTTATCAGTAATATAAAGGAGTTACATAAATACACCATTTACTCTAAAGTGGAATTATTGGATTTTGTAGCATTTGTAGATGATCCTTCCGAGTTTAACTTATCCATTACTATGTTCTCAATGGATAGACAGGCTAATGAAGTCTTTAACGAGGGTAAGGATTCTACTATCTTTGCAGGTAGTAAGGGTATGATTGAAAATGTAAGATACACCCACCTTTTAGGTAATCAAACAGGAGACTTTTGGGATTTCTACGAAAAAAATGAAGAAGAAATTAACCTTGCAGAAAAACAAGCGTTTGCTACTTGGGTCGCAGATTGCTGGAAAAAAGCAGATGGACAAGCAATAACATTGCCAGCCTACTTTTCTCTTCACGATGATTATGAATCCTTTGATTTAAAGAAAAATCAGTGGGTTACAGATGATGAGAAATGGTCTTATTGACACATTAAGGAGGGACCTTTATCCAAATTGTTCCTCATATGAGTAAAGACCTTCAATTGAAGGTCTTTTTTGTTCATTCATCGGTTACATAGTAAACCTGCAATGGCTAAAGAAATGAACCCTAAAATTGTACAGAGTGTGGTATCTAAAATAAAGTCACGTTGTTTATAAAACCTGAGATATTTTGAATAAAGTCGCGATGTTTGCAAAAAAGTTACGATGCTTTGCCCCTTTGTGGTTATCTAAAGGGGTTTTCTTATAGGAAAAGGAAAGTACATATGAATCAAAAGGTGGCTTAAAAGAAAATTGGCTATATATTGGTTCAATCTCTAAAATAAGATCATTAATTCATAAGTCTGATAAAAATATATAGGAAATCTTTACCTTATATTCCATAATTTTAATCTGTAAACTAATACTTAGTTGAAAAAATTATTTTTAGGGAGGAAAGGAGAAAAAATGAATTTATCCCTCAAGGAACTATAAGAGCTGTTACTGTTTATTTTATGCTCTTCAATGCTTTTTGCATTTTCGCCACAGTCTTAGGAACAAAAAGCATCATCCCCTGACACTTTTCATATAAACGGTTGAGGAGCTAAACGGGATTCATTAATTGGTTTACAGTCCGAAAATCTATTGGATCAAAGATTTATTTATGTTCGGTTAATTTAAAAAGACAATGAACTAGGTGTCTTTCTGATTTATTAAATTTCAGAATATTCAGCATTATTTTCGTTTGGAGTAAATTCCTATTTATGCTTTTGATAGGTACTAACTAGTTGCATTAGAAAATTACAATTGTAAAGGCGTTGATTTAATGACGTTAACTCAAGGATTTTGACAATATTTCTTTGGATGGGAACCATATCGTAAATAGGTTAAATTAATATTCTTATAGAGGTGATTATCACGTTGAAAAATAAAGTAAAAAGTATATTGAGTTTTTTATTGATCTTTGCAATGATTTTCGGCGGAATTGGGCAAGCGGCGGTTGCCAAGGGCAATAACTCTAGTCAGCAAAATGTAAAACAATGGTTAAGTGAATATGAATTCTATGAGGACACCAGAATTGCGAAAATCTATGATCAGATTGCAATAAATGAATTAAAGCGTTTCGCGACAGTCATAAAAGAAACTAATGCTAAGTTTGATTCTAAACTGATAGCGGAATTTGATGAAATCGGAGACTTTAAACAAAAAGATATTAATGAACTTGATGTACTTCAACAATTGATTAACCAATATGAACAAGCTGTTCAAGAGGAGTATATACATGAGTCGGTTCTTAAAAGTGATCGGCTCTTGGAAATCAAACATAAGTTAACCATATGTCTATGGGGGTATGTAACAAAAAACGATTTTAATGAACCAACTGAAGTATTACTTGCAGATATACTCTTTAATTTTTATTTATCGGATAAAATTGTCAATAAAAATGCTATCGGCATCTTAAAGGATATCTCCGATCAAGCAGATCAAAAAGGAAATAAACTAAAAGCTCATTTGAATAACGCTGGTAAAATGTCTGAAAAAGGTAATGAGTTTCTAGAAAAAGATCTAGCTGTCCCTGCATCAAAATCCTATCAAAATGCATATAAACAAGTGTTATTCGGACTTGAAAAAGCAGGCTATTCATTTAACACAGAATTCTTTGAATCTACCTCTGAAACGGATGGTGATACTTTAACAGATGGAATAGAATTCCTAGAGGGAATGAATCCATTTAAAAAGGATACAGATGGTGATGGATTGCAGGACAATATTGAATATGAGGTCAAATCATTTATTTCCCCGACAAAATATGATTCAGATCGTAATGGCATAAGTGATGCAGATGAAGATATCGATGAAGACGGCCTGATTAATAAAGACGAGCAAGCTAATCAAACAAATTTGATTAAAGGAGACTCAGACCAAGATGATTTAACTGACGGATTTGAAGTACATCAGTTCGATTCATTACCTAATAAGTATGATACAGATAACGATGGGTTAAGTGATGGAGATGAATATGCTTTAAAGACAAATCCGAATGCTGCAGACGGCGACAATGACGGAAGCGAGGATTCACAAGAACTCTATAAACAATCGATTAGTAAATCATTGATTCAGCCTGATAAATCAGAAATTAAAAGCGTAGAAGTTGGGTTTAGTGCAAAGGATAATATTAATAAAACGACTAGAATTAGCAGCACAAACAACATAAATATTAAAACAACTAATTTACACGGTATTATTGGTTCTCCTGTAAGCATCAATACGCAATCAGAATTTGAGAAAGCAAGCATTCAGTTTACGTTTGATGAAGCGAAGCTCGGAGACACGTTGGAAGATGATCTAGCCATCATTTGGTACAATGAAGACGAGGAAATGTTTGAAAGCATTAACACTGTGTTAGATACAAGTAAAAATACAATAAGTGTGGAAACTACTCACTTTGGTGAATATCTGGTTGTTGATAAGGCAAAATGGTTGGAGCTATGGAATAGGGAAATAGACTACTCAGGGACGCATGATGTAAATAAAGATCTGCTTAACAATCTTGCAACGAAGACAGTAGGTGATGTAGGAAGAGATGACGAAAATGGTATATCAGGTGATGTAGAAATTGATAAAACAGATTCGGACGGGGATGGCTTATACGACAGCTATGAAATTGAAGGAATGAAAACACCGTACGGTATAATTTACTCAGATCCTAACAAGAAGGATAGTGACGGAGATGGATTAACCGATGGGCAAGAAATGGGGCAATTAAAATCATTCACGGTAGAAATTTTTGGAGTTAAAATTCATTATGAAGGTTTCTTTCCAGCCAGTTTCCCTGACCGAAAAGATAGTGACGGAGATGGAAAGTTTGATAATGAGGATTTGAGACCGTTGTACTCTGATTTTACCGATACAGAAATTTATCAATCAGATAGACCAGAAGGCTATGATGAAAATGGAAATATAGCGAATGATATGAAAACAAATGATTATACAGAAGATGAAATAAAAGATATTAGCTGGATGTTCAGATTCCAATTACTTGAATCTTATTTCCCAGGTATTCTCTTTTATGAGTTCGAGGATATGACAACAAGCTTGTTTTCCATGGGAGATATGGAAGAGGTTATTTTAGATATGATTAATCATTTTAAAGAGGGAACTGGTAAAGAGTACAAAAACCAGACTTTAACTAAAGAAGCAAGTGAGCATGAAACAACGAAAGCCTATGTTGAATTTGTCAAAAATGCCTTAGTTGATGAGCTAAAGAAAAATGGAGGTAATTTGGCAGCACTTAAGTTGGATAAAAGTACAAAGAATACAAATGAATTTTATAATTTGATACAGAGAAATGCTAGTTATCCGACGTTTAGCACCTGGAGTGATCGAGTAGGTGGACTTACAATTACAGTAAATGATACTTGGGGGAATACGGTATCCGTAAAAGATTTTTCTGTAGAGAATAATCACTTTAAAGGAGTCATGCGTGTTCGTTTATATGATCATTTTGGGTTGGATCGGCCAGATGTTGAGAAGGAGTATGTCAACTTAGCAGGATTCCGTTCCTGGTTTGTCTTACAGCATTATGATGAATATAATGGCAAATATAAGCCCTTTGTTACTGTAATGGAAATGGATGTACCATTTGAGGGGAAATTGAGTGATTAAAGTTAATTTGAAAATTATAGTTTTAATGATTTGTATATTCTTAATTCCATTAAACTTAATTGGATGTATAAAGAATGAGGAATCAAGTGGGGAAACAAAGATTTTCGAAATTGAAAATACAGAAGAGATCTTTGGTAAAAAGGATGAAGAAGAGGTGACTGTTAAAAAGCATTATATGATTCTAAATCCACCAAAAGATTTAATAGAATTGAAAGAAATAGTTGAAAAATACAGTATGGAACATCCAGTTGAAGAAGAAATAAAAGTAATGGAAGGAAAAAACAGGATTTTTGATATATCCTTTTATAGGGAAAGTGAGGATTTGCCAAGAGACTGGCAGCTTGATGAAAGTTACATGAATACAGATCGGCTAGAACATCATAAGAATGATCTAATTGCATATATAATTTGGTCAGATGCTGAAACACAAAAAGAATACAATGTTTATGATAAAAATAAGGAAGGAAAGGTAATCAAGAGTGAGCATTTTATTGAGGATCAGCTTGTTGAGTGATACTCTATCCATACCCTTAAAGGGGTAAAATGGAAATTACCTTTCTTAGTGAACTAATGGTTGGCTTTAGCTGAAGATCGGAGCTGTCTTTAAGGCAGCTCTTTTCTTTTGGAACTATTGGGGCAGGTTAGTGGAAGAAGGAAACAAGTGATTTAATGTAGTTTTATACATAAATGACTCGTTCGCTAACACAGAAAAAGTTTTACTCTCGTTTATGATATAATTTCGATTGAATAATATCGAATTATACTATGACTATTAGATTGGTTGTTGAAGATGAAAAGGAAGAAAAAGAAGAAAAACGAATCAAATATAATTAAAATGACATTTGGAAAGAATTCTTATGTTAAGGACGATGAAACAGATTTTATATTTGCGTGGTTACATCCTATTATTTCGTGTAGGTTATGTATCAAGTATTTTATAAAATGGATAACGTCTGTGGATTCTTCTTTGGCACCTACTGTTCATCGTTATTACATTTTATTCTTTACATTGATATTGAGGTCATTTTTGTGGATTTATATTGGAATGGGGATTGGGGTAGTCTCAAATGATAAGTCAGATGGTATGAGGTTAGTGACAGAGATTCCAATGACTATTGGAATGTCATTTTTAAGTATATTTGGACTGTTGTTGGTTATACGGATTGTAATTTCTTTCTTTGAACTGATCAGACTATTTAAAAAGGATAACTTATTTTTGTATGGTTTGGGAGTTACTGTTGTATATGGATTTATTGGCATGATTTTGTTGGGAAGTGCACTGTGGTAGTTTTATATACATGTTCTTCTTCAAGTAACGGGGTAGCATTCCTGTATTAACTGAAATACTAAAAAGTTTGTGAAGAAATCTACTTAAACTAACGGGTGCGTTAGCTGAAGACCGGAGCTGTCTTTAAGGCAGCTTTTTTCTTATGGAACTAACGGGGCAGTTTAGTTGAATAAGAAAATGTTATAAAATAGAGAGTTGAAAGGTGATGCGGATAGTAAGTAATTCAGTTGATATAGGGGATGTTTATATGAATTGGAACTGGAATGAAACCACTATAGATTTTCCATTCTCGTCCAAAAACTTAAAGAACTTGTTAAATACCGTATGTAGAAAAGAAAACAGATTTTCACAATATGAGTTAATTAAGTGGTGTGATAACCTCACAATGGCTTTTGAGGAAGATGAAGCTGGAGAATTTAATGAATTTGATGAAATAGCTTTTGGAATAGCACGAGATATTGAATGTCAATGGGATTTATTTTTGGTAAATACTTACTCATTAAAAGAATTGCTGAACTTAGACCTCTCAAAAGTAAAGTTACCTCAAGATTGGTTTATAGAGTGGTTAGAGCAATTAAACGAGAAATAAAAGGTAACTACTTATTCAGATAACAAGGTACTTTACTTCTAATAAGGGAGTTGCTTTTGCAGCTCTTTTTCTTATGGAGCTAAAGGGGCAGGTTAGTTGCATAAAGGGATGGAAAATCGACCCAAATATAACTTGTTTTATGTTAAAGTTTAAGAAACATAACTTTTCAAAGGAGCTCATTGTTCAAAAGACATTTATTATTGTTTCTTATTTGTTATTCCTTTTTCCTCTAATGTTCATTGTGAATTTTCTGTTTGATATTGTTACACTCGAAAAGATACAAGGATTGCCTATATTTTTTCCTTTAGTATTTTGTGCTATTGGTCTTTTCTTCGCTTTAAAAGCACATAAAATACAAAAGGATGTTTTGACGCTTGGTGCTATCATTTTAAATTCGGTCTTATTAATGTTTCCTTTTGTATATATGATTTTAGGAACATTTTTATTTGGTGTTTAAGTTTATATAATACCGAAGACCTTTCTTCAATTAACAGATGTTCGGACGAGTTAAGGTTGGAGTGTTTAGTAGGGAGAGGGCTTCTTATAGGAATATCAAGTAGACTGTATTCTATGAAAGAAACAGTTACTTGTTTTCTCATGATATCTTTACTTTTTGTGTTAAGTATTGAGATTTAAACAGGTGCCTTTAAGAAGAAAAAACATATCCCCTATCAAATATCTTGTATTGATTTGTCTATTTTGTTTATTAACCATGAACTAAATTTATACTGTATTGTTCAATTCATTTTTGAACAATTTCAATAATTTTTTGAAGTATTATACTTAAACTAATGGATGCTTTAGCGCCATAAGAGGGCTGCCAATTGGCGGCCTTTTGAATGTACGATCATTAACATAATCATACATTTGGTGTTTACAAATATAAACAAAATTATAAACAAATAGAGTCCTTCAGCAAAGGAATTGCAACAAAAGATGCGTTTGCAAAAAAAGATCTTAAATTTCCTGCAATTGACGATTTTCCTTGGTCATGTCTTGAATTTAATTAGGTCATACTTACGCTATCTCCAGACACTATAGCAGGCAGAAACTAATATGCTGTTATTGGAGGTGGTTTAATGGGCGGGATTTCAATTAGTTTATGCATGATTGTAAAAGATGAAGAAGATTCACTTTCTAACTGTCTTGCTTCTGTAAGGGAACTAGTCGATGAAATTATCATCATTGATACAGGATCAAAAGATAACACGAAACAAATTGCCTCAGCCTTCACTGATCATGTTTATGATTTTGAATGGATCGATGACTTTTCGGCTGCGAGAAACTTCGCTTTTTCTAAAGCGACAAAAGAATATATATTTTGGCTTGATGCGGATGATATTTTAACTGAAGAGAATCAGGAGAAATTTTCAACCCTGAAAAAAGAGCTTCCTCCTCACTTCGATTCTGTCATGATGTTTTATCATCTTTCTTTTGATGGGAATGGAAACCCCAGCTTCAGTTCCAGGCGGAACCGGCTCGTAAAACGGGAAAAGAACTTTCAATGGATAGGATTCGTTCATGAGTATCTTGAAGTAACCGGACTCACATTTCAATCGGATATTGCCATACATCATAAAAAGGAAAAAAGCTTTAATGATCGTAATTTGAGAATTTACAAGAATGTCCTTCAATCAGGAATTGATTTTTCACCGCGCGACAAATATTACTATGCGAATGAATGCAATGACCATGGTTTATATGATGATGCCATCAAGTGGTATCGTAAATTTCTTGAAGAGGGTAAAGGATGGAGTGAGGATAACATTCAAGCATGCGGCAAGTTGGCGGACTGCCATATTCAATTTAAAGATTGGGTTTCAGCAGTCCAGAGCTGTTTAAAGTCTTTCGAGTACGATACACCAAGAGGGGAAATCTGCTGTCGGCTCGGATACATCCATTTGGAGCAACATGATTATGAACGCTCCATATTCTGGTACAATCTAGCAACACAAATAGAAATACCTGAAACAAAAAGCCCTTTTATCGAGCGGAATTGTTACACATGGCTGCCGCACATTCAGCTTTGCGTATGTTTTGACCGCATCGGCAAGCTAGAGGAATCAAAAAGGCATAATGAGTTAGCTGCTGATTACTTTCCAGATCACCCTTCCATCGACTATAACCGCAGATACTTTAAGAGTATCGAAAAAAAGGAAAAAAGCTGATCCCTTGAACGCCAAGGGATTAGCCTTTTTTTGCTTCTCGAAAAGTTAATTTGGATCTTTTAATCGTAAAAATGGGGATGATTCCACTAGCCATGCAGAAAACTGGAAAAAGAAGAAATACGAATGCTAATGGTTTTTTTACTCGTTCGAGAATTTATGAATACTGAAACTACATAATGTAGGTTTCAGTTTTTTTTACAGCAATCCAAGAAAAAAATACCCTTATTTAAGGGCAGAATAGCTCTATAAAAATATTGATTATCTTTAGACTAAATAAAAAATACAGATTGATATTTTCCTTATTTTTGTATAACACAGGGTATTTTACAAGGACAAAGGGTTTGTGCCGTTTCACTGTTGTTGCAAATTTCATAAAGTATTATAAGGTTCTAAAGCCAAATTAAAACACCTAGTATTTGGAGAAAATTAAATTCATTTGTATTTTTATAAAAAAAGTAGGTGGAACAAAGTATGCCAGAATTTTTTGATGAAATAACATCTCAAAATGCTTCCTATGCTAACTCCATTAATATTCCCACTTCGTCTGCTTATCAATTTTTTGGACAAGTTGGCCTTAATGTTAGCGAAGCAAATCCAACTTCAATGATTCGTGTTCAATTTGATGGGATCATCACCTTAAGAGTAAATCCACAAGCCAGTGTTCCTGTGAATTCTATTGAAATTAAAATTGTTAGAGGGACCAATCCTAATGCTAATACAATTTTTACCGGTATTAAGACTATTGTACTTAATGGCTCTGAGGCCGGACCGCATGAGTACTCATTTTCAGCTGCAGATTACAATGTCCCCAAAGGTTCAGGATCTTTAGTATATACAGCTTTTGTTCGTAACATTACTGGTTCAGTTGATACAGATGTAACGCGTGTTGGTCCAGAGAGCTTTAATGCGATAGCTGGTGGAATTACAGGGACAACAGGAGCGACGGGTGCCACAGGGCCAACAGGGCCAACAGGGGCAACAGGGGCAACCGGAATCACAGGCGCAACGGGAGCCACAGGGGCCACGGGAGATCCAGGAGCGACAGGAGCGACGGGTGCTATAGGAGTCGCAGGGGTCACGGGAGCCACAGGAATTACAGGAGCCACGGGAGTTACGGGTGCCACAGGAATCACAGGAGCCACCGGGGATCCAGGTGCGACAGGAACCACAGGAGCAACAGGAATCACAGGCGCAACGGGAGATCCAGGGGCGACAGGAGCAACGGGAACTACAGGAGCCACGGGAGATCCAGGAGCGACAGGAACCACAGGAATTACAGGGGCCACGGGAGATCCAGGAGTGACGGGTGCTACAGGAATTACAGGGGCCACGGGAGATCCAGGGGCAGCAGGAGCAACAGGAGCAACAGGAGTTACAGGAGCCACGGGAGCAACAGGAGCTACAGGAGCCACGGGAGCGACAGGAGCTACAGGAGCCACAGGAATTACAGGAGCGACGGGAGATTCTGGGGCAACAGGAGCAACGGGAGCAACAGGAGCTACAGGAGCCACGGGAGCTACAGGAGCGACGGGAGCCACGGGAGCAACAGGAATCACAGGAGCCACGGGAGATACAGGAGCCACAGGAGCAACGGGGGCAACAGGAATTACAGGAGCAACGGGAGATACGGGTGCGACAGGAGCTACAGGAGCAACAGGAGATCCAGGTGCGACAGGGGCTACAGGAGCCACGGGAACTACAGGAGCAACGGGAGATCCAGGAGCCAAAGGAGCTACCGGCGCAACAGGAGTAACGGGTGCCACAGGAGCAACGGGAGCCACAGGGGAAACAGGAGCCACAGGAATTACAGGGGCTACGGGTGCGACAGGAATTACGGGAGCCACAGGAGATTCAGGAGCCACAGGGGCAACAGGAGCAACGGGAGCCACAGGAGCAACGGGTGC